>NZ_CANCLE010000075.1 GCF_947378715.1 Phenylobacterium aquaticum
ACCCGGTCCGCGAGATGGACGCCTCCGAGACCCTGGCTGACGCCCGCCGGGGCGGGGACGCCGCCAAGATCGCCGCCGCCCAGAAGGCGCTGGACGCGATCCGCGCCAAGGCCGCCCAGCACCGCGCCACCAACCCGGACGCCGGATGACCCAAGCCCCGACCTCGGCCACCCCCGCGCCGCCGACCCGCAGCCTCGCCCAGCGCATGCCCGACCTCTTGGTCTGGGGCGGGGTGATCGTCATGCTGACCGTCGCCTTCGGCCCGGTCGAGATGCGCCGCCTGCCCATGCTGTTCACCAATTCGGACAATATGCGCCAGTTCGGCCAGGAGCTGATCAAGCCCGATTTCGGCCTGTGGAGGCTCTATGTCTCCCAGATGTGGCTGACGGTGCAGATCGCCCTTTGGGGCACGGCGCTGGCGGTGATCCTGGCCATTCCCTTCGGCCTGGCCTGTGCGCGCAATGTCTCGCCGCCCTGGCTGCAGCAGCCCATGCGCCTGTTGATGAACCTGCTGCGCTCGGTCCCGGATCTGGTGATCGGCATGCTGTTCATCGTGGCCGTGGGCCTGGGCCCCTTCGCCGGCGTCATGGCGCTGGCGCTCAACACCGGCGGCGTGCTGGCCAAGCTGTTCTCGGAGGCCGTGGAGTCCATCGACAAGGGCCCGGTCGAAGGCGTCCGCGCCACCGGCGCCACGCCCCTGCAGGAAGTGGTCTGGGGGGTGATCCCCCAGGTCGCGCCGCTGTGGAGCTCCTATGCGCTCTACCGCTTCGAATCGAACTCGCGGTCCGCGACGGTGCTGGGCCTGATCGGGGCGGGCGGCATCGGCCAGACGCTGTTCGAGTCGCTGAACAGCTTCGCCTATGCCCAGGTCTCGGCCATCGCCATCGTCATCGTCGTGGCTGTCACATTGATCGACCTGCTCAGCCAGACCATCCGCGCCCGCCTGCTCTGAGGCCGGTGTGTGACTTCCAGGCCACGCGGGCGGGGGGCAGGGCGCCGCCCGGTGCGTGGCTTGTCAAGCTGATGAATTCATAAGGATTTCGGCGAACAGCCAGCCGTCCCTCGATGGCTTCGCGCCTTCGCCGCAGAAAAACTGTCACATAAGCTCGAAAGAGCCGTCACATAAGTTTGGTCGGACCGTCACGGGACCTCGGTAAGCCGCCCCCTAAGCCTGAACGGGCTCACGGGGACTGCCACAAGGATCCTAAAAATGACGACCAAGATCGCGCTCTGCGCCAGCGTTGCGCTTTGCGTGTCCCTGCTGGGGGCCACCGCCGCCAGCGCTCAGGACACCACCGTCGCCTGGAAGGGCGCGCCGCAATGGACCAATGACGACGTCCAGTTCAAGGTCCGCGGCCGCTTGCTGATGGACTATGTCTATCAGGACGTGAACCGGGAAGCGCCGCTTTCCGACTACAAGACCTCCAACATCCGCGGCCGTCAGGCCTTCCTCGGCATCGAGGGCAAGCTGAACAGCTACATCGCCTACAAGGCTGAGGGCGGCGCCGTGAACGGCGGGGCCTGGGCCTGGGATGACGTGGTCATCGAGTTCAAGCCGACTGAATACACCTCGATCATGGTCGGCAACATCAAGGCCGCCGGCATCGAGAACCTGACCTCGACCCGCTTCATCAGCTTCATGGATCGCGGTCCCTATGGCGACCTGGGTCCGGACAGCTATCTGGCCTCGGTGGTCGGCAAGGCCAATGGCCTGAACTGGACCCTGACCGGCGCGATCCAGGGCAACTCGATCAACTCCGCCGACGTCAACAACACCTCCACGGCCAATCCGGGCTCCAAGGAGCGGGTGGGCTGGACGGTTCGCGGCACCTACGCCCCGATCCTGACCGACGCCGACAAGGTCCACCTGGGCGCCTTCGCCCGCGTGCGCAACCATGGCGATGAGAGCGGCTTCGCCTATGCCGGTCGTCCCAGCACCAACTACGGCGACTCCGGCCGCTACTACACGACCGGCGGCATCGGCAACACCGACACCACCTACGGGGTCGAGGGCGCCTGGCTGCACAACAACTTCTCGGTCCAGGGCGAATACGCCGACATCAAGGTCAACCGCCTGAAGACGGTCGCGCCGGGCACGGACCCCGACATCAAGGTCGGCTACGCCTATGTCAGCTTCTGGCCGACCGGCGAGAGCCGCAACTACGACGCCACCAAGGGCGAATTCGCCCGCCCGAAGATCATCGATCCGATCACGGCCGGTGGCCTGGGCGGCGTCGAACTGCTGGCCCGCTACGACTATGCGGACCTGACCGAGGCCTACAAGACCGCCGGCACCACCGCCGCCCGGACGCTCTCGCAGGACGCCGGCAAGTACACGGGCTGGACCCTGGGGGCCAACTACTACCCGACCTCCTATGTCCGCCTGCAGGCCAATTTCACCAAGGCCGACATCAACAATCCCGGCCCCGGCCGCGACGTGAAGATCAACCAATTCCAGATGCGCGCCCAGCTGGACTTCTAAGTCCGGCTCTTGTGACGACCAGGAGATTAATCTGATGAAGACCCTTCCGACCAAGGCGCTGCTGGGCTGCGTGGCCGCGGCCGCGCTGCTCTCCACCGGCTCCAACGCCTGGGCCGCCCGAGACTATGTCTGGGCCGCCGGCTCCTCCACCGTGTTCCCCTTCGCCACCCGCGTGGCCGAGAACTACGCCAAGAAGACCGGCCGCAAGGCCCCGAAGGTCGAAAGCCTCGGCACCGGCGGCGGCATCAAGCTGTTCTGCTCGGGCACCGGCGACGCCTTCCCGGACATCGCTGACGCCTCGCGGCCGATGAAGAAGTCCGAGTTCGACGCCTGCGCGTCGAAGGGCATCAAGGACATCGTCCAGATCAAGATCGGCTTCGACGGCATCGTCATCGCCACCGACAAGGACGGCGGCGACTACGCCTTCAAGACCGAGGCCCTCTATCTCGGCCTGGCCGCCAAGGTCCTGCGCCAGGGCCAGTTCGTGGCCAACCCCTACAAGACCTGGGATGAAGTCGGCACCGGCCTGCCGGGCAATTCGATCCTGGTCTATGGCCCGCCGCCCTCGTCGGGCACCCGTGACGCCTTCGTCGAACTGGCCATCGAGGCCGGCGCCCGGAAGTTCCCGACCGCCGACGCGATCCGTTCGGACAATGAGAAGAAGTTCAAGGAACTGGTCGACCCGCTCCGCAAGGACGGCTGGGTGGACGCCGGCGAGAACGACAACGCCATCGTCCAGACCCTGACCAAGACCCCGGGTTCGCTCGGCGTCTTCGGCTGGTCCTACCTCGAAGAGAACATGGACAAGATCAAGGGCGCCTCGGTGAACGGCGTGAAGCCGTCGCCGAACACCATCGCCGACGGCTCCTACCCCCTGTCCCGCTCGCTCTTCATCTATGTGAAGAAGGCCAATATCGGGGTGACCCAGGGCCTGCAGGACTTCATCAACGAGTTCGTGTCCGACGCGGCCACGGGTCGGGGCGGCTATCTGCAGAGCCGCGGCCTGATCCCGCTGCCGGCCGGCATGCATGACGCGCAAAAGGGTCAGGCCAAGGCCTTGCCGCCGATGGCGCGTCCCGCCGCCTAAAGAGGTTCACGGGCCCGACAGCCCGCGTCCGAGGAGAGCGCCGCGGTCCCGAAAGGGCCCGCGGCGATTTTCGTTTGTGGTGCTAAGCCGCTTCCGGCCGCCGGCGCCGCACGCGGGCCATGCGGCGGAGCTTGCGCCAGAAGCGGGTCTTCTCCGGTTCGGGATAGGGCTGGAGATTGCGCACGAAGTCCTCGGCGCAGGCGCGCCAGGAGAAGCCCTCGGCGAAGGCGCGGACCTTCTTGCGGTCCAGCCGCAGGGCCTCGAGGCAGGCCTCGCGCAGGCCCTCGGTGGCGCTGCCGGCCAGGACGCCGGCCCCGGAATTGGGGATGATGTCGATGGGGCCGGGGGCCGGATAGGCCGCCACCGGCGTGCCGGCCGCCATGGCCTCGAGAATCACCAGGCCAAAGGTGTCGGTGAGCGACGGGAAGACGAAGACGTCGGCGCAGGCGAAATAGGCCGCCAGCTCCTCGCCGAACTTCGAGCCGGTGAAGCGGACATTCGGATATTTGGCCTCCAGCTCCTCCTTCTGGGGGCCGTCGCCGACCACCACCTTGGAACCGGGCAGGTCGAGCCCCATGAAGGCCTCGATGTTCTTTTCCACCGCCACCCGGCCGACCGACAGGAACACCGGCCGGGGCAGGTCGGCGAACACGTCGGGCTCGTCCTCGCGCCTGGGATGGAAATGCTCGGTGTCGACGCCGCGCGACCAGGCGGTGATGTTGCGGAAACCGTGCTGGGCCAGTTCGTCGCGCATGGTCGGCGTCGCCACCATCAGCCGGCCCGACGGCTTGTGGAACCAGCGCATATAGGCGTAGCCGGCGGCCAGCGGCAAAGGCAGGCGGGCCGAGACATATTCCGGAAAGCGGGTGTGATAGCTGGTGGTGAAGGGCAGCTTCCACTCCACGCAGATGCGCCGCGCGGCCAGGCCGATCGGGCCCTCGGTGGCGATGTGGATGGCCTCGGGCTCGAAGGCCTTGAAGCGTTCCTGCACCGGCTCATAGGCCCCGACCGCCACCTTGATCTCGGCATAGGTCGGCAGCGGGAAGGTCTTGAACTGGTCGGGGCTGATCACCTCGACCGTGTGGCCCATGGCGCGCATCTCGGCGATCACCTTGGTCAGGGTGCGGACCACGCCATTGACCTGGGGCTCCCAGGCGTCGGTGGCGACCAGGATGCGCATGGGCTTCTGGCCGTCATGGGCGGCGCGGACGGCGTCGCGCACCCGGGCCTTGGCCGGACGGGAGGGGCTGAGCGCCTGGGTCTGCAGCCAGGTCCAGAAGGCGCCCATCAGGGCTTCGCGGGTCGGGAAGTGGCGATAGACGGTGCGCTCGCCGACCCCGGCCTCCTCGGCGATCTCGGCGAAGCTCAGCTCCTCGAGGGCGCCGGATTCCAGCTTGCGGCCGACGGCGTTGAGGATCTGGTCGTGGGTCTCGGCCTTCTGGCGATCGCGCAGGGAGGAGACATAGCGTGACGGCGGGATAGTCATGACAGTCAGCCTGTCGTCAATTCACCTGCACTGTCAATCACAAGCTCAGGCGATCGCCGGGTGGGGCAGGGGCTCTGGCAGGGCCTCCGGGCGCGGTTCGACCAGGGTCCGGTCGATCGCCGACCAGTGCCGCAGCTTGGCCCACTCCAGGATTTCCAGTCGCCCATCGGCGTGTTCGACCAGGGCCGAGCAGCTTTCCACCCAGTCGCCGTCATTGATATAGCTGATCCCGTCGATGTCGCGCATCTCGGCCTTGTGGATATGGCCGCAGATCACCCCATCGACGCCCCGCCGGCGCGCCTCGTCAGCTACGGCCGCCTCGAAGTTCTCGACGAACTGCAGGGCGTTCTTGACCTTGGTCTTGAGGAAGGCCGAGAGGCTCCAATAGCCGAAGCCCAGCCGCCGCCGCGCCCGGTTGAACAGGGTGTTGCTGGCGATCAGGAACCGGTAGGCGTAGTCGCCGACGAAGGCCAGCCAACGGGCGTGCTGCACCACTCCGTCGAACTCATCGCCGTGCAGCACCAGGAAGCGGCGGCCGTCGGCGGTCTCATGGATCGCGTCGCGGGCCACCACCACCCCGCCGAAATGCACGCCGCAGAAGTCGCGGATGCGGTCGTCGTGGTTGCCGGGCACATAGATGACGCTCACGCCCTTGCGGGCCAGGCGCAGGATCTTCTGCACCACGTCATTGTGGCTCTGCGGCCAGTACCAGCCGGAACGCAGCTTCCAGCCGTCGATGATGTCGCCGACCAGATAGAGGGTGTCGCACTCAACGTGCCGGATGAAGTCCAGCAACAGTTCAGCCTGGCATCCCCGCGTACCCAGATGAATGTCGGAAATGAAGACTGTCCGATAACGGCGTATTCCGAAATCGCTCACCTTGGCCTCCGTGGCGCGCAGCAATAGCCCGCCCGATAGGCTGATTGCATGTCAGTCTCATGAAATCTGGGGGGGCTCTTTTGTCTTGGCGCCTTAAGGAGTAAGGGAATTCTCAGGCCGACCCTCCCCAGGTCTCCCGCTAAATCAGGTCCCTATGGACGCCCGTACCTATCCTGCGAAGGAGACGCCGAAGTCTCGGCGTACTCGCGCGCGTATTCTTGACGCCGCCATGCGGCTTTTCGCCGAGGCCGGCTATCACGCCTCGACCAATGCGATGATCGCAGACGCCGCAAATCTGACGCGCGGCGCCATGCTCTATCACTTCGCCAGCCGCGAAGAGCTGGTCGAGGCCGCCGTCGCCTATATCGAGGTGGAACGGGCCCGGCTGTTCGAGCAGGCGGCCAGCCCGCCGGCCCCGGGCGTCGACGCCTCCGAGCACGCCATCGACGCCTATTGGTCGCTGCTGCACGAGATCCCCTTCGTGGCCTTCGCCGAGCTTGAGGCCGCCGCTCGCACCGACAAGATGCTGCGCGCCCGGCTGGCCGGCGCCCAGGCCGCCTTCGACCGGCTGCAGGTTGGCGACCGGTTCCTGGCGCTCGCCCAGGCCGGCGCCGATCCGCGTTTCCAGACCAGCCGCGATCTCGGCCGCTTCCTGCTTGAGGGCCTGGCCCGGGGCGCCATGACCTATGAGGAACTGGCCCGCAAGGAGCGGCTGCTGACCGTGGTCAAGCGCGCCGTCCGCGTGCTGAACCGCAAGGGCGACGTCCAGGAACTCTGGCCGGAATAATTCGACCGGAGCTCAGGCCGAACGGCGAAGAAAATACTCCCTCCGGGGCCAAGCGCTGGGTGTTCCTGCCGGCTGGCCCCTTGAAAGCCGCCTGAAACGCTGCTCATGCTCGGCGTTCTGGACGTGGGGGACATCCGCATGAGCTTCATCACCCGGCGCAAGCCGATCGCCGCGCCGGTGCATGGCGACGGCCAGCACCGCCTGAAGGCCACGCTCAGCTGGCCGCACCTGGTGGCGCTGGGGGTGGGGGCGATCATCGGCACCGGGATCTACACCCTGACCGGCATCGGCGCCGGCCTGGCCGGCCCGGCCGTCATCCTGTCCTTCGCCATCGCCGGCGCGGTCTGCGCCTTCGCCGCCCTCTGCTACGCCGAGATGGCGACCCTGATCCCGCACGCGGGCAGCGCCTACACCTACAGCTATGCCGGCATGGGCGAGCTGGTGGCCTGGATCGTCGGCTGGAGCCTGATCCTGGAATACACCGTGGTCTGCTCGGCGGTCGCGGTCGGCTGGTCCGGCTATGCCCAGGGCTGGCTGGCCGCCCATGACTGGGGCCTGCCGGCCGCCCTGGCCGGGGGGCCTGGCGCAGGTGGCCTGGTCAATCTGCCCGCCGTCCTCGTCACCCTGGTGGTCACCGGCATGCTGCTGGTCGGCACCCGGGAGAGCGCCACGGTCAATTTCATCCTGGTGATCATCAAGGTCGTGGCCCTGGCCGGCTTCGTGATCCTGACCCTGCCCAGCTTCAACCCGGCCCATTTCCACCCCTTCATGCCCTTCGGCTTCTCCGGTCATGAGGACGCGGACGGGACCAAGCGCGGGGTGATGGCGGCCGCGGCCCTGATCTTCTTCGCCTTCTATGGCTTCGACGCCATCTCGACGGCGGCGGAGGAGACCAAGAACCCCTCCCGCGACCTGACCATCGGCATCATCGGCTCGATGGTGATCTGCACGATCATCTACATGGTGGTGGCCGCCGTGGCCCTGGGCGCCTCGCCCTATGACGTGTTCTCCAAGAGCGGCGAGCCCCTGGCCTTCATCCTGCGGGAGCTGAAGCATCCGCTCACCGCCACCCTGATCGCCGGGGCGGCCATCGTCGCCCTGCCCACCGTGATCATGGTGTTCATGTTTGGCCAGAGCCGGGTGTTCTTCGCCATGGCCCGGGACGGCCTGCTGCCGCGCGGCCTGGCGGCGATCAGCTCGCGCGGGGTGCCGGTGGTGGTGACCCTGTTCACCGGCGTGGTGGCCGCGGCGATCGCCGGCTTCTTCCCGCTGAAGATCATCGCCGAGCTGGCCAATGCCGGCACGCTGGCGGCCTTCATCGCCACGGCGGTGGCCATGATGGTGCTGCGGGTCCAGGCCAAGGACCTGCCCCGGCCGTTCCGCACGCCGGTCTGGTGGCTGGTCGGGCCGCTGGCGGTGGCCGGCTGCCTCTATCTGTTCTGGAGCCTGCCCTTCCTGACCAAGAAGCTGTTCATGGTCTGGAACCTGTTCGGGGTGGGCGTCTATCTGCTCTACGGCCGCAAGCACTCCCGGCTCGCGCCGGCGGAATAGGGCGCGCCTATTCGGCGGGTTCGTCGCGGCCGGGCGGGTGCTCGGCCAGTTGGCGCAGATAGCGGCCATATTCGCTCTTGGCCTGGGCGCGGCCCAGGTCGGCCAATTGCGCCTGGTCGATCAGGCCCATGCGGTAGGCGGCCTCCTCCAGGCAACCGATCCGCAGGCCCTGGCGCTGCTCGATGGTGCGGACCAGTTCGCCGGCCTGGATCAGGCTGTCATGGGTGCCGGTGTCGAGCCAGGCGAAGCCACGGCCGAGCAGTTCCACATTGAGCTGGCCAGCCTCCAGATAGACCTGGTTGAGGGCGGTGATCTCCAGCTCGCCACGCTCCGACGGCTTGAGCGTCTTGGCGTATTCGCTGGCCTTGCCGTCGTAGAAATAGAGGCCGGTGACCGCGAAGTTGGACTTTGGCCGCAGCGGCTTCTCCTCGATGCTCAGCACCCGGCCGCCCTCGCCGAACTCGACCACGCCATAGCGTTCCGGATCGGTGACCTGATAGCCGAACACGGTGGCGCCCTCCGTGCGGGCGTCGGCGGAGCGCAGCATCTGGCTGAAGTTCTGGCCGAAGAAGATGTTGTCGCCCAGGATCATCACGCTGGGCTCGCCTGCGACGAACTCCTCGCCGAGGATATAGGCCTGGGCCAGGCCGTCGGGGCTGGGCTGGACGATATATTCGAAGCGCACGCCCAGCTGCGAGCCGTCGCCCAGCAGGCGCTGGAAGCCCGGCTGGTCCTCCGGCGTGGTGATGATCAGGATCTCCTGGGCGCCGGCCAGCAGCAGCACCGACAGCGGATAATAGATCATCGGCTTGTCGTAGATCGGCAGCAGCTGCTTGGAGACCGCCAGGGTCAGCGGGTGCAGCCGGGTGCCGGAACCGCCGGCCAGGACAATGCCGCGTCTCATAGGCTCACCTCGGCCGGGGCCAGTTGTTCAAGGGTGTCTTCCAGGGCCTCGCGCCAGGGGCGCAGCTCCAGGCCGAAGACCGATTTCAGCCGCCCGGTGTCGAGCACGCAGTTGAGCGCGCGCCGGGCCGGGGTCGGGAAGGTCGAGGTGGGCACCGGCTGCATGACCGGCGGCGCGCGGCCGGGCCAGGCCAGGTCGAAGATCGCCTGGGCCATCTCATAGCGGCTGGCCTCGCCGCCATTGACCAGATGCAGCAGACCCCATTCGGGCGCGCCGGCCGGGGCGCGGGCCAGGCGCTGGGCCTGGCTGAAGATGAAGGCGGCGACATCGGCGCTGGCGGTCGGACGCGCCCGCTGGTCATCGACCACCTTGAGCACCGGCTGGGTCTGGGCCAGCTTCAGCATCATCTGCAGGAAGTTCTGGCCATGGGCCGAGAACAACCAGGAGACCCGGGCGACCAGGGCGCGGTCGCAGGCCTCCAGCACGGCCATCTCGCCCACCAGCTTGGAGGCGCCATAGACATGCAGCGGGGCCGGCGCGTCGCTCTCGACGTAAGGACCGGACTTGGTTCCTGAGAACACCATGTCGGTGGAGATGTGGACCAGGGGCAGGGCGCGGGCCTGGCAGGCGCGGGCCATGGCGGCGGGCGCCCGGGCGTTGACGGCATAGGCCAGGTCCGGCTCGGCCTCGGCCCGGTCGACGGCGGTATAGGCTGCGGCGTTGAGCACCAGGTCGAGGTCGCCGGCCTCGCCGATGGCGCGGGCGATGGCGTCGGTGTCGGTCAGGTCGAGCTGGGCGCGGCTGAGCGCGGTGATCTCCACCGCGCCGCCGGCCAGGGCCAGCATCTCGCGGGCCAGCTGTCCGGTGGCCCCGAACTGCAGGACGCGCAGGCTCATGCGGTGGCCAGACCCAGCCGTTCGGAATGGAAGCCGCGCTCGCGGATGCCTTCCCACCAGTCGCGGTTCTCCACGTACCAGCGGACCGTATCCTCCAGGCCCTCGGCCAGCGGGGTCCTGGGCGCCCAGCCCAGTTCGGCGCTCAGCTTGGAGGCGTCGATCGAATAGCGGAAGTCGTGGCCCGGACGGTCGGCCACGAACTGGATGCGGCTCTCATGCGGCACATTGGAGGGGGCCAGCTTGTCGAGGTGGGCGCAGAGGATCTTGATGACCTCGATATTGCGCAGATTGGAGTCGCCGCCGATGCAGTAGGTCTCGCCCAGCCGACCCTTCTGCAGCACGGTCAGCAGGGCGTCGGCGTGGTCGTCGACATGCAGCCAGTCGCGGACCTGGCGGCCGTCGCCATAGACCGGGATCGACTTGCCCTCCATGGCCCGCAGCACCACCGTCGGGATCAGCTTCTCGGGAAACTGGAACGGGCCATAGTTGTTGGCGCAGTTGGTGATCACCACCGGCAGCTTGAAGGTCCGGCCCCAGGCGCGGACCAGGTGGTCGGCGCCGGCCTTGGAGGCCGAATAGGGCGAGTTGGGATCGTAGGGGGTGTCCTCGGTGAAGGCCCCGTCCTCGCCCAGCGCCCCGAACACCTCGTCGGTGGAGACATGGTGGAAGCGGAAGGCGGCCTTGCGCTCGGCCGGCAGGTCCGTCCAGTAAGCCCGGGCGGCCTCCAGCAGGACGGCGGTGCCCATCACATTGGTGCGGACGAAATCCAGCGGGCCGTCGATGGCCCGGTCATTATGGCTCTCGGCCGCGAGATGCATGATCGCGTCGGGCTGGTGGCGGGCGAGGATCGCCTTCACCGCCGCGGAATCGCAGATGTCAGCCTGTTCAAAGGCGTAGCGGGACGAGCCCGCGACCTCGGCCACGTTCTCCAGATTGGCCGAATAGGCCAGGACGTCCAGGTTCACGACGTCGAAGCCGTCGGCCACCGCCCGTCTCACGACCGCTGACCCGATGAAGCCGGCGCCGCCAGTGATCAGAACTTTCATGGGGTCTTTCGTAAGCGATGGCGGCGCGTTTGCCACCTGATTTCCCGTTTGGGGGGGCATTAGCAGGACTTGGCCGTGGGCTCAAATCGCGAGCCGGCGCGCCGCCTGAGGCGCTTTTTCGCAACCCCCGTGCTTGAGACGGCGGCTTGGGACCCCTAAACTTGAAACGCCCGGCCTCCGCATATTCGGGGGGCGAGTGGCCGCGCTCGGAAATTTCGCCGAAACAACGCGAGGCCGACGGGTGGCGCAGCTGGGCGCCGTCGAGGGGATAGTTCGTGGATTCGTTGACCAAGGATGGGGCGAAAGGTCCCGCGCCGGATGGCGCGCGGCCGGTTGGAGCGGGCGGCATGCCGCGCGGCGGGGGCCGTCCCGGCGGCCGTCCAGGCATGCCTGACCTGACCTCGGGGCCGATCGGCCCGACCCTCGTCGCCTTCGCCCTGCCGGTGCTGGGCACCAATGTGCTGCAGTCCCTGAACGGCACCGCCAACGCCATCTGGGTCAGCCACGCCCTGGGCTCGGCGGCCCTGACCGCCACGACCAACGCCAACACCATCTTCTTCCTGATGCTGGGCTCGGTGTTCGGCATCACCATGGCCGCCAACCTGCTGATCGGTCAGGCCATCGGGGCCGGGGACCGGGCGCTGGCCAAGCGCGTGATCGGCACGGCGATCATGTTCTTCCTGGCCGTGTCCCTGGTCGTGGGCCTGGTGGGCTACACCTTCACCCCGGCCATCCTCACCGCCATGCAGACGCCGCCCGAGGCCAAGCGCGACGCGATCATCTATCTGCGGGTGATCTTCATGGCGATCCCGTTCATGTACTTCTTCTCCTTCGTGCAGATGGCGCAGCGGGGGACGGGCGACAGCCGCACGCCCTTCTATTTCTCGCTGTTCGCGGTGGCGCTCGAGGTCTGTCTCAACCCGCTGCTGATCATGGGCATCGGGCCGTTTCCGAAGATGGACATCGCCGGCTCCGCCACCGCCACCCTGGTCAGCCAGACCCTGACTCTGGGCCTGATCATCGCCTGGCTCTATCGCAAGGATTCCATCCTGGTGCTGAAGCGCCATGAGTGGGGCCTGCTCAAGCCCGACATGGCGATCATGAAGAGCCTGGTGACCAAGGGCCTGCCCATGGGCCTGCAGATGTTCGTGATCTCCGGCGCGGCGGTGATCATGACCCGCTTCGTCAACAGCTACGGCACCGAGACAGCCGCCGCCTATGGCGCGGCGATCCAGCTGTGGACCTATGTGCAGATGCCGGCCATGGCGCTGGGCATGGCGGTCTCCTCCATGGCCGCCCAGAACGTCGGGGCGGGCAAGATGGACCGGGTCGACAAGGTGGCCGGGATCGGGGTGATGTACGCCGCCATCCTCAGCGCCGTGCCCATCGCGATCATCTACATGATCGAACCGCTGGTGCTGCGGATGTTCCTGCCGGCCGGCAGCCCGGCGATCCCGATCGCCATCCACATCAATTCGTTCGTGCTCTGGGGCTTCATCCCCTTCGGCATGAGCTTCATCCTGTCAGGCATTGTGCGGGCCACGGGTTCGGTGACGCCGCCGCTGATCGCCATGGTCATCTCGCTGTGGGTGATCCGCATCCCCTTCGCCGTCACCCTGAAGCCGGCCCTGGGCGCGGACTCCATCTGGTGGGCCTTTCCGCTGGGCTCGATCGCCTCGCTGATCATGGCGGCGTCCTGGTTCCGCTGGGGGCCGTGGCGCAAGTCGAAGCTGCTGGACACCATTCCGCACGGCGACGCCCCCGACACCGGCCACGGCGCGCCGGGCGGGGTCGAGGAGACCGAGGCCGCCGAGGCGGTGCTGGTCAGTCTCAGGTCGTCGGATCAACCAGAGCTGAATAGACCAGTGTCCGAAGCTCCCGCCGAATAGGATAGGTGGAGGAAGGCAGGACCTGGGTCATGAACACCACGGCCATGTCCTCTGCCGGATCGATCCAGAACGCCGTCGAGGCCGCTCCACCCCAGTAATATTCGCCGGGGCTGGAGGGCAGCATGGCGCTGACCGGATCGAAGGTGACGGCGAAGCCCAGGCCGAAGCCGACCCCGGCGTTGGTGGCCTCCGAGAACAGCGAGCGCGACAGCTTGGTCAGGTCCTGGCCGCCGGGCAGGTGGTTGGAGGCCATCAGCTTCAGCGTGCGCGGCGCGACCAGCCGCACCCCGTCCAGCTGGCCCCCGCCGGTCAGCATCCGGCAGAAGCGCATATAGTCGTGGGCGGTGGAGACCAGGCCGCCGCCGCCGGAGTGGAAATTGGGCGCGGTCAGATAGGGGCTGGTGGTCGGGTCGTCCTGCAGGGTCAGGCCGCCGGCCGGGGTGGCGTTGTAGCAGGCCGCGAAACGGGCCTTCTGGTCCTCGCGCACCGAGAAGCCGGTCTCGGTCATGCCGAGCGGGGTGAAGATGCGGTCCTTGAGGAAGCTCTCGAAGCTCTGGCCGGAAATGCGCTGGACCAGCACGCCCAGGATGTCGGTGGAGATCGAATAGTTCCAGGCCTCGCCCGGCGAGAACTCCAGCGGCAGCTTGGCCAGCTCGGCGATCACCCCGTCCATGTCCAGCGGGCCGTGGGTGTCGGCGATCTTCAGCTTGCGATAGGCGGCGTCGACATTGGTGCGGCTCTGGAAGCCATAGGTGAGCCCCGAGGTATGGCGCAGCAGGTCGACCATCTGCATCGGCCGGGCCGGCGGCGTCATCAGATAGGGACCGGTCCCGGCGGCGTAGACGCCCAGGTTCTTCCATTCCGGGATGAAGCGGCTGACCGGGTCGTCCAGGGCGACCAGGCCCTCCTCGACCAGCATCATGAAGGCCAGGCTCGTGATCGGCTTGGTCATCGAATAGATGCGATAGAGCGTGTCCTCCGCCGCCGGGGTCTTTCGCTCCAGGTCGGCGTGGCCGAGCACCGTCTGGTGGACCAGCTGACCCTTGCGGACGATCTGCACCTGGGCGCAGGGGATCTTCCCCGTCTCGATATATTTGGCGGCCAGGAAGCGGTCGAGCTTGCGCAGGCGGTCACTGGAGAAGCCGAGCGCTTCGGGCGTGGTCATGGGCGGGTCCTTGGGATGTTCGCGGGCCCTACCGTGGCGGAAGCGCGGGGCGATGATCAAGCGCCAGCTTGCGCGGCGGCGCGTCCGGACCGCCGAATTCGACGATTTCCGCCCATCGCGGCCAAAGCCCGTTGCACGGACGCCGATGCGATTCTATTGGTGTGATTGTCAGAAGCGGGAGGACGCGACCATGACCTATTCCAGCGGGCGGATCATTCACGACGCCGACAGCCATGTGATGGAGACGCGGGAATGGCTTGAGCCCTTCATCGAGGAGGCCGTGCGGGGCGCCCTGAAGCCGCTCTATGGCCGCGAACGGAGCCGGATCGACGATCTGCTGGACGGGGCCAAGGCGCGAAAGTCCGACGCCGCGGCCATGGAGAAGGCCTTCGAGAATCCCATCGCCGGGCCCAAGGGCTGGGTCGCGGCCGGCGCCTTCGACCCGGACGAACGCAGGCGGGTGCTCGATCTGTTCGGCTTCTCCAGCCAACTGGTCTTCGCCACCTCGTCCCTGCGTCCGGCCCTGTCGGCCAAGAGCGTGGACGGCCTCTATGCCGGGGCGCGAGCCCACAACCTGGCCATGGCCGCCTTCTGCGGGACCGACCCGCGCCTGCTGGGCGTGGCCTATGTTCCGCTGGACGACGCGGCGCGGGCCATCGAGGAGACCGAGGTCGCCCTGGCCGCCGGCGCCGGCGCGATCTGGGTGTCGGCGGGGGCTGCGGGGGACAAGTCGCCAGGCCATCCCGACTTCGATCCGATCTGGGCGCGTCTGCAGGCGGCCGGCAAGCCCTTCGTGCTGCACATTGGGCCGGGCACCCAGACCCAGCCCAAGCCTTTCCAGAACAATGGCCGCGAGCGCGCGCCCGACCTGCATGGCGGCGGTGAAAACCTGCGCTTCGCCGACTATGTGATGCTGGCCTATGCGCCGCAGATCTTCCTGACCGCCATGGTCTATGACGGGGTGTTCGACCGCTTCCCGGAGCTGAAGGGCGGGGTGATCGAGGCGGGCGCCGGCTGGGCGCCGGAGTTCCTGCGCGAGCTCGACCTGGGCTTCAAGAGCTTCGGCCGCACCGATCCCTATCTGAAGGCCATGAGCCTGAAGCCGTCGGACTATATCCGTCGCGCCGTCAAATTCACGCCGTTCCCGGGCGAGGACGTGGGCCGGATGATCAAGGACGGCGGCGCGGACCTGTTCATGTTCTCCAGCGACTACCCGCATCCGGAGGGCACCAATGATCCCCTGGGCCGCTTCGAACGAACCATGGGTGAGATCGACGACGACGCGAAGGACCGGTTCTATCGCCGCAACTTCGAGGAGATGATGGGTCTGAAGGTCCTCGCGCCCGCCTGATCGGCGTTCCGCGTCCCCGCTCTGGCCCCGGGTCCGTTCCCGGGGCCGTCCCTCGCGTCGCGGGCTTCGCGGCGGCGGCGTTTCGCCGTATGACGCCCCAGGCGACGAGGGGGCGACAATTGGCGCAGGGATCGCGGTTACCGGCGGAGGCCCGGCGTCGGCAGATCGTCGAGGCCGCCGCTCGCCTGGTGCTGGACCAGGGCTTTCTGCCCCTGCCGCCGGAGCGGCTGGCCGAGGCGACGGGGGTCAGCAAGGCATTGATCTATGGCTATTTTCCCGACCAGCACGCCCTGTTCAACGCCCTGATGGCGCGCCAGTTCGCGGCGCTCGAAGCCGAAGGTCTCGATGCCGTGTCGCGCGATCCGTCCTTCGAGACCGCCGCCATGGGCTGCGCCGAACTCTATTTCCGCCATGTCTGCGCGCACGGGCCGGTCATCCATGTTGTGCTGCGCGATCTCTACATGGCCCGGCGCCTGGACCCCAAGGTCGCCGCCGTCCGCGACCGGGTGATCCGCCGGTTGGCGCGGCATGTGCGCCGGGATCTGCATCTGCCGCCGGACGAGACGGTGGCGGCCATCACCCTGGTGACCACTATCCCCGAGGACGCCGGTCGCCTGGTCTGGCAGGGCGACCTGTCGCCGGAGGGCGGGCTGGAGCTTTGCCGCCGGCTGACGGCCGCGGCCCTGGCGGCCCTGCGCCCGGACTAGCTGGGTTCTGCGGGGCGTGGGGCGGACCGGTAGGCGCGGGCCAGCTCGCGGTTGCCGGCGGTGACGATGGCGAGCGTCAGGCGCTCGGCGGCCTCCAGGCTGAGCTTGCGCCCGGCCAGCAGGCGTCCGGCGCGCCGGGTCAGGGCGGTCAGGACCGCGGTGGAGCCAAAGGCCAGCTCGGGGGGCAGGCTGTAGTTCGCCTCCAGATCGGCCGCCACCCGCCGGGTGTCCCAGCGCCGCGTCACCCGCCGTTCCTCCCTCAGGCCCTCGCGCACCTCGGCGCTCTGGGTCAGCATCTGGATCAGCACCCCGCGCTCGGCCACCTCGCGTAGATAGGTGACGGTCGACAGCGTCACCCGGGTGTAGCGGTCATGGCCCCGGCTGAGCTCGGCCCGGCGGTGGGTCTCCATAGCGTGCAGCTCGCGCCGCGCCAGGGCCAGCAGCAGGTCGGCGCGGCGGTGGAAATAGTTGTGCGCCTGGGCCTCGCTGATCCCCAGCTTGCGGGCCACGGCCTTCATGCTGGCCGCCGGCAGGCCCTCTGCGGAGATCAGGGCGGCGGCGGCGTCGATCAGCTGCTCGCGGCGGACCTCAGGCGAAAAGCGCGTCCTCTGGCGTCGCGAGGGCGCGCGATCGGCGGAGATGGTGATGAGCTCCCCCACCCCGGCCGGACCGGGCGGCAGGGGCGGGGCCGGCGAAGGTCGTCCGGCCCGGACCTTGGCCCAGTGGCCGCGCGGCGGATAGGGGACCAGCAGCCGGTCGCAGATCTTGCTCAGGCCGCTGCCCGACAGGCCCAGGTCGCGGGCAGTGGCCGCGAGCGGCCGGGCCCAGACCAGCTCGTAGAGGCGCAGGCGCGTCAGGGGCGGGGTGGTGGTCATGGGGCGATACTAGACCAGCCCCTGGGCGTCGCGCGACCCGTGTTTAGTGGTGCGATGGTCAGTTTGGTCGGGCCGCCCCTGGCGCGAACCTGGGGCGGCGAAGAATTTCGTGGAATCCGCTGCTGTCCGACGTTGCGTAATGCAAACAGCCGTTTGATAATGCGCCTGGAGCCGCCGCCCTAAGGGGTTGGCGGATTGCAGCTTTTTGGATTTCCCGCGCTCTGGCGCATACTCACATTTCGAAAATCAACCCGCAAGATTGCGGGGCCATGGGAGGCCTTAGATGGCTTGGGACTTTGAAACCGATCCGGAATTCCAGAAGAAGCTCGACTGGATCGAGGACTTCATGCGCGATGAGGTCGAGCCGCTCAGCCACCTGGGCATGGCCGCCCACGGTCCGCTCGGCCGCGAGAAGTTCATCAAGCCGCTGCAGCAGAAGGTGAAGGACCAGGGCCTGTGGGCCTGTCACCTGGGTCCTGAACTGGGCGGCCAGGGCTATGGCCAGCTGAAGCTCGGCCTGATGAACGAGAAGCTGGGCCGCAACAGCCTGGCCCCCACCGTGTTCGGTTGCCAGGCGCCCGACACCGGCAACGCCGAGATCATCGCCCACTACGGCACCGACAAGCAGAAGGAGCAGTATCTGTGGCCGCTGCTGAACGGCGACATCCGCTCGGCCTTCTCGATGTCGGAACCGACCGGCGGCTCCGATCCCCTGACCTTCAAGACCCGCGCGGTGCTGGACGGCAAGGAGTGGGTGCTGAACGGCGAGAAGTGGTTCTCGACCAACGCCCGCTGGGCCAAGGTGCTGGTGGTCTATGCGATCACCGATCCGGACGCCAAGGACCCCTATAAGCGCACCTCGATCTTCCTGGTGCCCACCGACACCCCCGGCGTGGAGATCATCCGCAACGTGGCGGTCGGCGGCGGCGGCGAGATCGGCTCGGGCTCGGAAGGCTATGTCCGCTACACCGACGTGCGCCTGCCCTATGACGCCCTGCTCGGCGATCGCGGCGCGGCCTTCGTCATCGCCCAGGTCCGCCTGGGCGGCGGCCGGGTGCACCACGCCATGCGCACGGTCGGGGCCTGCAAGCACGCGCTGGACCTGATGTGCCGGCGCGCGGTCTCCCGCACCACCCGCGACGGACGGCTCGCCGACCTGCAGATGGTCCAGGCCGACATCGCCGACAGCTGGATCGCGCTCGAGCAGTTCCGGCTGATGGTGCTGCGCACCGCCTGGCTGATCGACAAGCACAAGGACTACAACCTGGTGCGCAAGGACATCGCCGCGATCAAGGTGGCCATGCCCAAGGTCTATAACGACATCGCCACCAAGGCCGCCCACCTGCACGGGGCGCTGGGGGTCTCCAACGAAATGCCCTTCATGCGCATGGTCACCAGCTCGCTGGTCATGGGCATCGCCGACGGCCCGACCGAGGTCCACAAGGTCACGGTCGCCAAGCAGGTGCTGAAGGACTACCGGCCCGACAACGACCTGTTCCCCAACTATCACGAGCCCCGGCTGCGCGAGGAGGCGGAGGCCAAGTTCGCGCCGGAGCTGGCCGAGAT
>NZ_CANCLE010000076.1 GCF_947378715.1 Phenylobacterium aquaticum
GTCATCCCGTCGCGACCCGGGTTCGATCTGGTCGTGACCAAGGACGCCCTGGTCGCGGGCGTGCACTTCCAGCCCGACGAGCCGCCGGATCGGATCGCGCGCCGGCTGTTGCGCGCCAATCTCTCCGACCTGGCCGCCAAGGCCGCCGCGCCCTTCGGCTATTTCCTGATGACCGCCTGGCCGCCCGGGTTCGACTGGAGCCAACGCCAGGCCTTCGCTGAGGGCCTCAGGGAGGATGGCGCGACCTTCGACGTCTCCCTGCTGGGCGGCGACACAGTCGCGACCCCGGGGCCGTTGACGGTCTCCATGACCCTGCTGGGCTGGGTCCCGGCCGGCCAGATGATCCGGCGCGCCGGCGCGCGGCCCGGGGACCTGGTGATCGTCAGCGGGCCGATCGGGGACGGTTGGCTGGACTGGGGACCGGGCGCGGGACAGCTCGACCGCCGCTGGCTCGCCGAGCCCTACCGCCTACCCAATCCGCGCCTGGACCTTCGGGATCTCTTGCGCAGTCACGCGAGCGCGGCGGCCGATATTTCCGACGGCCTGATCGCCGACGCGGGCCATGTGGCGCGCGCCAGTGGGGTCTCCATGACCCTGGACCTCGATCGCATGCCAATCTCAGCCGCCGCCGAGGCCTGGCTGGCGACGCAAGCCGATCGGGCCGGCGGCCTGCAGCGGCTGGCGACCGGCGGCGATGATTATGAGCTTTTGCTCACCGCGCCGCCGGAGACCGCGACGCGTCTGGGGCTCCCCGTGATCGGCGAGGTTCAGGCCGGGCGGGGCGTGATCGCCCGTGCCGGGGGCCGCGATCTGGATGTGGGAGCCGGCGGCTGGCGCCACCGCTGACGCCCCGGGACAGGACGTCGCGGTTCGGGGCCCTTAACGAAGTGATCACCACGATGACCGATGGTTCGGAGGTCTTGAGTCGTTCCACGCGCCGAATGAGGCCCGCGGGCGGCCCGATGAGCTTCTGGATGGGACGAGATGTCGGACGAAGCCCCCCTCGAAATGATCTCATTCCTGGTCAATGATCAGGCCTTCTGCCTCGACGTCTCGGTGATCCGCGAAATCCGCGGCTGGACCCCGGCGACCCCGCTGCCCGGCGCGCCGCTTGAGGTGCGCGGCGTGATCAACCTGCGCGGCGTGATCATGCCGGTCGTCGATCTCAAGGCCCGGCTGGACCAGGGTCTGACCGAACCTTCCAGCCGCCACGTGATCATCGTCCTGGAACTGGGGGACCGTCAGGCCGGCCTGCTGGTCGAGGCTGTGCAGGAAACCTTCAAGATCTCCCGCGACGCGCTGCAGCAGCCGCCGTCGCTCAGCGACCCGGCGGTGATCGGATTGGTCGGCGCCATCCTGTCCCTGGGCGGGCGCATGGTCAGCATGCTGGTGCCCGAAGCCCTGCTGCCGGAAAGCGCCATGGCCTCGGCCGTCGCGGCCTGATCGCATGCGCCGACGGATCCTGGCCTTCGCCGCAGGCGCCCTTCTGATCGCAGGGCCCGCCTTGGCCGCTGAGGGCGGCGGCAAGGACAAGGGAAAGGACAAGGAACCCACCCAATATGTCGATCTGCAGCCCGTGGGACTGCCGGTCGTCCTGAACGGCCGCCTCATCAACTACATCTTCGTCTCGATCCGCATCCAGCTGACGCCCAACGCCAATGTCAGCAAGGTGCGGACGAAGGAGCCCTATTTCCGCGACGCCCTGGTCAAGCTCGGCCACCGCACGCCGTTCACCAATCCCAAGAGCTACATGACCCTCGACATGCCCCGGCTGAAGGCGGTGTTCGGGCAGGAGGCCAGCGCGATTGCGGGCCCCGGCAATGTGCAGTCCATCGACGTGATGGCCGAGACGCCGCAGAAAACCAGCGGGCTGCCGCATCCAGACGGCGGAAAAACGACCACCATTCAGCCCTGACACCGGTCCCGGCGCCTCGCCAGGGACGGGTCCCGCCAGCCATTTCGCGCGGATCCATGAGCAGTGTTGCTTCGGCGCATCAGTTTTGGCATTTTCCCACGTCTCAATTAGGGGCGCACGACGAGGCGTCCCAGTTCTGGGGAAACAACAGGGGCCGGGAACAATGCGATTGCAGCGCGTTTTGGCTGTGATCGCCCCCCCTCCGCGCAATCGCAAAGGGGCGCTTTAATCATGAGTCTTACGCTTACGCTGGTGATCGCAGCCGGTGCATTGGCGGTGTTGTACGGGATCGTACAGACCGCCTCGCTGTTGCGGGCCTCGCCAGGCAATGCCCGCATGCAGGAGATCGCCGCCGCCATTCAGGAGGGCGCGCAGGCCTATCTGAAGCGGCAATATACGGCCATCGCCATGGTCGGGGTGGTGGTGCTGTTCGCGCTCTACTTCCTGATCGGGATCTATTCCGCTGCGGGCTTCCTGATCGGCTCGGTGCTCTCGGGCGCCGCCGGTTTCGCCGGCATGCTGATCTCGGTGCGCGCTAATGTGCGGACCGCCCAGGCCGCATCGGAGAGCCTCGCCAAGGGCCTGAAGCTCGCCTTCACCTCCGGGGCCATCACCGGCCTGCTGGTCGCGGGCTTCGCCCTGATCGGGGTGGCGGGCTATTACGCCTTCCTGACCGAGCACCAGGGCCTGGCCGGGTCCGACCGCCACGTCATCGACGGTCTGGTGTCGCTGGGCTTCGGCGCCTCGCTGATCTCGATCTTCGCCCGCCTCGGCGGCGGCATCTTCACCAAGGGCGCCGACGTTGGCGGCGACATGGTGGGCAAGGTGGAAGCCGGCATCCCCGAGGATGACCCGCGCAACGCCGCGACCATCGCCGACAATGTGGGCGACAATGTCGGCGACTGCGCCGGCATGGCCGCCGACCTGTTCGAGACCTATGCGGTGACCACGGTCGCCACCATGGTGCTGGCCGCGATCTTCTTCGGCGGCTCGGCCCTGCTCGGCAACATCATGCTGCTGCCGCTGGCGATCTGCGGCGTCTGCATCATCACCTCGATCATCGGCACCTTCGCCGTTCGCCTGGGCAAGTCAGGCTCGATCATGGGCGCGCTCTATCAGGGCCTGATCGTGACCGGCGTGCTCTCCGCGATCGCGCTCTGGTTCCTGATCCCCTCGCTGGTCACCGGCGACCTGACGGTCAATGTCGGCACGCCGCTGGAAAAGACCTTCAACGCCATGTCGCTGTTCTACTGCTCCATGGCGGGCCTGGTGATCACGGCGCTGATCGTGATGATCACCGAGTACTACACCGGCACCAACTTCCGCCCGGTGAAATCGGTGGCCCAGGCTTCGGTCTCCGGCCACGGCACCAACGTGATCCAGGGCCTGGCCATGAGCCTTGAATCCACGGCCGCTCCGGCCCTGGTGATCATCGTCGGCATCATCGTCACCTACAATCTGGCGGGCCTGTTCGGCATCGCCATCGCCACGACCGCCATGCTGTCGCTGGCGGGCTTTGTCGTCGCCCTGGACGCCTTTGGTCCGGTCACCGACAACGCCGGCGGCATCGCCGAGATGGCCGGTCTTCCGAAGGAAGTCCGCGTCACGACCGACGCCCTCGACGCCGTCGGCAACACCACCAAGGCGGTCACCAAGGGCTATGCGATCGGTTCCGCCGGTCTCGGCGCCCTGGTGCTGTTCGCGGCCTACACCGAGGACCTGAAGTACTTCGCGGCCAATGCGACGCCGGGCTCGTTCTTCGACGGCCTGGGCGCGGTCGCCTTCGATCTGTCCAACCCCTATGTCGTGGTCGGCCTGCTGTTCGGGGGGCTTCTGCCCTTCCTGTTCGGTGGCATGTCGATGACCGCCGTGGGCCGCGCCGCCCAGTCGGTCGTGGTCGAGGTCCGTCGCCAGTTCCGCGAGAACCCCGGCATCATGACGGGTGAGGTGAAGCCGGAATACGGCCGCGCCGTGGACATCCTGACCAAGGCCGCGATCAAGGAGATGATCGTGCCCTCCCTGCTGCCGGTGGCCAGCCCGATCGTGCTGTTCTTCGCCATCAACGCCATTGCCGGGAAGGTCGACGCTTTCGCCTGCCTCGGCGCCATGCTGATGGGGGTGATCGTCACCGGTCTGTTCGTCGCCATCTCGATGACCTCGGGCGGCGGCGCGTGGGACAACGCCAAGAAGGTGATCGAAGAAGGCTTCACCGACAGTGACGGCGTCCTGCATGGCAAGGGTTCGGAGGCTCACAAGGCCGCCGTGACCGGCGACACCGTCGGCGACCCCTACAAGGACACCTCGGGTCCCGCCGTGAACCCGATGATCAAGATCACCAACATCGTGGCTCTGCTGCTGCTGGCGATCCTGGCCCGGGGCGTGATCCACTAGAGGATCGATCACCCTGGTCTGAAACGACCGACGCCCCGGAGAGCGATCTCCGGGGCGTCTTCTTATGTCAGCCCAGCCAGCGGTAGCCGACCCCGGGCTCGGTGGCGATCAGGGTAGGGGCGGATGGATCCGGCTCGATCTTCTGGCGCAGCTGGGCGATGAACACCCGCAGGTACTGGACGTCCTCGGTGTGGGCAGGCCCCCAGACGGCGGTCAGCAGCTGGCGGTGGGTGACCACCTTGCCCGATCCCTCGACCAGCTGGACCAGCAGGTCATATTCCTTCGGCGACAGGTGCAGGGCGACGCCGGCCTTGCTGACCAGCCGCTTGATCATGTCGATGCGCAGGTCGCCGGCCTCGACGATCGGCTCCGCGCCGACCCTGTGCAGCCTGTGGCGCATCGCGACCCTCAGGCGGGCCAGCAGCTCGCCCACCCCGAACGGCTTTTCCACATAGTCGTCGGCCCCGAGGTCAAGGGCGTCGATCTTCTCGGTCTCGCGATCGCGGGCCGACAGGATCAGGATAGGGCCGTCATAGAAGGCCCGCGCCTTCTCCAGGGCCGCCTTGCCGTCCATGTCAGGCAGGCCGAGATCCAGCACCACGGCGTCGGGCGCCTTGCGGGCGATCTCGCGCAGGCCCTCGGTGGCGGTGTCGGCGCGGACATGCTCATAGCCGGCAGCCTCCAGGGCCGGACCCAGGAAGCGGTGGATCTGCGGCTCGTCGTCGATCACCAGCACGCGCGGCTTATGGGCGCTCACAGCAGCTGCTCCGGGGTCTGGTGTTCCTTGGGCAGGCTGATCAGGATTCGGGTGCCGCGTCCGTCATGGATCGGACTGGCGGCGGCGATGCGGCCGCCCATGGCCTCGACAAAGCCCTTGGAAATGGCGAGGCCCAGGCCCGCGCCCTTGCCGCGGTCGGTGGCCTCCTCCATGCGCCGGAACTTCTCGAACACCCGTTCCAGCTCGGCCGTCGGGATCCCGCGCCCCTCGTCCTCGATGGCGATCACCACATTGGCGCGGTCTTCATAGGCCGCCACCTCGATGCGCGACCCATCGGGGCTATAGGCCACCGCATTCTCCAGGATGTTGACCAGGGCCTGTTCCAGCAGCGAAGGATCGGCCTTCACCATGGTCAGTTCGGGCGGGAAGTCGCGGATGATCTGGCGGGTCTCCAACCGGCGCGAGACCCGATCCACGGCGGCGCGCAGCACGTCGCGCAGATCGACCCAGTCGCGACGGGTGACCAGGGCGCCGCCCTCCAGCCGGGTCATGTCCAGCAGGTCGCCGACATAGCGGTTCAGCCGCTCCGCCTCTTCGCGGATCGACAGCATCAGGTCGCGCTGCGTCGCCTTGTCCAGCGACTTGCCATAGTCGAGCAGGGTGGTGACCGAGCCCAGCACGGTCGAGAGCGGGGTGCGCAGGTCATGGCTGACCGAGTTCAGCAGGGCTGAGCGCAGGCGGTCGGAGCGCAGCAGCGCCTGGGCGTCGGCGGCCTGGGCGGCGAATTCGGCGCGCTCCAGGGCGACGGCCCCCTGGTCGAGCAGGGCGCCGACGAAGCGGGCGTCCTCCTCCGCCTGGACGGCGTGGGGCTCGACACCGGCGACCCCGGCCCGCGCCTTGCCGCCCTGCAGGGGCCGGAAGGTCCAGGCGGAATTGGGCAGGGTGCCGGTGCCGGCCCCGGCGGGTTCGCCCTTTTCCCAGGCCCAGCGGGCGGCGGCGAAGTCCATGGAGGTGAGGGCGTCCAGAGGCGGCGCCGCCGCGCTCAGCACGATGTCGTCCTCTCCGGGCGTCAGCACCACGGCCGCGCCATTGGTGGCGGCGGCCAATTGCTCGGCCAGGACCTGGGCGGCGGCGGCATGGCCGACAGCGGAGGACAGCCGGCGGCTCGCGGCCAGCAGGGCGGCGACGGCGGCGGCCCGCCGCGACACCGCGCGGCCCTGGTCGCGCACCCGGCCGGTCAGCCAGCCGGTGACCAGGGCGGCGACGAAGAACACCGCGAAGGTCAGGACATCCGCCGGATGGCCGATCCAGATGGTCAGCCGCGGGTCGAGAAAGAAGAAGTTGTAGACGAAGGCCGAGACCGCCGCCGCAGTCAGCGCCGGCCACAGGCCGAGCGTCAGGCCGCTGGCCAGCACCCCCAGCATGAAGAACATCGCCAGATTGGCGTCGTCGCTGATCCGGTCGGTGAGCGCGGCCACGGCGGTCGCCAGCCCGACCAGGCCCAGGGCGCCCAGATGCCCCATCCAGGGCCAGCTCCTCAGGCTTCGACGCGGCGTACGCGGCGCGGCGGGCTCCGCCTCGGCCTGCTCGGTGACCACATGCAGGGCCGCGCCCTGGGAGGCGTCCAGCAGCGAGGTGATCAGCGATTTGCGGAACGGGTTGCGTCGGGGCAGCGTCGACTTGCCGACCACGATCTGGGTGACGTTGTTCAGCCGCGCATAGTCCAGGGTCGCGGTGACCAGGTCGTCGCCGGTCAAGACGACGGTCGAGCCGCCGAGCTGGTCGGCCAGCTTCAGGGCGTCATTGAGCCGGGCCGAGGCCGTGGGCGAGGGGGCGGGGGCGTTGGGCCGCTCGACATGGGCGACCACCCAGGGCGCATCCATCATCATGTCCGAGAGCCGCCGCCCGGCCCGCACCAGGCTGCCGGCCACGGCGTCTGGCCCCACCAGCACCAGGATGCGTTCCCCCGCCGCCCACGGTCCCTGGACGCCGGCGCGCTTCATGGCCCCCAGCAGCTGGTCATCGACGGTCTGGGCCGCCCGGCGCAGGGCCAGTTCGCGCAAGGCCGTCAGGTTCTCGGGCTTGAAGAACCGCTCGGCCGCGATGCGGGCGGTGTCGGCCATGTAGACCTTGCCCTCGGCCATGCGCTGGCGAAGCTCGGAGGGGGTGATGTCGATCAGTTCGATCTCGTCGGCCCGCGACAGGGCCGAGTCCGGCACGGTCTCGCGTTGCCGCACCCCGGTGATCCGCCAGACCACCTCTTTCAGGCTCTCCAGGTGCTGGACATTGAGCGTGGTCCAGACGTCGATCCCGGCGCCCAGGATCTCCTCGACGTCCTGCCAGCGTTTCTCATGGCGGGAACCAGGCACATTGCTGTGCGCATATTCATCGACCAGCAGCAGCTCAGGCCGCCGCGCGATCGCCCCGTCGATATCGAATTCCAGGAGGGTGCGGCCGCGATAGTCGATCGGCGCGCGGCCCATCACGTCCAGTCCGCGCAACAGGGACTGGGTCTCGCGCCGGCCATGGGTCTCGACCACACCCACCACGACGTCGCCGCCCTCGGCCTTTCGGCGTCGGGCGGCGCGCAGCATCTCGTAGGTCTTGCCGACCCCGGGCGCCATGCCCAGGAAGACCTTCAGTCGCCCCCGACCAGGACGCGGCGTGGCGGCGAGCAGGGCGTCAGGGTCGGGGCGGAGCGGTTCGTCAGGGCTCATGCGGCCGGAGCGTGACGCACCGGGTAGCGGGCGTCGAGAGCCAGGTTGACCTTCAGCACATTGACATGCGGCTGGCCCAGCACACCCAGGGTCCGCCCCTCGGTATTGGCGGCGATGACCGCCTCGACCTCGCTGGCCTTGACCCCCCGCGCCTGGGCCACCCGGGCGACCTGGAAGGCGGCGTAGTCGGGGGTGATGTGCGGATCGAGCCCTGACGCCGAGGTGGTCAGGGCATCGGCGGGGACAGGCGTCCCGGGACGATCGGCGCCGACGGCCTTGGCGCTGTCGCCCTCGCGCTTGATCAGGTCGGGATTGAGCGGGCCGAGGTTGGAGCCGGAGGAGGCCGAGGCGTCATAGCCATTGGTCCCGGCCGCCGAGGGCCGCGAGTGCAGATACTCAGCCCTGGCGAAGGTCTGGCCGATCAGCTCGGAGCCGATCACCTGGCCGCCGGAGCGGATCAGGCTGCCGCCGGCCTGCCAGGGGAACAGGAGCTGGCTGACGCCGGTGACGGCCAGGGGATAGGCCACCCCCAGCAGCAGGGTGAAGAAGACCGTCGTGACGATCGCGGGACGAAGGGAGGCGAGCATGGATACGCTCCTAGAGGACCGCGCCGAGAATGGCGCAGGTGAAGACGACGGCCAGCAGGCTGGCCGAGACGATGAGTTCGCGCAGGCCCACCTCAGGCGAGCCCCAGGGCGGTGACCAGCATGTCGACCAGCTTGATGCCGATGAACGGCGCCACGAGCCCGCCCAGGCCGTAGATGGCCAGGTTGCGCGACAACAGCTTGCCGGCCCCGATGGCCCGGTAGGTGACGCCGCGCAGGGCCAGCGGGATCAGCATGACGATGATCACGGCGTTGAAGATCACCGCCGAGAGGATCGCGCTCTGAGGGCTGGTCAGATGCATGACGTTGAGCGCGCCCAGCGCGGGCAGGCCGGCCACGAAAATCGCCGGGATGATGGCGAAATACTTGGCGACGTCATTGGCCACCGAGAAGGTGGTCAGCGCGCCGCGGGTGATCAGCATCTGCTTGCCGACCTCGACGATCTCGATGAGCTTGGTCGGGTCGCTGTCGAGGTCGACCATGTTGCCGGCCTCGCGGGCGGCCTGGGCGCCGGTCTGCATGGCCACCCCGACATCGGACTGGGCGAGCGCCGGGGCGTCATTGGCGCCGTCGCCGCACATGGCGACCAGCCGACCCTTGGCCTGTTCCTCGCGGATCAGCCGCAACTTGTCCTCGGGCGTGGCCTCGGCGAGGAAGTCGTCGACCCCGGCCTCCGAGGCGATCGCCGCAGCGGTCACCGGATTGTCGCCGGTGATCATCACCGTGCGCAGGCCCATCCGACGCAGGTCGGCGAAGCGCTCCTTCACGCCCGGCTTCACCACGTCCTTCAGATGGATGACCCCCATCAGGGCGCCATCCTCGCTGACCGCCAGGGGGGTGCCGCCGGAACGGGCGATACGATCCACGGCCGCCGACAACTCGGCGGGGACCTGATCAGGGCTGAGCGACAGGGTCTTGAGGACCGCGTCGACCGCGCCCTTGCGCCAGGATTTGCCGCCGACGTCGAGGCCGGACTGGCGGGTCATGGCGCTGAAGGCGATGAGGGTCGCGCCCTCGGGCGCCTGCAGGGTCAGGCCCTTGTCGCGGGCCAGATCAACGATCGAGCGGCCCTCAGGCGTCTCGTCGCCCAGCGAGGCCATCAGGGTGGCGCGCAGGGCGGCTTCCGGCAGCACGCCGGGTGCGGAGATCACTTCGGTGGCCATGCGGTTGCCGAAGGTGATGGTGCCGGTCTTGTCGAGCAGCAGGGTGTCGACGTCGCCGGCGGCCTCCACGGCCCGACCCGAGGTGGCCAGGACATTGACCTTCAGCAGCCGGTCCATGCCGGCGATGCCGATGGCCGACAGCAGCCCGCCGATCGTGGTCGGAATCAGGCAGATGAACAGGGCGCCCAGCACCAGGGGGTCGAGTTTCACGCCGGAATAGGCGCCCAGGCCCAGCAAGGTCACGACCGCGATCAGGAAGATCAGGGTCAGGCCGGCCAGCAGCACGGCCAGCGCGATCTCGTTGGGGGTCTTACGGCGCTCCGCGCCCTCGACCATGGCGATCATGCGGTCGAGGAAGGTGTCGCCCGGCGCCGAGGTGATACGGACCTTGATCCAGTCCGACACCACGGTCGTGCCGCCGGTCACGGCCGACCGGTCGCCGCCGGATTCACGGATCACCGGGGCCGATTCGCCGGTGATGGCCGCCTCGTTGACCGAGGCTATGCCCTCGATGATCTCGCCGTCGGCCGGGACGACGTCCCCGGCTTCGACCAGCACGATCTCGCCTATGCCCAGCTTGTGGGCCGGGGTGGGCACGATGGTCCCGGTCTTGGGGTCGATGATCAGCTTGGCCTTGGTGGTGACCCGCGAGGCGCGCAGGGAATCGGCGGCGGCCTTGCCCCGGCCCTCGGCGACGCTTTCCGCCAGATTGGCGAACAGCACCGTGGCCCAGAGCCAGAGCGCCAGCTGGATGGCGAAGCCCGCAGCCTGGCCGGAGGCGACGGCGACCACGGCGGAGACGGTCGACAGGACCGCGACGATCTCCGTCGTGAAGATCACCGGATTGCCGACCAGCTTGCGCGGATCGAGCTTGCCGACGGCGGCCAGGGCGGCCTGGCCCAGAACCTTGGGTGAGAGGCTGTTGCTGAGCGCGGAAGGGCCGCGACGGCCGGATCCCACGGGAGTGGATGACATGGACATGATGATGTCTCTCAGTGGCCCGCGACCGCCTGAAGCACCTGGAAGTGCTCCACGATCGGGCCAAGCGCGAGGGCGGGGAAGAACTGCAGGCCGCCCATGATCAGCACGACGCCGATCAGGAGGCCGATGAACAGCGGACCGTCGGTGGGGAAGGAGCCGCTGGTAGGGGCGAGCTTGGGCTTGGCGGCCAGGGCGCCGGCGATGGCCAGGACCGGGATCGCATAGGCGAAGCGACCCAGGATCATGGCGATGCCCAGCGTCGTGTCCCAGTAGGGGGCGTTGGCGGTCAGGCCCGCGAAGGCCGAGCCGTTGTTCCCCGCCGCCGAGGAATAGGCGTAGACGATCTCCGACAGCCCATGGGGCCCGTGGTTGAGCAGGCCCGCCAGGGCGGCGGGCAGCACGGCGGCGACCGCCGAGAAGCCGAGGATGGCGGTCGGCAGGATCAGCACCGCCAGCATGGCGAACTTCACCTCCCGGGCCTCAACCTTCTTGCCGAGATATTCCGGGGTCCGGCCGACCATCAGCCCGGCCACAAAGACGGCGATCAGGGCCATGACCACCATGCCATAGAGGCCCGAGCCCACCCCGCCGGGGATGATCTCGCCCAGCTGGATCAGGAACAGGGCGATCCCGCCGCCCAGGGGCATCAGGCTGTCATGCATGGAATTGACCCCGCCGTCCGAGGCGCCCGTGGTGGCGGCCGTCCAGATGGCGGTCGAGGGGGCGCCGAAGCGGACTTCCTTGCCCTCCATGTTGGGGCCGGGGGCGGCGTGGGCCGCGACCTGGGCCGGCGCCGGTTGGACCTCGGCGGCGTAGATGCCGGCTGCGCCCAGGCTGAGCAGGATGGTCATCACCGCCACCAGGGCGCGGGCTTCGGCCTTGGCGAAGGCGACGCGACCGAAGGCGATGACGCAGCCGAAGGAAAGGGCGTTCATGATCACGATCTCGATGAGATTGGTGATCGCGTTCGGGTTCTCGAAGGGGTGGGCGGAGTTGGCGTTGAACACGCCGCCGCCATTGGTGCCCAGCTGCTTAATCGCTTCCTGGCTGGCTGTCGGATAGAGCGAGATGGTCTGTTTGGCGCCTTCCAGGGTGGTGGCGTCGATATGGGCCGCCAGGGTCTGGGGCATGCCCAGTCCCACGAAGACGATGGCGATCACAAACGAGATCGGCAGCAGGACGTAGAGGCTGATCCGGGTCAGATCGACCCAGAAATCCCCAAGATTTTCACCCCGATTGGCCGCGAAGGCCCGGGCCAGCGCCGCAGCCACCGCCATGCCGGCCGCGGCCGACAGGAAGTTGTGTGAGGTCAGGCCGGCCATCTGGGAGAAGGTCGAGACCGTGGTCTCGGGCACATAGGACTGCCAGTTGGTGTTGGTGACGAAGCTGATGGCGGTGTTGAACGCCAGGTGCGGCGCAAGACCCGCGAAGCCCTGAGGGTTCAGGGGCAGCAAGTCCTGGAAGCGCAGGATCAGATAGAGCACCACGAAGCTCGCCGCGCTGAACCCGAGGAACGCCCCGGCGTAGCCCAGCCAGTTCTGGCCCTTCTCGGGCTTCACGCCGCAGGCGGCGTAGATCGCCGCCTCCACAGGCTTGAGCACCGGATCGAGCCAGGTGGAGTCGCCGCGCCAGACGCGGGCCAGATAAATACCGATAGGCCAGCCCAATCCAACGATCAGGGCCAGCGTCAGGGCGATCTCCGCCCATCCTTGCCAGTTCATGGAAATGTGTCCGTCAGAAACGATCGGGTCGCAGCAGGGCGACGATCATGTAGAGGCCAACGCCGACGGCGCCGGCGGCCCAGAGCAGGTTCACCAGCATGGTCAGACGCGCCTCAGGGCGGCGGCATAGGCGCCGAGCCCGACGAAGCAGCCCAGCCCAAGGGCCAGAAACAGGAGATCAAGCATATGGATTCGCTCGCGTGGATCAGGCGGCGAACCTGCGCTTCAGGCGCGTAAGGTCTCCACGCGCCTTCGATCGGCAGCGCATAAGGACCGTATAAGGATTTGGTCGTGGGTTAGCGGCGGTCGCCCGGGCGCTGGCCAGGAACGCCTTCGTCCTCGGCGTTGGGCAGCATCTGGCCACGGCCGACCGAACCGATCAGCTGTTCCATGATGGTCAGCTCGCGGCCACGGGTCGGGGTCTCACGGCCGTTGAAGGCGATGACCTTGCCATCCTTCAGGCTCAGCTGATTGACCGAGGTCACCACCTCGGAGTCCTTGTCGAACTGGATGGCGGTGATGTCGCGCCGGGTGGTGACCGGCTTGCGGAAGGCCACCGTCTCCTTGATCTGGTCGATATAGAACCAGGTGTTGGGGTCGAAGGTGGAGGTCTGGGACGGCGAGCCCAACCGGCCGCGCACGGTCGATTTGGTGTCGGCTCCGACCTTCACGTCCTTGGGATTGGCCTCGATGGCCTGAAAGCCCGAATAGGTGGTGATCGGCGTACACGCGCCCACGGCCAGCAGGCTGGCGGCTATGGCGGCATAGGCGGCGCGTCGAAGCATATCGGACCCGTTCATTTTCCCTGGGCTTTGACCTATCGCTCGCGGCCCCGTACTGCAATGCCGCCCTTAAGCCCGTCTGAGGGCGAAATCGAGGCCAAGATGTTCCTGGACCGCCTGTTCCGTCCCCGACCCGCCCAAATGGCGGGACGCGCGCTCTACACAGCCGTGGTCGCCCAGGCGCGCGATCCTTTGCTCTACAGCGATTGCGGCGCCCCGGACACGGTCGAGGGCCGCTTCGAGATCTATTCCCTGCACGTGGTGCTGCTGCTGGAACGCCTCAGGCGCCAGGGGGCCCTGGCCGCCGAAACGTCGCAGGCCCTGTTCGACACCTATGTCCGCTCCCTTGACGACGCCCTGCGCGAAATGGGCGTCGGTGACCTGTCGGTCGGCAAGAAGATGCGCAAGCTGGGCGAGGCGTTCTATGGACGGGTGAAGTCCTACGAGGCCGCCTTTGAGGTGCTGCCGGACGCCGGTCCCTTGCAGGCCCTGCTGCTGCGCACGGTCTATGACGGGGTGGAGTCCGCCGACACGGGCCGCCTGAGCGCCTATATATTGGCCCAGAAGGCGGCCCTGGCCGCCGCGCCGCTCGAGACCTTGCTGGCGGGTCAGGCGCCTTGGACGACGACCGCCGGAGCTGGCGCATGACCTGGACGCATCCGATTCGCCTGGCCGACCTCGCCCGGGGACCGATCAGCCTGAAGCTGGACGCCGACGAGCCGACCCGCCTGGCCCTGGCCAAGAGCCTCGACCTGGTCAGCCTGCCGGCCTTCAGCTGCGACATCACCATCAAGCCCTGGCTCGACGGTGCGGAGATCGACGGCCGGCTGCATGCCGTGGTCGAACAGATCTGCGGCGTCACCCTGGATCAATTCGAACAGCCGCTGGAGACGCGCTTCGAACTGCGAGTCGTGCCGGCCGGAAGCCCCCATACCCCGAGTGAGTCGGAGGGCGGCGAGATCGAACTGGACCCCGAGGCGCCCGATCCGCCGGATGTGCTGGAGGGCGATATCATCGACATCGCCGCCTATGCCCAGGAACAGCTGGCCCTGAGCGTCGATCCCTTTCCCCGCAAGCCCGGGGTGACTTTCGACTACACCCCTGAGACCCAGGAAGAATCGCCCTTCGCCGCGCTTCTGAAGCTCAAGGGCTCCGAGGGATGAGGGCGGGTTTGTTTGCAACCAGGTTCGGCGGCTGTATCGTCCGGCCGCGCATGAATACGGGGCTGGACGCAACCACGTGAGCCAAACTCAGGTCATTTCTATCGACGCGATGGGCGGTGACCATGGCCCCAGCGAAACCGTGCCCGGCGTGGCCCTGGCCGCCAGGTCCCTGGCGAACGTCCGTTTTCTGCTGCATGGCGACGAGGCGAAGATCGCCCCGGAGCTGGCCCGCTTCCCCGCCCTGAAGGCCCAGGCCGAGGTTCGCCACACCGACAAGATCGTCGCCTCCGACGAGAAGCCCGCCATCGCCCTGCGGCGCGGCAAGGGTTCGTCGATGTGGAACGCCGTCGAGGCCGTGAAGGCCGGCGAGGCCCAGGCCGCAGTCTCCAGCGGCAACACCGGCGGCCTGATGGCGATCTCGATGCTGATCCTGCGGATGAGCGTCGCGGTCGACCGCCCCTGCCTGGTCGCCAACTGGCCAGGCGCCAAGGGCCTGACCACGGTGCTGGACGTGGGCGCCAATATCGACTGCGACGCCGAGCGCCTGGTCGAGTTCGCGATCATGGGCGAGGCTTATCACCGGGCCGTCCATGGCGTGGCGCGCCCCACGGTCGGGTTGATCAATATCGGCTCTGAGGACGTGAAGGGCCATGAAGAGGTCCGCCAGGCCCACGCCATCCTGAAATCCGGCCGCTTCGACCTGGACTATCGCGGCTTCGTCGAAGGCGACGATCTGTCGAAGAATACGGTCGACGTGGCCGTGACCGACGGCTTCAGCGGCAATCTGATGCTGAAGACCGCCGAGGGCACCGGGCGCTATGTCGAGGCCGCGCTGAAGGGCGCGCTCACCAGTTCGCCCCTGTCTATGCTGGGCGCCCTGCTGGCGCGCGGGGCTCTGCTGGGGTTCCGCGAGAAGCTCAACCCGCCTCGGGCGGCGCCGTTGCTGGGTCTGAACGGCCTGGTGGTCAAGTCCCATGGCGGCGCCAAGGCCCGGGACTTTGGCGACGCGGTGCTGATGGCGGCAGGCTTCCCGCAAAACGACTTCGCCGCCGAGATCGAACGCAATATGACGCGGCTCAGCGCCGCCCTGGCCGCGAGCCATGAGCCCACCGTCGAGGAGCCGTCCTGAGTGACCAAGGTATTGCGTAGCGTCGTCACCGGCGTCGGCGGCTATTTGCCCGACGAGGTGGTGACCAATGACGACCTGGCCAAGGTCGTCGACACCACGGACGAGTGGATCCGCGAGCGCACGGGCATTCGCCAGCGCCATCGCGCAGCGCCGGACCAGGCGGTCTCCGACCTCGCGGTCGAGGCGGCCAAGCGCGCCCTGGAGCGGGCGGGCCGGACAGCGGCGGACGTCGACCTGATCATCGTCGGCACCACCACGGCCGACCTGACCTTTCCGGCGGTGGCGACCATTGTGCAGCGCAAGCTGGGCTGCCCGATCGGCATCGCCTTCGATATCCAGGCGGTCTGCTCCGGCTTTGTCTATGCGCTGTCGACCGCCGACGGCTTCGTGGCCCGGGGCCGGTCCAAATGCGCCCTGGTGATTGGCGCCGAGACCATGACCCGGCTGATGGACTGGACAGACCGCGGCACCTGCGTGCTGTTCGGCGATGGGGCCGGGGCCGTGGTGCTGGAGCCGGGCGAAGGCCAGGGCGAGATCTCCGATCGCGGGCTGCTGGGCTTCGCCCTGCGCGCCGACGGCACCAAACAGGACCTGCTCTATGTCGACGGCGGGGTCTCGACCAATGGTCAGATCGGCCACCTGCGCATGCAGGGCAACCAGGTGTTCCGCCACGCCGTGGTCAATATCTCCGAGGCCGTGATTGCTGCGGCCAAGGACGCGGGCGTCCAGGTCGCCGACGTCGACTGGTTCATCCCGCACCAGGCCAACAGCCGGATCCTGGACGGCGTGGCCCGCCGGCTGGGCATTGATGAAAGCAAGGTGATCTCCACCGTCGCCGAGCACGCCAACACCTCGGCCGCCTCGATCCCGCTCGCCATGGCCAAGGGCGTCGAGGACGGACGCATCAAGCCCGGGCAACTGCTGTTGCTCGAAGCCATGGGCGGCGGCCTGACCTGGGGCGCCTGCGTGCTCCGCCTTTAGGCGTTCATGCAATCTTGGCCTTGAAGTCTTTGACCTGATGCGACAATCAGGTCATGAGAGATTTCCGAAGGCGGACTGATCGGGGGACCGAGCGGACCGGGTCGGGGTGAGTTCAAGTGGGGGCAGGGGCAAGTATGAAAGGCGCTACCGTGACGCGGGCGGACCTTTGTGAGGCCGTTCACGAGGAAGTCGGGCTGACCCGCCAGGACTGTTCCGAGCTGGTCGAGCGGACCCTCGAGCTGGTGGCTGCCGCGCTGGAAGACGGCGAGCAGGTCAAGCTGTCCGGATTTGGCGTGTTCCAGGTGCGCGCCAAGCGCGCCCGCATGGGCCGCAACCCCAAGACCGGCGAACCGGCCGCCATCGAGCCCCGCCGCGTGATCGGTTTTCGCGCCTCCCAGGTCATGAAAGCGCGCGTCGACCGCGCCCTGTCGCGGTGAGGCCGCTCTAGCCCGTGAGCAAGGGCCCGGACGCCTTTCGGACCATCTCGGAAGCGGCCGATGAGTTGGACGTGCCTCAGCACGTCCTGAGATTCTGGGAGACGCGGTTCTCCTTCATCCGTCCGATGAAGCGCGCTGGCGGCCGGCGGTTCTACCGGCCCCAGGACATCGCCATGCTGCGCGGGGTCAAGACCCTGCTGCATGAGGACGGCTACACCATCAAGGGCGTGCAAAAGCTGCACAAGGAGGAGGGGCTCAAGCGGGTCCTGGCCGCCTCCGGCGCGCGACCGATCCGGGCCGGCTCCGGCCCCGTGCCCTCCCTCGCCGACATCGAACTGGATGACGCCGGCCGCGTGCGGTTGAGCTCGGCCCTGGACGATCTGGTGGCCGCCAAGGCGCGGCTCGACGCCCTGCTCGGACGCGCCTGAGATCGAGCCCCGGGCGCGGCTGCGCCCCGGCGGGGAAGTCTGATCTGAAGGCGAAGGGTTCCCGTGGGGGAGGGAACATTGTCCACCCGATGGTCGGGGCGACAGGATTTGAACCTGCGACCCCTTGACCCCCAGTCAAGTGCGCTACCAGGCTGCGCTACGCCCCGACATCGGTGGAGGGGTCTTCTAACGCCTTGCGACGGGCGGGCAAGCGCAAATTCGCGCCGTCTACTTCCCGCGGTTCATCCACGACAGAAGCGGCAGGATCGGGACCCCCCAGCCAATCCCGACGACGGCGAAGAAGATCAGCTTCACCACCATATTGTCGGGCAGGTGGTCGGATATGGCGGTGGCGGCCCAGATATAGCCGGCCAGGAAGGCCATCAATCCGGCGCCCCCGATGAGTTTGCGTACGCGTGCGGTCATGGCCGGGGTGTACAGGCGCCCACCCTGGCTTGTCACCTGCGCCGCAACAGGCTGAGCACAGCCAGCAGCAGGACGGCGCCCGCCGTCGAGACCGCCAGGCTGCCCAGGAAACCCCCGAACTGGATCTCCAGGCCGTCGGCGATCCAGCCCCCCAGCAGGGCGCCAAGCAGCCCGACGATCAGGTTGGCGAACAGGCCATGGCGACGGTTCAGCACCCGCTTGGCGATCCAGCCCGCCAGCATGCCGACCAGCACGACGCCGAGGATTCCGATGCCGTGCATGGTCTGGGTCAGGTCCCGCGGGGCTGTCTCGGAGGTTGGCGGGAACCATCCCCGGTTCGGGCGGGCTTCGCAAGCGTGGACGCGGCCCCGCATCTCAGGTAGCGGAGCCCAGAGTTCGTTCTGAAGGAATCGCCGTCACCCCCATGACATCCTTCCTCCGTTCCGACCGGTCCCGCCCGGTCGCTGTCTGGCTGTTCGCCGTCGCGGTCCTGGTCCTGGCCATGGTCGTGGTCGGCGGGGCCACACGCCTGACTGATTCCGGTCTGTCCATCACCCAGTGGAAGCCGGTCTCAGGCGCCTTGCCGCCGCTCAACACCCAGGACTGGAACGACGAGTTCTCCCGCTACAAGGAGATCCCTCAGTACGCCCAGCTCAACAAGGGCATGAGCCTTCAGGCCTTCAAGCGCATCTACTGGTGGGAGTGGGGCCACCGCCTGCTGGGCCGTCTGGTCGGCGCCGCCTTTGGTCTGCCCTTCCTCTATTTTCTGGTCCGCCGAGAGATTCCGCGCCGGCTGATCTGGCGCTGCGCCGTGCTGTTCGGCCTGGGCGGCCTCCAGGGCCTTGTCGGCTGGTGGATGGTGGCCAGTGGCCTTGCCGGCCGCGTCTCCGTCGCGCCGGAACGCTTGGCGACCCATCTCGGCCTGGCCTTCATCCTGCTGGCGGCCCTGGTCTGGACGGCGCTGGACGCCTGGGCCGGCGCGCCGCGGGTCAAGGCCCAGACCCCCTGGATC
>NZ_CANCLE010000077.1 GCF_947378715.1 Phenylobacterium aquaticum
CGGCCGGGCGCTGACCCGCGATGTGATGAACCTGGCGCGCGGGCGGCGGATGCAGGGCGGCTCGACGATCACCCAGCAGGTGGCCAAGAACGTCCTTCTGACCAACGACGTCGCGCTTGGCCGCAAGATCAAAGAGGCCATCCTGGCCCGGCGTCTTGAGCAGACGCTGACCAAGGAGCAGATCCTCGAACTCTATCTGAACGAAATCTGGCTGGGCTACCGCTCCTTCGGGGTCGGCGCCGCCGCCTACAACTATTTCGGCAAGTCGATTTCCGACCTCAGCCTGGCCGAGTGCGCCTATCTGGCCGCCCTGCCCAAGGGGCCGGACAATTATCACCCGATCCGCCGCAAGGCCCAGGCCATCGGCCGCCGCAACTGGATCCTGGGCCAGATGGCCGAACTGGGCTGGGTGTCCAAGGCCGAGGCCGAGAAGGCGATGAAGGAGGACCTGAAGGTCCAGCTCGCCCCCAGCCGCGCCAAGTACCGCGACGCCGACTTCTTCGTCGAGGAGGTCCGCCGCCGCGGGCTCGCCACCCTCGGCCCGCGCCTCAATGAGGGCGGCTTCTACATGCGCACCACCCTGGATCCGGCCATGCAGACCGCCGCCCGGGTGGCGCTGATGCACGGCCTGGAGACCTATGATCGCCGCCACGGCTGGCGGGGGGCCTGGGGCCGCGTGACCATTCAGCCCGGTTGGGAAGCCATGGCCAAGAAGGTCCAGGGACCTTCGGAGCGCCGCGCCTGGCGCGCCGCCGTGGTCACCGAGGCCGGAGGCGCTGTTCGCATCAAGGTCGCTGAAACCGGTCAGACCGGCGCCCTGGTCGGCGAGGATGTCGCCTGGGCCAAGGCGGGCAAGGGGCTGAATGTCGGCGATCTGATCTTCGTCGAACCCGCCGAGACCGGCGGCTTCCATCTGCGCCAGGTGCCTGCGGTCAATGGGGCCCTGGTGGCCATGGAGCCCAATTCAGGCCGGGTCCTGGCGATGGTCGGCGGCTACTCCTTCTCGCTGTCGAGCTTCAACCGCGCCACCCAGGCGATGCGTCAACCGGGCTCGGCCTTCAAGCCGATCGTCTACGCCACGGCGCTGGAGAACGGCTACACCCCCGCCAGTATCGTCATGGACTCGCCCATCACCCTGAAGGGCAATGACGGGGCCGACTGGTCGCCGGAGAACTACAACAAGAAATTCTATGGCGCCCTGCAACTGCGCAAGGGCCTGGAGCTGTCGCGCAACGCCATGACCGTGCGCCTGGCCCAGGGCGTCGGCATGCAGAAGATCCGCGACCTGGCGATCCGGCTGGGCGTGGTGCGCGACATGCAGCCGGTGCTGGCCATGGCGCTGGGCGCCGGCGAGACCACGCCCTTCAAGCTGACCGCAGCCTATGCCTCCTTCGTCAATGGCGGCCGCAAGGTCGAGCCGCACCTGATCGAAGTGGTCCAGGACGGGCAGGGCAAGACGATCTTCCGAGCCGACAAGCGCGATTGCCCGCGCTGTGAGACCGGCTTCAACGGCGACGAGAGCCCCCGGATCAATCCGACCGGCGACCAGATGTTCGACCCGATCACCGCCTATCAGATCACCTCCATGCTGCAGGGCGTGGTCCAGCGCGGCACGGCGACCTCGGTCTCGGTGCTGGGCCGACCGGTCGGCGGCAAGACCGGCACCACCAATGAATATCGATCGGCCTGGTTCGTGGGCTTCACCCCCCAGATCGTGGCCGGTGTGTTCGTAGGCTATGACGACAATCGCAGCCTCGGCGAAGGTGAGACGGGCACGGTCGACGCCGCGCCGATCTTCACCGAGTTCATGCAGTCGGCGACCAAGGACCTGCCCAAGTCCGACTTCAAGGCGCCCAAGAACGCCAAGTTCGCCATGGTCCGCGGTATCCGCGAGGCGTTCCGGCCGGGCACCGAGCCCAAGGTCGCCGACATCGGCCTGCTGCCTGCCGGGCCCGTGCCCTATAACTTCGTCCCATCCGCCCAACTGCCGACCACCGCCCCCATGGCGACGCCGGCGAAGAAGCAGGATGATATGAGCGGCTTGTACTAGGGCGCGGCGCGCCTTAAGTCCCCGCCCTTACGCGTTACCGGAGAGTCCCATGAGAGCGGATGTCGAGGCTGCCAAGGCCGACATCGAGCAGTCGATTGAACTGCTCAGGAGGCGTCTTTGACTGGGAACCTGCCCTTCGAAAACTGCATGAGCTGAACGCTCGGGTCGAGGATCCGACCCTGTGGGATGACGCCACCGCCGCCCAGGCCCTGATGCGCGAACGCACCCGCCTGGCCAGTTCGGTGGAGGCGGTGCGCGGCCTGGAACGCGATCTGGAAGACGCGCTCGGCTATGCCGAAATGGCGGACGAGGAGGGCGACGAGGCCAGCCTCGAGGAAGCGCGCGGCCAGCTTAAGGCGCTCAAGGATCGCGGCGCCCGCGCCGAGCTCGAGGCCCTGCTGTCCGGCGAAGCCGACGGCAATGACGCCTTTGTGGAAATCAATTCCGGGGCCGGCGGCACCGAGTCCTGCGACTGGGCCGGCATGCTGCTGCGCATGTACACCCGCTGGGCCCAGCAGCACGGCATGACCGTCGACTTCCTGGAAGAGACCGCGGGCGAACAGGCCGGGATCAAGTCGGTCACCCTGCAGATCAAGGGCCAGAACGCCTATGGCTGGCTGAAGACCGAGGCCGGCGTCCACCGCCTGGTCCGCATCTCGCCCTTCGACGCCGCCGCCAAGCGCCACACCAGCTTCGCCTCGGTCTGGGTCTATCCCGTGGTCGACGACGCCATCGTCATCGACATCAATCCCTCCGACGTGCGCACCGACACCTATCGCGCCTCCGGCGCCGGCGGTCAGCACATCAACAAGACCGACTCGGCCGTCCGCCTGACCCACATCCCGACCGGCGTCGCCGTGGCCTGCCAGGCCGGCCGCTCACAGCACCAGAACAGGGAGGAGGCGTGGAAGATGCTGCGCGCCCGCCTCTATGAGCTGGAGCTGCAGAAGCGTGAGGCGGCGGCCCAGGCCCTGGAAGATCAGAAGACCGACATCGGCTGGGGTCACCAGATTCGCTCCTACGTCCTGCAGCCCTATCAGATGGTCAAGGATCTGCGGACCAACGTGGAGACTTCCGACACCCAAGGGGTGCTCGATGGCGATCTCGACGCCTTCATGGGCGCGAGCCTGGCCCAGCGCGTGGGCGTGACGCGGGAAGGCTAGGGGCGAAGCCTAGATCACCGCCGCCGGGTCTTCCACATGGTTCGGGTCGGGATCGAAGCGGTTGTCGCCGCGCGTGCCCTCCAGGATCATGAAGATCAGCAGGACCAGCTGGCCTATGAACGGGAAGATCCCCAGCAGCAGCCACCAGGCTGAGCGATCCGTGTCGTGCAGACGCCGGAACGCGACCGCCAGGCTAGGGATCAGCACGTAGAGGCAGAAGACCAGATAGCCCAGGTGGACCAGCCCGGAGAACGGGTTGCCCCACATATGGTGATAGTGGTGATGGCCCCATCCCCAGCCCCAGGCGCCCCACCCGAAGCCGCCGCCGCCGCCGACGATCGAGACCGCGACATTGACCAGGACCAGGAGCAGGAAGAACTGCCAGTACTCGCCACGGCTCGCGCGGCCCTGGAAGTCGGCGTACTTCCGCAAGGGTTCGAACATCAGCGGCATGGCGTGACCCCTATCTGAGCAGGGTCACTCTAGGCCACCTTGGCGCGGGCGCAATGACGCCCGTCAAACCTCTCTAGACCGGCTTGGGCGCCGGGGCAGGGCTGCCTTGGGCGGCGACCGGGGTCGGGGCGGGCTGCATCTGCGGGGCGACGGGACGCTGGAACTTCAGGCTGCGGCCCTGGAAGAAGGCGCCCGTCTCCATGGCCAGCTGCTCATGGGTGATGTCGCCGTCGATATAGGCGGTGCCGTAGAGGCGGACCTGCTTGGAGGTGATGCCGCCGATGATCCGGCCACGCGCCTCGACGGCCTCGGCATAGACATTGCCTTCGATGTGGCCGGTCTCACCCACGGTCAGCTTGCCGACCCGGACGTCACCGCGGACCACGCCGTCGATCTGGACCTCGCCCTCACCGGTGACGCCGCCTTCGATGACCAGGTTCTCGGAGATCAGCGAGGCGGCCTTGGGCGCGATCTTACGGGCCGCCGCCGGATCGGTGGGCAAAGGCGCTGGTGGCGCGTCGAACTTCACCGTGGCTTTGGCGGGGGTCTTAGCTTGCTTGCTGAACATAATCGCCGGCTTTCACAAAGCGGTCGGGGTTCTGGGCGCGTCCGTTGACCCAGACCTCGTAATGGAGATGCGGCCCCGTGGAGCGGCCGGTGGAGCCCATGGCCCCGATGCGTTGGCCCACGGCCAGCCGCTGACCGACCTGGACGCCGATGGCCTGCAGGTGGGCGTAGCGGGTCTTGAATCCGCCGCCGTGGTCCACCTCGATGGTGTTGCCATAGCCTGAGCGAACCCCCGTGAAGGACACGACGCCCGGCGCCGTCACATAGATCGGCACCCCGAACCCGCCGACGAAATCCAGGCCCGAATGGAACGCCGGGCGGCCGGTGAAGGGATCGAAGCGCACGCCGAAGCCGCTGGAGGTCCCGGTGTGGTTGGTCGGCCGCGCGAAGGGCAGCTTCTCGGCGGCGTCGGACAGGGCCGAGGCTTCCGACAGATTGGTCGCGGCGTGCTGAATCCGTTCAGCGAAACCCTCGTCCACGTCGAGCACAGCGGCGAGGGCGCGGGGGTCCTTGGCCTCGATCAGCGGACCGCCGAGCGCGCCGCCCTTGGGCATGTAGGACGACGGCGTCAGGCCCGCGAGACGGAAGGCCAGGCGCAGGCGATCGGCCCGGCCACGGGCGAAGTTGTCGGCCGCGTCGATCAGGCGCTCCTGGCTGGCGCGCACGAGCTCGATGCGGCGCATCGGGCTGGCGCCGGCCGGCGAGACGCTGGCGCGGCGGATGGTCGGGGCCAGGGCCTGGACCACCCCGGGCTCACCCTTGATGTCGGTCAGCAACATGGCCAGCGCGGCGTGGCGCTTCTCTATGGTCAGGGCGACGTCGTCGATGGAGCCGTTGGTGGCGTTCAGCTGGGCCACGGCGCTGTTCAGCCGCGCTTGGCGGTCGGCGATCCAGCGTTCGTACTTCGCCTGGGTGCGGGCGATTTCCTGATCGGTCGCCGAAAGCGCCATGGCGTTGACCATCATGGACGCCGTGCAGATGCCCATCCAGAGCGCGCAGACCGCTACGACACCGGCGGCCATCAGCTGCTTGCCGGTGGTCAGGACAAAGGCGCGCATCTCCCCGCCGGAGCGGACATAGAGATGGCGTTCTGGGAAGAGCTCTTCGAGCGATCGGCGAAGGCGCGCAAAGCGTGTCATGCTCACCGCATCGGGAAAGGAACTTAAGGTTCCAGGGATATGCAATGAGATCGTGGGGCCACGCAAGGCCCTTCGCGCAAGGAGGGAGCCTGCGGCCGATATCCGGCGACTGTTAACGAGAACGGTTATCGAACGGTAAATGGCCGCGCTAGGCGCCAGCGCGAAACTAGGGGCCTGGCGGGCCACAATCCGACCCGTCGCGACATATGTACAACAGCCTGACCGTGCTTCCCGGCGGGCACTCAGCCTGTCCGAGCCGGCGGCGCGGACGGCTTGCCGACCTCTGAAAGCTTGACCTTAAAGGGATTGCGCCGCCTTCAGCACCTCGGCGGCGTGACCGGGGGTCTTTACCTTGCGCCACACTCGCGCGACGACGCCCTGGGCGTCGACCAGAAAGGTGGATCGGTCGATGCCCATGTACTGCCGCCCATACATGCTCTTTTCGACCCAGGAGCCGTAGCGGGCGATGACCTCGCCCTCCGGATCGGAGCCCAGCGGGATGGTCAGGCCATATTTCGCGGTAAACTTCCTGTGACTGGCGACGGAGTCCTTGGAGACCCCCAAAACGGGCGCCCCGAGGGCGGCGAATTCGGCCGCTAGAGCCGAGAAATCCTGAGCTTCGCGCGTGCAGCCGGTGGTGTCGTCCTTCGGGTAGAAATAGATCACGAAGGGCTTGCCCGCGAAGTCCGCCGACCGGATCGGTCCGTCCACGCCCGCCAGTTCGAATTCAGGCGCCCTGGCCCCGGCTTCCACGCTCATCGTCGTCTCCATCCTGCGGTTGGAAGGTGAGTTAGGGGGCGGTGAGGGAGGGGGCAAGCCCCTCCCTAGACCGGCTTGACCAGCACGATCTTCTTCTTGCCCGCAGCCAGCTTGACCACGCCGCCTTCGAGGTCGGCGGAGGTGATGGTGCGGTTGGCGTCGGTCTCGGCCTTGTCATTGACCCGCAGACCGCCGCCCTGGGCGAGGCGTCGCGCCTCGCCGCGCGATCCGGCCAAGCCGGCGTCGGCCGCCAGGGCCGCCAGCACGATGCCGGCCTCCAGCTCCGCGGCCGGGATCTCGTGGGTGGGCAGGTCGGCGGAGAGCGCGCCCTCCTCGAAGGCCGCCCGCGCTGCGGCCTCGGCCGTCGCCGCCGCCTCCGCCCCGTGCAGCAGGGTGGTCGCGGCGTTGGCCAGCACCTTCTTGGCCTCGTTGATGTCCGCGCCCTGCATGGCGGCGTAGCGCTCGACCTCGTCCAGGGGCAGGTCGGTGAACAGCCGCATGAACCGGGCCACGTCGGCGTCCTCGGTGTTCCGCCAGAACTGCCAATAGTCATAGGGGCTGCGCAGGTCGGCGTTCAGCCACACGGCCCCGCCCACGGTCTTGCCCATCTTCTGGCCCGACGCGGTCGAGAGCAGGGGCGTGGTCAGGCCAAAGGCCGGCTTCTGGTCCACGCGGCGGATCAGCTCCACCCCGTTGACGATATTGCCCCACTGGTCAGAGCCGCCCATCTGCAGGAGGCAGCTGTAACGGCGCTCCAGCTCCAGGAAGTCCACCGACTGCATCAGCATGTAGTTGAACTCAAGGAAGGTCATCGGCTGCTCGCGGTCGAGCCGGGCCTTGACGCTGTCGAAGGCCAGCATGCGGTTGACCGTGAAATGGACGCCGTAGTTCCGGAGGAACTCGACATAGCCGAACTTCGACAGCCACTCGTCATTGTCGACCATGATGGCGTCGGCCGGGCCGTCGCCGAAGGTCAGGAATTTCTCGAAGGTCCCGCGGATGGTGGCGATATTGGCCTGGATCTGGTCGTGGGTGAGCAGGGGGCGCTGGCCGTCCTTGTCGGTCGGATCGCCCACCTTGGTGGTGCCGCCGCCCATCACCACGATCGGCTTGTGCCCGGACTGCTGCAGCCGGCGCAGCATCATGATCTGGATCAGATGGCCGACATGCAGGCTCGCGGCCGTCGCGTCGAAGCCGATATAGGCGGTGATCGCCCCCTTGGTCGCCGCCTCGTCCAGCTCGGTCGGGTGGGTGATCTGATGGATGTAGCCCCGAGCCTGCATGGTGCGCAGGAACGCGGAGGTGAAATTGGGGGCGTCGGTCATGGATCGGGGCTCTAGCACGGGCTCGTCAGGGTGATCGAGAGGCATGGGTCAGGTTCCGGCGATAGGCCGAAGACCGTGGCTTCCTTGCGGGGGAACGGCGCCGACCGGGTGAGGGGGGCGCAAGGGATCGTCCGCGCCGGCTCTAGGAGCGGCGGTAATAGGCGCGAGAGGCGGGCGCTACGGCGATCATGGCTCTAGCTAGCGGGCGGAAGCGGCGGCCGTCAAGCTTCGCACCCGGGTCAGCGAATTGGGCTCCACCTCCTGGGCGGTCGCCGCTAGCATGGGGGCATGCGTCTCGCCTTGGTCAGACATCCGGACTCGCAAGGGCAGGCGGCCGCCGGCGTAGAGGTCGAACTCGCCTGGCCGACGCGCGCGACCCTCGCCCTGACCTATGTGGTCAGCGGAGATGTCTCCGGCCTTCTTCTCCCCCCGCCGGCCCCCAGCGCCCGCACGGACGAGCTGTGGCGACACACCTGCCTGGAGGCCTTCGTAGGCGAGGTGGGCAAGCCCGGCTATTACGAGATCAATCTGGCCCCGTCCGGCCAATGGGCGGCCTATCGTTTCAGCGCCTACCGCGAGGCCATGCGCCCGGCCCTGGAGGTGGCGGACCCGGGTATCACCCTGGTGGCGGCCGCCGATCACTTCACCCTGAGCGGACGGCTCTCCTTCGAGTCCGCACCCGACCTGGCCCCCGCCGCCTGGAGACTGGCGCTCACCGCCATCATCGAACAGACCGATGGGGCGAAATCCTACTGGGCGCTGGCCCACCCGCCGGGCCGAGCGGACTTCCACCACGACGCCGGCTTCACCCACCTGATCACCGCAGCAGAGCGCGCATGAAATTTGGACTTGATCGACTTCTCGCCGACCCCGCGCTGCGCGCGCCCCTCGCCGGCCGTCGCGTGGCGCTGGTGGCCCATCCGGCCTCGGTGACGGAAGACCTGACCCATGCGCTGGACGCGCTGTCGGCCTGCCCGGACCTCAACCTCACCGCCGCCTTCGGCCCGCAGCACGGCATGCGCGGCGACAAGCAGGACAACATGATGGAGTCCCCGGACTTCAACGATCCGGTCCATGGCGTGCCGGTGTTCAGCCTCTATGGCGAAGTGCGCCGCCCGACGGGCCAGATGATGAGCACCTTCGACGTCGTGCTGATCGACCTGCAGGACCTGGGTTGCCGCATCTACACCTTCGTCACCACCCTGCTCTATATGCTCGAGGCTGCGGCCGCCCAGGGCAAGGAGGTCTGGGTTCTCGATCGGCCAAACCCGGCCGGCCGGCCCGTAGAGGGCCTGACCCTGATCCCCGGCTGGGAAAGCTTCGTCGGCGCCGGCGCCATCCCCATGCGCCACGGCCTGACCCTGGGTGAGCTCGGTCATTGGTTCATCAAGACCTTCGATCTGAAGGTCGCCTACCGGGTGATCGAGATGGAGGGCTACCATCCGGACCAGGGGCCCGGCTACGGCTGGCCGCTGGGCGAGCGGACCTGGGTCAATCCCAGCCCCAACGCCCCCAATCTCTGGATGGCGCGGGCCTATCCAGGCACGGTGATGCTGGAGGGCGCGACCCTGTCGGAAGGCCGCGGCACCACCCGCCCGCTGGAACTGTTCGGCGCGCCGGACATCGACGCCCGCGCCGTGCTGGCGCAGATGCGCGCCTTCGCGCCGCAATGGCTTGAGGGTTGCGTCCTGCGGGAGATCTGGTTCGAGCCGACCTTCCACAAGCATGTCGGCAAACAGTGCAACGGCGTGCAGATCCACACCGAGACCGGCTACGACCACGCGGTCTTCCGGCCCTGGCGGGTCCAGGCCCTGGCCTTCAAGGCCATCCGCCGGCTCTATCCGGACTACGACCTCTGGCGGGATTTCCCCTACGAGTACGAGTTCGGCAAGCTGGCCATCGACGTGATCAATGGCGGCCCGGGTCTGCGGGAATGGGTGGACGACCCGGCCTCGACGCCGGCGGACCTGGACGCCATCACCGTGCCCGACGAACAGGCCTGGCTCGAAGCGCGCCGGCCGTTCCTGATCTACTGAATCACTTCCCTCGCCCCGCTTGCGGGGAGAGGGCAGGGTGAGGGGCGCGCCGCGAAGCGGTGCGTCTTTGGGCGGCTCAAAGGCCGCGGAGTCTCAGCAAGAGCCCCTCACCCAACCCTCTCCCCGTAAACGGGACGAGGGCTAAGAGCGCTAGGCCGGGGTGGCTTCCAGGCGCTTGTCGAGATAGGCGCCGACGCGGCGTTCGACCTCGGGAAGGTGTTCCGCCCAGAAGTGGGTGGCGCCGTCCACGACCTCATGATCGATGACGATGCCTTTCTGGGTGCGCAGCTTGGAGACCACGCGCTCGACCTCGACCGGCGGGGTGACGGTGTCTGCGCTGCCGTGCAGCATCAGACCCGAGGCCGGGCAGGGGGCCAGGAAGGAGAAGTCGTACATGTTGGTCGGCGGCGAGACCGAGATGAAGCCGTCCGTCTCCGGGCGACGCATCAGCAGCTGCATGCCGACCCAGGCGCCGAAATCGAAGCCGGCGACCCAGCATTGCGAAGCGGCGGGATTGGTCGACTGCAGCCAGTCCAGCGCCGTGGCCGCGTCAGCCAGTTCGCCGATGCCCGAATCGAATTCGCCCTGGCTGCGGCCCACGCCGCGGAAATTGAACCGCAGCACCGAGAAGCCGCGCTTCATGAACAGGTGGAAGAGTTGCACCGCGACCGGATGGTTCATCTGGCCGCCCGCCTTGGGGTGCGGGTGCAGGATCAGCGCGATCGGCGCCGTCTCCGTCTTGCCCGCCGAATATCGGCCCTCGATCCGCCCCGCCGCACCGGTCAGAACCACCTCAGGCATGCCACCCTCTTATTCGCGTCGCCAATAGTTGACTAATGCGCTGGGTCTTCCTAGATCGCGACCATCCGGTCCCGCTCCGGCCGACGCCTGCGCAAGGCGGCGGCTATTAGCACAAGGGGTTCCCCGGATGCTCGAAAAAACCGACGTGGGGTTTCTGCTACCATGCGCCTCAGCACCAAGGGTCGCTACGCCGTGATGGCCATGGCCGATCTGGCTCGTCGCCAGGGCGACGGGTCTTGCGGCGAACGCGCCATCAGCCTGGCCGATATCGCCGAGCGCCAGCAGATCTCACTGTCCTATCTGGAACAGCTGTTCGCGCGCCTGCGCCGCAAGGGCTTGGTGAAGAGCCTGCGCGGCCCGGGCGGCGGCTATCTGCTGGCCCGCACCGCCGAGGCCACCTCTATCGCCGAGATCGTCACCGCCGTCGACGAGCCCCTGCGCGCCACCCGCTGCGGGGTGAAGGCCAAGGGCTGCATGATGAAGGGCGAGCGCTGCATGACCCACGACCTGTGGGAAGAGATGGGCCGCCAGATCGAGGGTTATCTGGCCTCGGTCTCCCTGGCCGACGTCACCCAGGGCCGACTCAGCGCCACGGCCCAGGCCCAGCAGGCCGCCCTCGCATGAGCCTCTATCTCGACTACAACGCCACCTGTCCGGTCAGGCCCCAGGCGATCGACGCCATCGCCCAGACCCTGGGTCGGGTCGGCAATCCCTCCTCGATCCACGCCGCCGGCCGCACGGCCCGCGCCGTCGTGGAAGCGGCGCGTAATGACATCGCCGCCCTGGTTGGCGGCCCGGCCTCCACCGTGGTCTTCACCGGCTGCGGCACGGAAGCGAACGCGCTCGCCATCGACAGCGCCGTGGCCACCGGCTCCAGGCGGCTGATCATCAGCGCCATCGAGCATGACAGCGTCATCGAGACCGCCAAGGTCTCCGGCGCTGCGGTCGAATATCTGCCGGTCACCGCCGACGGCGTCGCCGATCTGGCCTGGCTGCAGGCGCGCCTCGCCGCCTGGGATCCCGCCGACGGCCGGCCCTTCGTCGCCCTGATGCTGGCCAATAACGAGACCGGGGTGATCCAGCCCGTGCTGGAGGCCTCCGAGCTGGTCCGCGCCGCCGAGGGCTGGCTGCATGTCGACGCCATCCAGGCGGCCGGCAAGATCCTCACCGACAGCCGGGCCATGGGCGCAGACACGCTTGCGATCTCCGGCCACAAATTCGGTGGGCCCCAGGGCGTGGGGGCGCTGACCTTCGGCCCCCGGGCCACCCTGGTGCGCCGCCAGCACGGGGGTGGGCAGGAGCGCGGCCGCCGCGCCGGCACCGAGAATGTCGCGGGAATCGCGGGGCTCGCCGCCGCCGCCCGCGCGGCCATGGTCGAGGCGATCGATCCCGCGCCCCGCGACGCCGCAGCCGCCGCGCTGAAGGCCCTGGGCGCCGTGGTCATTGGCGAGGCCGCGCCGCGCTTGCCCAACACCCTGTGCGTGGCCATGCCGGGCTGGGGTTCGGACCTGCAGGTCATGGCGCTGGACCTGGCCGGCCTGATGGTCAGCGCCGGCTCTGCCTGTTCGTCCGGCAAGGTGAAGGCGAGCCACGTGCTGGTCGCCATGGGCCAGGACGAGCTCGGCGGCTGCGCGATCCGCGTCTCCGGCGGCTGGGGAACCACGGCCGCCGACTGGGCCAGCTTTGTCGAGACCTGGTCGAAGTCCCATTCCCAGTTCGTCGCGCGTCACCGCGCGCCGGCCGCTTAGGAGCGTATCGCCATGGCCGCCGTCAAGGAAACCGTCCAGCACGTTGAAGCCCTGGAGAAATACCAGCACGGCTTCGTCACCGACATCGACCAGGAATTCGCCCCCAAGGGCCTGTCCGCCGACATCGTCCGGTTCATCTCGGCCAAGAAGGGCGAGCCGCAATGGATGCTGGACTGGCGACTGGAGGCCTATGAGCGCTGGCTGGCCATGGACGCGCCGGAGTGGGCCAAGGTCAAGTTCCCGCCCATCGACTACCAGGACAGCTACTACTACGCCGCGCCCAAGGAGAAATCGGGTCCCAAGAGCCTCGACGAGGTCGATCCGGAGCTCCTGGCGGTCTACGCCAAGCTGGGGATTCCCCTGAAGGAACAGGCGGTTCTGGCCGGGGTTGAAGGCGCGCCGCGCTATGCGGTCGACGCCGTGTTCGACTCGGTCTCGGTGGTCACCACCTTCAAGAAGGAACTGGGCCAGGCCGGCGTGATCTTCTGCTCCATGAGCGAGGCGATCCGCGAGCACCCGGAGCTGGTGCGCAAATATCTGGGCTCGGTCGTGCCGGTGTCGGACAACTACTATGCCTGCCTGAACGCGGCGGTCTTCTCCGACGGCAGCTTCGTCTATGTGCCGCCGGGCGTCCGCTGTCCGATGGAGCTCTCGACCTATTTCCGCATCAATGCGGAGAACTCCGGCCAGTTCGAGCGGACCCTGATCATCGCCGACGCCGGGGCCTACGTCTCCTATCTGGAGGGCTGCACGGCCCCCATGCGCGACGAGAACCAGCTGCACGCCGCCGTGGTCGAGCTGGTGGTCCACGACGACGCCGAGATCAAATATTCCACCGTCCAGAACTGGTATCCGGGCGATCCCGAGACCGGCAAGGGCGGCATCTACAACTTCGTCACCAAGCGCGCCGACTGCCGGGGCGACCGCTCCAAGGTGTCCTGGACCCAGGTCGAAACCGGCTCGGCCATCACCTGGAAATATCCGTCCTGCGTCCTGCGCGGCAAGGACAGCGTCGGTGAGTTCTATTCCATCGCCATCACCAATGGCCGCCAGCAGGCCGACACCGGCACCAAGATGATCCATCTGGGCGAAGGCTCGCGCTCGCGGGTGATCTCCAAGGGCATCAGCGCCGGCCGCAGCTCCAACACCTATCGCGGCCTGGTCTCGGCCCACCCCAAGGCCAAGGGCGCACGCAACTTCACCCAGTGCGACAGCCTGCTGATCGGCAAGACCTGCGCGGCCCACACCGTGCCCTACGTCGAGGCCCGCAACGGCTCGTGCGTCTTCGAGCACGAGGCGACCACGACCAAGCTTTCCGAAGACCAGCTGTTCTACGTGATGCAGCGTGGCCTCTCCCAGGAGGAGGCGGTCCAGCTGCTGGTCAACGGCTTCGTCAAGGACGTTCTCCAGGAACTGCCGATGGAGTTCGCGGTCGAGGCCCAGAAGCTGGTGGCCATCAGTCTTGAAGGAAGCGTCGGATGACGACCATGACCGTGACCCTGCGCACCGCCTTCGAAGCCGAGCACGCCCGCCGCGAAGCTGAGCGCCGCGCCCGCGCCGAGGCTGAGCGTCTGCGCCAGGAGGCCGATCACACCCGCGCCATCGAGCTGCATGATGCGATCGCCGCCGATCCGGACTTCCTGGCCCAGAAGAAGCTCAGCCTCGAGCTCAGCCGCTACACCGTGGTGCTGGAGCACGCCGACTATCGCCTGCGCGCCTATTTCGAGGACGGCCAGATCAACGTCACCTCGGCCGACAAGCGCACCGCCACCACCCAGACCGCCGCCCCCCGCAAGCAGGCCTATGTCGAGAGCGTCGAACAGGCGCTGGACACGTTCGCCCAATACCTCGCCGACGAGACCCGCTGATGCTGCATATCGAGAACCTCCACGCCCAGGTCGGCGGCAAGGACATCATCAAGGGCCTCACGCTCGACGTGCCGGCCGGCGAGGTCCACGCGATCATGGGGCCGAACGGAGCGGGCAAGTCGACGCTGTCCTATGTGCTGACTGGCCGCTCCGGCTATGAGGTGACCGAGGGCTCCGCGACCCTCGATGGCGAGGACCTGCTGGCGCTGGCCCCCAATGAGCGGGCCGCCAAGGGGCTGTTCCTGTCCTTCCAATATCCCCTGGAGATTCCAGGGGTTCCGGCGCTCACCTTCCTGCGCACGGCGCTCAATGCGCAACGCAAGGCCCGCGGCGAGGCCGAGGTCTCTGCGCCCGAGTTCCTGAAGCTGGTCCGGATCAAGGCCGGCGAGCTGAAGATCGACTTCGAGATGCTCAAGCGGCCGCTGAATGTCGGCTTCTCAGGCGGCGAGAAGAAACGGATGGAAATCCTTCAGATGGCGATCCTTTCGCCGCGCTTCCTCATCCTGGATGAGACCGATTCCGGCCTCGACATCGACGCGCTGAAGATCGTCTCCGAAGGCGTCAATGCGGTGCGCTCGCCCGACCGCGCGATGCTGGTGATCACCCACTATCAGCGCCTGCTGGACTACATCAAACCCGACCGCGTGCATGTGCTGGCCGCTGGCCGCATCGTCGCCTCCGGCGGGCCGGAGCTCGCGCTCCAGCTCGAGGCCGAGGGCTATGACAAATATGCGAGGGCCGCTTGACCCTCGCCGCCGCCCTCAAGACCCGCGACGTCACCCAGCTTCCCGGCAAGCGTGACGAGGACTGGCGCTGGACCGACCTGCGCGGTCTGGTCCGCGCCCTGCCGGAGCCGTCGGAGCCGTTCGCGGGCGAGCCGCCACGCGGGCCCTTCGCCGATCTCGCCGGCCTGCCGATCCACGTGGTCAACGCCTCCGATCCGGTGGTCATCCGCGCCAAGTCGGCCGAGCCCTATGTGGTGGCCCTGCACTTCGCGGCTCTGGGTGGCGGCAGCCACGCGGCCACGGCCCGCATCGAGGTGGCGGAGAACGCCCGGCTGATCCTGCTGGAAAGCTACGAAGGCGACGCCGAGGCCTATGTGGCCGACCATGCGCTGTCCATCACCCTCGCCCCCGGCGCCAGCCTGGAGCGCGTCGTGCTGGCCGCCGATGGCGAGCTGGGGATCAATGTCTCCACCGCCCAGGTGACCCTGTCCGCAGGCGCCCGCTACGCCCAGACCGTGCTGACCGACGGCGGCCGTCGCCAGCGCATCGAGACCCGGGTCACCCATCCCGGCGCGGGCGCAGACCTGCGGCTCGACGGCGCCTATCTGCTGGCCGACAAGCGCCACGCCGACCAGACCACCGAGGTCCTGCACCAGGGTGTCGGCGGAACCACCGCCCAGCTGACCAAGGGCGTGGTCCGCGATCAGTCGCGCGGCGTGTTCCAGGGCCGCATCGTGGTGGAGGAGGGCGCCGACCAGACTGACGCCCGCATGCGCCACCAGGCCCTGATCCTCTCGGACCAGGCCGAAGTCGACGCCCGGCCCGAACTGCTGATCTTCGCCGACGATGTCTCCTGCGCCCACGGCAACACCATCGGCGCCCTGGACGACGAGGCCCTGTTCTACATGCGCCAGCGCGGCATTCCCGAGCCCCAGGCCCGCGCCCTGCTGATGGCCGCCTTTGTCGGCGAGGTCATCGAGCGGATCGAACACGCGCCGGCCCGCGAGATCGCCAGGGCCTGGGTCGCCCAGCGGCTGGAGGTCTGACCATGGCTTTCGACGCCGAAGCCGCCCGCCGCGAGTTCCCGATCCTGACGCGAACCGTCAACGGCAAGCCCTTGATCTATCTGGACAGCGCCGCCTCGGCCCAGAAGCCGCGGCCGGTGATCCAGGCCATGGTCGGGGCGATGGAGCACTCCTACGCCAACGTCCATCGCGGCCTGCATACGCTCGCCAACGAAACCACCGAGGCCTATGAGCGTGCGCGCCAATCGGTGGCCCGCTTCGTGGGCGCCGCCGAGACCGAGATCGTCTTCACCAAGGGGGCGACCGAGGCGATCAACCTCGTCGCCTCAGGGCTGGGCCAGTCGCTGAAGGCCGGCGACGAGATCCTGCTCACCGAGATGGAGCATCACGCCAATATCGTCCCCTGGCACTTCCTGCGCGAACGGCAGGGTGTAGTGCTGAAGTTCGTTCCGGTGCTCGACGATGGCCGGCTCGACATGGCGGCCTATGCCGACCTGATCACGGCGAAGACCAAGCTGGTCGGGGTCACCCACATGTCCAATGTGCTGGGCACTGTGAATCCGGTGGCCGAGATCGCCCGCCTGGCCCATGCGGCGGGGGCGCTGGTCCTGGTTGATGGCTGCCAATCGGTGGTCCACATGGGCGTCGACGTGAAGGCGCTGGACGTCGATTTCTACGTCTTTTCCTCCCACAAGCTCTATGGCCCGACCGGCATCGGCGTCCTCTATGGCAAGGCCGAGCGTCTGGCCGACCTGCCACCCTATCAGGGCGGCGGCGAGATGATCGGATCGGTGGCGCTCGACGCCATCACCTATGCCGACCCGCCGCACCGGTTCGAGGCCGGCACCCCGCCGATCCTCGAGGCCATCGGCTTCGGCGCGGCCCTGGACTGGCTGATGAAGCTCGACCGCGAGGCCATCGCCACCCATGAGCACGCCCTCTATCACCGGGTTCGCGAGGGCCTGGCCGGCGCCAACTGGCTGAAGGTGCTGGGCGAGGCGCCTGGCAAGGGGGCGATCCTGTCCTTCACCATCGACGGCGCCCATGCCCACGACGTGGCCCAGATCCTCGACCGCTACGGTATCGCCGTCCGCGCCGGGACCCATTGCGCAGAGCCCTTGATGCGCCGTTTCGGCGTGACCTCCTCGGCCCGCGCCTCCTTCGCCCTATATAATACCGAGGCGGAGGCTGACGCCTTCGTCGAGGCGCTCACCCGCACCCAAGCCTTCTTCGCCTAAGAGTTCCCATGGACGCCACCCCCGCTCCCGAAACCACCGCGCTCAGCCAAGGCGAGCTCGACGCGATCACCGATCAGCTGATCGAGAAGCTGAAGTCGGTCTTCGACCCCGAGATCCCGGTCGACATCTATGAGCTCGGCCTGATCTACAAGGTCGACGTCTCCGACGAGAAGGAGGTGGCGATCGACATGACGCTCACCGCCCCTGGCTGTCCGGTGGCTGGCGAGATGCCCGGCTGGGTCCATGACGCGGTCATGGAGATCGAGGGGCTGAAATCCTGCAAGGTCGACCTGGTCTTTGATCCGCCGTGGGACCCGTCCCGCATGTCGGATGAAGCGAAACTTCAGCTCAACATGTTCTGATCGCCCCGATCAGCCCCATATGTGATCCAAATGACCGATCTGAACCTGACCCCCGCCGCCCCCCGCGCCCGACGCCCCCGGCCCAAGGTCGTCTCCCTGACGCCAGCGGCCGCCGACCGGGTGCGCGAGATCATGGCCCGCGCCGATGACAGCCACAAAGGGCTGCGGGTCGGGGTGAAGAACGGCGGCTGCGCAGGCCAGGAATACGTCCTGGAATACGCCCAGGAGGCCGGCCCCCTGGACGAGGTGGTCGAGGACCAGGGCGTCACCATACTGATCGAGCCCAAGGCCGTGCTGTTCCTGATCGGCACGGTGATCGACTATGAGGTGGCCAAGCTTTCGGCCAAGTTCGTGTTCCGCAATCCCAATGAGACCGACGCCTGCGGCTGCGGCGAGAGCGTCACCATCGTTCCAGGCAAGGTCCTGGACGCCTAGGCAGACGGGGGCGAAACCCGCGCCAGGAACCGCATCATCGCCGCGTTGAACAGCGCCGGTCGCTGCACGGGCGCGAAATGGCTGACGCCGGCCAGCTCGACCAGTTCCGCGTCCGGGATGGTGGCTGCCAGATAGGCGGCATGCTCGGGTCGGATGAACTCATCGCGCTCGGCCTGGACCACGGTCACCGGGACCTTGATCCGCGCCAGATCGCCCGGCCCATAGTTCGGCTGGCTCGCCTGCATCATCTGCACCGCCTCGGCGAAGGGCTGGAAGCCGTCGGGGGTCGCCGACAGGGCGGCGTAGTCTGCCCGGTGCCGGCCGATGCAGCGACCCAGCAGGGGGTTGGAACCGTCGATCTCGGTCGTGCCGCTCGGATCCATGTTGCAGGCGAAGAAGAAGACGCCCGCCACCCGGTCCGGCGTCTGATCCGCCAGGACCAGGGCCGTGCAGGCGCCGTCGCTCCACCCCACCAGGGCCGCGCGCGAAATCTCCAGCGCGTCCATCACCGCCGTCACGTCGGAGGCCATCAACTGATAGCTGTAGGCCGTGTCATCGCGGCTGCTGCGCCCATGACCCCGGCTGTCGATCACCACCGCGCGATAGCCGGCCAGGGCCTCGATCTGCCAGCCCCAGTTGCCGGCATGACCCATGCCGCCATGCAGCAGGATGACCGCCGGCCCCTCGCCGAACGACGCCCACCAGATCCGCGCGCCGTCATGG
>NZ_CANCLE010000078.1 GCF_947378715.1 Phenylobacterium aquaticum
CCACCAGACGAGACCGCGAAGGCGGAACGCATCCTCGCTGGGCTGGATCGCGATCGCCCGGCTCAGGTCGGCGATCGCGCCGTCCAGATCGGACATGGCCCACCGTGCCCGGCCGCTGTCACGCCAAGCCTTCGCATAGGTCGGGTCAGCCGCAACCGCGCGATTGAAGTCTTCCAGGGCGGCGTTGAACTTGCCCCGATGGAACGCGATATCGCCCCGTCCTGTAAAAGCGATCTCGTCGGCGGGATTGCGCGCCAGAGCCCCCTCGAACGCCACGAGGGCGTGGTCAAGATCGCCTTGGTCAAACAGCGTCAAGCCTCGAAAGTCGAACGCGAGGGAGTCAGCGGGATTCAATCGCTCCGAGGTGTCATAGTCAGCAAAAGCGCCCTCGAAGTCCTTCGCAAGGCTCCGGATCACGCCTCTATGCGCGTAAAGTCTGCTGTCATTGGGCCAAGACAGGATCGCCGCGTCGAGAAGCTTGATCGCGGCTTGCGGGTCGCCGCCCTTCACCAGAAAGAGGTACGTTTCGGAGATCACGGACTCTGGAGACCTGGCCTGAGAACCCTTGGTCTGGGCATGACCGGCGGCGTCGTTCGGGAGCGGTTTTTCAGAATGCGCGCTCGCAACACCCTCCACGGGCTGGCTGTGCGCCGGGACGCCGCCAAGCAGGCTGACCACCGAGGCGAGACACAAGACAGACTTTGAAATGGATCGCGCCCGCATGGGAGCCATCCAAACCACGGGCTCGGCCGGTCACGCCACCACCCTCAACCCCGGGTAGATTCAGCCGATCAGCTGCGATAGTCGCCGTTGATCGCCACATATTGCTTGGTCAGGTCGCAGGTCCAGACGGTGGCCGCGCCGCGCCCGACGCCGACGTCGACGCTGACCTCCAGCTCCTGGCGCTTCATGTAGGCGCTCATCTTGGCCTCGTCATAGGTGGGCGAGATCAGGCCGTCCTGGGCGGCGACCAGGGGACCGAACTGGATCTTCACCCGGTCGCGGTCGATCGGCTCGTCGGCGCGGCCTATGGCCATGGCGATGCGGCCCCAATTGGCGTCCTCGCCGGCGAAGGCGGTCTTGACCAGCGGGCTCTCGGCGACGGTGCGGGCGATCTTGCGGGCCGAGGCCTGGGTCTGGGCGCCGGTGACATTGATCTTGACGAACTTGGTCGCGCCCTCGCCGTCGCGGACCAGCTGGAGGGCGAGGTCGAGCAGCACGGCCTCGAGCTTCAGGCGGAAGTCGGCCAGCCGGTGGTCGCCGGCCCGGGTGATCTTGGGTGCGCCGGACTGGCCGGTGGCGAACAGCAGCAGGGTGTCGTTGGTCGAGCGGTCGCCGTCCACCGTCACGCAGTTGAAGGTGGTGCGGGTATAGAGGCTCGCCAGGGTCTGCAGGGCGGCCGGCGCGATGGCGGCGTCGGTGGCGACGAAGGCCAGCATGGTCGCCATGTCCGGCGCAATCATGCCGGAGCCCTTGCAGATGCCGGCGATCTTGACCTTCTCGCCATCGATCATCGCCTCGGCATAGGCGCCCTTCGGGAAGGTGTCGGTGGTCATGATGGCCCGGGCCGCGCCCGACCAGCCGTCATCAACCAGGCGATGTTCGATGTCGGGCAGGCGCTGGGTGATCTTGGCGTCGTCCAGCAGCACGCCGATCACGCCGGTGGAGGCCACCATCACGTCGCGCTGGCGGCAGTCGAAGCGCTTGGCCACGGCCGAGGCCACCCGGCGCACGGCGTCGGCGCCGGGCCGGCCGGTGAAGGAGTTGGCGCAGCCGGCATTGACCACCAGGGCCCGGGCGTCGGCGCCCTTGCTGAGTTCCAGATGCTTCTTGCACCAGTCGACCGGGGCCGAGCCTATGCCGTGGCGGGTGAACACCCCCGCCGCGCTGGTGCCGCGCGCGAAGCGCATGACCAGCAGGTCCTCGCGCTCATGCTTGTAGAATCCGGCCCGGGCGGTCGCCAGCTGCACGCCGGCGATCGGCGGCATCTTCGGGAAGGGCACGGCCAGCGGCGAGACCGGCAGGGCGCCCTTGGCCGGCGCCGCGGCGGCGGGAGCGTCCTCGCCAAACGGCCGCGAGGCCTTGTCGGCGCGCTTCAGGGCCGCGCGCTTCAGGGCGCTGGCCAGGGGGTCGAGCGCCTGCTGCAGGGTCTGTCCGACCACCTCCACCGGCTTGGCGGCGACCTCGAAGGCGAGCTCGGCCGGGCTCTTGGCGTGGGCCGCCTTGGGTTTGGCCGGGGCCTTGGCGGCCGGCTTGGGCGTGGGCGTGCGGGTCATGGCTTCACCGCCTTGGCCGGGGGTTGCTGCGGCGCGCCGGGCGGCGGCGGAACCGGCTTCGCCGCGCCGGCGGGAAGCTTCGGCGGCCCGGACAGGGTCGGCGGGGCGCTGGCCGGCTCCTGGGGCTGGCCGGGCACGTCCTGCGGCGACTTGATCAGGGTCTGGACCTTGGCGCGGCCGCGCAGCTTCTCCAGCAGGTCGCGGACCTGATCATAGGTCAGGAAACGCACGATCTGCGGCCTGGCGGCCTCCAGGGTGATGGGCTGCTCCAGCCGGCGATCCTCGACCTTGACGATGGCCCAGCCGCCGTCGATCTCGAACGGACCGATGACCTGGCCGACCTTGGCGGTCTTCAGATTGGTCTCATAGGCCTCGGGCATGACGTCGGTGGTGAAATAGCCGAGGTCGCCGCCATTGAAGCGGGTCGCCGCGTCGGTGGAGCGCTCCATGGCCAGGGCCTCGAAGGAGGCGCCGGTGCCCAGGAGCTTCTTGACCGCGTCGGCCTCGGTGAGGGTCGGCAGCACGATCTGGCGGGCGTGAATCTCTTCGGACTGTTTGGCGAGCTTCAGCTGCTCCTGATAGAGGCCGCGGATCGCGTTCTCATTGACGGCGTCGGAGACCGTGCTCTCGACCAGCATGTCGCCCAGGATGCGCTCGCGGGCGGCGGCCAGGCGGCGCTGGGCCACGGGGTCCTTGTCGAGCTTGCGCTTCAGCGCCTCGGTGGCCAGCAGCTTCTGGTCGACCACCTCGTCCATCACCCGGCGGAACAGGTCGGAGGAGACATCGAGGGGTTCGCCCTCGCCGATCAGGCCCTGGGCGACCGCTTCGCGTTTCACGTCGGAGGCCCAGACGGTCTTGGCGTCCACCCGGGCCACCGCCTGGTCGCCGGGCTCGGGCGGGTGTTCCGCGCCATTGCGGCCGCCGCAGGACGCCAGCACCATCGACAGCGCCAGGGCGGCCGCGATCGTGCCGAGATTGCCTGCGATCCGGGTGAAAACTGCCTTCGCCATACGGCCTCGCCTGTTGGATCTCAGCGCCCCGGGGGCGCACTCGTCCCTAGATCAGGACTCCTTGGGTGGAAAGGCTTTTCGCCGCCAACCGCCCCTGGCGGGCGCGGGGCTCGCTAGCCATTTCCGCAACGGGACCCTAAGGTCGCGCCCTATCAAAGCCGACGGGGTCTCGAGGGGAGCCTCGGCGGTCCATATTTTTGGGAGGATTTTTCATGTCACGCGAAGCCGTTATTGTTTCTTACGCCCGCACCGGTCTGGCCAAGTCGGCCCGCGGCGGGTTCAATATGACCCCCACTGTCACCATGGCCGCCCACGCGGTGAAGCACGCCGTCGAGCGGGCCGGCGTCTCCCTGGATGCGGTCGAAGACTGCATCATCGGCAATGTGGCGCACGGCGCCGGCAATATGGGCCGCCAGGCGGCGCTGCTGGCCGGCCTGCCGATCACCACCTCGGGCGTGACCGTCAACCGCTTCTGCTCCTCGGGCCTGCAGACCATCGCCACCGCCGCCAACTATGTCCGCAATGACGGCGCCGACGTGGTCGTGGCTGGCGGCGTCGAGTCGCTGTCCTTCCCCGGCGGCGGCGGCTCCATGTCCAACAACGATCCGGCGCTCGGCGCGCAATATCCGGCGATCTTCATGCCGATGATCGACACCGCCGACATCGTCGCCGAACGCTACAAGGTCAGCCGCGAATCCCAGGACGAGTTCTCGCTGGAATCCCAGCGCCGCATGGCCGCCGCCCAGCAGGCCAACAAGTTCAAGGACGAGATCGTCGCCCTGAAGACCAAGATGAAGGTCGTCAACAAGGAGACCAAGGAAGAGACCATCGTCGACGCCCTGGTCGACCGCGATGAGTGCAACCGTCCCGACACCACCCTGGAAGGCCTGCAAAAGCTCCAGCCGGTGCGCGGCGAAGGCAAGTACATCACCGCCGGCAACGCCAGCCAGCTGTCCGACGGCGCCGCCGCCGTGGTGGTCATGGAAGCCAAGGCCGCCGAGAAGGCCGGGCTGTCGCCGCTCGGCGCCTTCCGCGGCTGGGCCGTGGCCGGTTGCGAGCCCGACGAAATGGGCATCGGCCCGGTGTTCGCCGTGCCCCGCCTGCTGGAGCGTCACGGCCTGAAGATCGACGACATCGATCTTTGGGAACTGAACGAGGCCTTCGCCTCCCAGTGCCTCTATTCCCGCGACAAGCTCGGCATCGATCCGGCCAAGTACAACGTCAATGGCGGCTCCATCGCCATCGGCCACCCCTATGGCATGACCGGCGCCCGCCTGACCGGCCACATCCTGCAGGAAGGCAAGCGTCGCGGCGCCAAGTGGGGCGTGGTGACCATGTGCATTGGCGGTGGCATGGGCGCCGCCGGCCTGATCGAAATCTTCTGATTTCGGAAGGCCGGAGGTCGGCGCCCATCACTCAAGGTGGCTGAAATCGCTATTCGCGATTTCGGCGGGCGCCGCCGGCCTGATCGAAATCTTCTGATTTCGGAAAATTGACGATCTCCTGGTTCGCCAGGACTCAGAATCCCCGGTCCGCAAGGGCCGGGGGTTTTTCGTGGGGGTCATCTTGCCTCTGCGACAGTCGGCCGCACCGCAAGTGGCGGAGCTTGTTTAACAACTCCCGTCTAGGGCTGGAGCCTTCAAGCCTTCGAGGGAACCTTGCGCGCAGCCTCGGCCTTCAGCATTGACGCGGACACCGGCGCCTGCGCCGCGACTGCCGCCGCCGATCTCATCGCCGCGCTGGGCGAGATCCCCGACATCGTCATGGTCTACGCCACCGAGCACCACGCCGGCCCGGCCCTGATCGAGAGCCTCTCCACCGGCCTGCCCGGCGCGCGCCTGATCGGCGGGACATCCTGCGGCGGGGTGATGACCGAGGCCGGCTTCCACGCCAGCGCGGATGGGGCCCTGGGTCTGTTCGGCCTATGCGATCCGTCCGGCGCCTTCGGGGTCGGGTTCGCCCCGATCGGCGACGACGCCCACGCCGCAGGTGAGGCGGCCATGGCCAGCGCCCTGGCGGACGCCGGCCGCGATTTCGAATGCCCGACCCTGGTCTGGTGCTGCCAGCCCCCCGGGACCGAGGAGCGCGTCCTGAGCGGCGTCGAGGCGGTCATCGGCCGACGCACCCCGATCATCGGCGGCAGCTCGGCCGACGAGTCCATAGCCGGCGCCTGGCGCCAGTTCGCCACCGGCCAGCTGCTGGTCGACCATGTGGTGGTGGCCGCCCTGTTCCCCTCGGTCCGGCACGGCGCCGCCTTCCAGAGCGGCTACGCCCCCACCGACCGCGAGGGCGTGGTGACCAAGGCCCATGACCGCCAGGTGCTGGAGATCGACCACCGCCCGGCCGGCGAGATCTATAGCGGCTGGACCGACGGCGAGGTCTGCGCGACCGCCGCCGGCGCCATTCTCGCCAAGTCCACCCCCACACCCCTGGGCCGGGTCGCGGCCGAGGTCGGCGGGGTGCCGATGTTCGTGCTGTCCCATCCGGCCCTGATGGGCGCCGGCGGCGACCTCTCCCTGTTCACCGACATCGCCGAGGGCGACCACATCCACCTGATGCGCGGTTCTCCCGACAGCCTGGTGAAGCGCGCGGGCCTGGTGGTCGCCGACGCGCTGGCCATGGGCGGTTGGTCGCCGCAGGAGACCGCCGGCGGTCTGGTGATCTATTGCGGCGGCTGCATGCTGCATGTGCGCGAGCGCATGGACGAGGTGGCCGCCCAGGTCCGCGAGGCCATGGGCGGGGCGCCGTTCCTGGGCGCCTTCACCTTCGGCGAGCAGGGCGCGATCGTCGACAGCTGCAACCGGCATGGAAACCTGATGGTCTCCGCCCTCGCCTTCGGCTGACCCATGGAAGACATCGAGCAGCTCCGCGAAGCCCTGGCCTCAGCCAAGCAGATCGAAGCCGCCCAAGCCCAGCGGCTGCGCGAGCAGGACCTGGTGCTCTCCGGCCTGGCGGCGCTGCAGGACAATGACGATCCGGCGAAGCTGTTCAGCCGCGCCTTCGGCCTGCTGCGCGAGGCCGTTGATTTCCAGCATGCCCTGGTCCTGGCCCCGGGCCCCGAGGGCTTCATCTGCCGCGCGTCCACCGCGCCTGAGGCCCTGGGCGAGGTCTGGCCCATGGGCGGCTTCTTCAGCCGCGTGGCCAATGGCCGGGCCGCCGTGGTGCCCGACAATTCCAAGCCGCCGGAATGGGCCAGCGGGACGGCCTTCGTCCCGCCGCCGGGCGGCGGGGTCTATGCGCCGATCAGCGCCGAGGGCGGCCACGGCCTGCTGATCCTCACCCATGCCGAACACGGGGTCTATTCCGCCCATGAGGCCAATCTGGTCTCCCGCCTGGGCCTGTTGATCTCCCAGACCCTGGCGGCCGGCCAGCGCCGCCGGCTGGAGAACGAGCGCCAGATCGCCGTTCAGGCCAATGAGGCCAAGTCCCGCTTCCTGGCCAATATGAGCCACGAGATCCGCACCCCCCTGAACGGGGTCACCACCGTGGCGGAGTTGCTGGCCCGCACCGCGCTCGACCCCCGGCAGGGCGAGATGGCCGCGCTGATCGTCGAGTCCGGCAAGATGCTGGAGCGCCTGCTCGGCGACGTGCTGGACTTCGCCCGCATCGAGGCGGGCCATCTGGCCATCGAGGCCGCCGCCTTCGCCCTGGAGCCCAGCCTGGCGGCGGTGACCGAGCTGTTCGCCGCCAAGGCCGACGCCAAGGGCATAGGCTTCAGGGCCCAGGTCGATCCCTCGGCCCAGGGGACCTTCCAAGGCGACGATCTGCGGGTTCGTCAGGTGGTCGCCAACCTGCTGGGCAACGCGGTCAAGTTCACCGACCAGGGCGAGGTCGTCATGACCGTCGCCGCCCGGGATCTGGATGAAGACTGTGAGATCTCGGTCACGGTGCGCGACACCGGCCCCGGCTTCACGGAGGCGGTCGCCCAGCGGCTGTTCTCGCGCTTCGAGCAGGGCGACGATTCCATCACCAAGTCGTTCGCCGGCGCCGGCCTGGGCCTGGCGATCTCCCGCGCCCTGGCCCAGCTGATGGGCGGCGACATCACCTGCTCCGGCGCCCCCGGCGCAGGCGCCGAATTCGTCTTCACCTTCCGCGCCCCCCGCGCCCGGCCGGTCGCCACGCCACAGGTCGAGGCGATGGCGGACCCCACCGGCGATGGGCCCCGGGTCCTGGTGGTCGAGGACAATCCCAACAACCGCAAGATCGTCGGCATGATCCTGGAGCTGATCCAGGCGGAGACCATCTTCGCCGAGAACGGTCAGGAGGGGCTGGACGCCTACAGCCCCCACCGGTTCGACGCCGTGCTGATGGACCTGCAGATGCCGGTGATGGACGGCCTGACCGCCACCCGGATGATCCGCGAACGCGAGCGCCAGGAGGGCGTGGCGCCGATCCCGATCATCGTGGTCTCCGCCAACGCCATGACCCACCATGTCGCCGAGTCCCTGGCCTGCGGGGCGAGCGCCCATCTGGCCAAGCCGATCCAGCCCCTGCGGCTGATCCAGACCCTGGCCGCCCTGCTCGACCCGGATCGCGCCGAGGCGGAGCGCGGCGCGGCCTGATTCAGGGGCCCTCGGGATGGCGCCGCGCGAAGTCGCCCAGCCAATGGGCGCTGTCACGGACCTGGCGGGCGAAGGTGCGGCGATCGACGCCGATCAGGCCGAAGGTCGGGCCGTAGCCGTGCATCCACTCGAAATTGTCCAGCGCCGACCAGTGGACATAGCCCCAGACCTCGGTCCCCTGCGCCCGCGCTACGGCCAGCCCCTCCAGCGCGCGGCGGGTATAGTCGGCGCGCTCAGGATCATGGCTGGCAGCGATGCCGTTCTCGGTCACCAGGATCGGCTTGCCGGTCCGCTGGGCGGCATAGCTGACCGCGTGGCCCAACGCCTGGGGATAGACCTCCCAGCCGGTCAGGGTCAGCGCCTCGCCGTCCGGCGGCGGCAGCCGGCCCTCAGGGCCGAACAGTTCGCGGGTATAGGTCTGGACGCCTACGAAATCGTCGCCCTTGGCGAGGTCCAGCCAACGGTCCTGGGTCTCGGCGCGGACCCGGTCGCGGTGCGCCTCGCCGCCCGGCGTCGCCTGCAGATCCGGCAGGGCCAGGGTCAGGCCGACCGGCGCCCCGGTGGCGGCGCGCACCGCCTCGGCCGCCAGGATATGAGCCCGGGCCAGCACCTCCGGCGCCCGGCCGTCATGGGTCAGGAAGGTTGAGAACCTGGAGGCCTCGATCCGCGACGCCGCCGCCGCCCGCAGCTTCTCCAGCCGCCGGGCCCGGCGGGCCGGCGCGAGCTCGAAGCCCAGGCTGGCCAGGTTGATCTCGTTGAAGGTCACCCAGGCCGCGACACGATCGCCCAGGTGCTCGGCGACCCGGGCGCAGTGGTCGGCGAAGCGGTCGGCCGCCCCGGCCTCATCCCAGCCGCCGGCCTGGGCCAGCCACAGGGGCGAGGTGAAATGGTGCAAGGTGACCAGCGGCGTCAGCCCCCGCGCCAGACAGGCGTCGGCCATGCGCGCATAGTGGTCGAGGGCGGCCATCGAGACGCGCCCCGCCTCGGGCTCGATCCGCGCCCATTCCACCGAGAATCGATAGGCGTTCAGCCCCAGGCCGGCCAGCAGGTCCAGGTCGCCTTCATAGCGGTGATAGTGGTCGACCGCGTCACCCGAGGGTTCGCGAAATCCACCGCCCCGGTCGGGCAGGTTCTCCAGCAACCAGATGTCATTGCCGACATTGCCGCCCTCGACCTGATGGGCGGCGGTCGCCGCGCCCCACAGAAATGTCGCCCAAGGCCTGTTCATATCCCTCTCACTCCCCTTGCGGCCGCCCGATCCGTGCGCCACTTGCGTTGACACTGGACGGGCCGCTGCTTAAGTCTCGCGCGCCCTGAAAAGAGCGAAATTTCCGGGCAGGCCAAGGGGCTTAGACCCGCCCCGCCCCTCCCCCGCATCACTCCGGACCCATTCCCTTGAGCATCTTCCAACGGTTCTTCGGCTCTTCCAACGACCGCAAGGTCAAGGCCCTGGCGGCGCGGGTCGCGAAGATCAACAGCTTCGAGCCGCAGATCCAGGCGCTTTCCGACGAGGCTCTGCGGGCCAAGACCCAGGAGTTCAAGGACCGCCTGGCCAAGGGCGAGACCCTCGACCAGCTGATGGAAGAGGCCTTCGCCGTGGTGCGCGAGGCCTCGCGCCGGGTGTTGGGCCAACGCCATTACGATGTCCAGCTGGTCGGCGGCATGATGCTGCACCAGGGCGGCATCGCCGAGATGCGGACCGGCGAGGGCAAGACCCTGGTCGCCACCGCGCCCACCTATCTGAATGCGCTCACCGGCAAGGGCGTCCACGTCATCACCGTCAACGACTACCTCGCCCAGCGCGACGGCGAGTGGATGGGTCAGGTCTATCAGTTCCTCGGCCTGACGGTCGGCACCATCGTCCACGGCCTGTCCCAGACCCAGCGCAAGCAGGCCTACCAGTCGGACATCACCTACGGGACGAACAACGAGTTCGGCTTCGACTATCTGCGCGACAACCTGGTCTATGACGTCGAGGAGATGGTCCAGCGCGGCCACCATTTCGTGATCGTCGACGAGGTGGACTCCATCCTGATCGATGAGGCGCGCACGCCGCTGATCATCTCGGGCCCCACCGAGGACCGTTCGGAATTCTACAAGACCATCGATCTCCTGGTGAAGGAGTTGATCAAGGACCCGACCACCTTCGATCACGACGAGAAGCAGCGGCAGGTGATCCTGACCGAGGACGGCTCGGAGAAGATCGAGGAGATCCTGATGGAGGGCGGCCACCTGGCCGAGGACTCCGCCGGGCTCTATGACGCCGCCAACGTCTCGGTGGTCCACCACGTCAACCAGGCCCTGCGCGCCAACATCCTCTACACCCGCGACAAGGACTATATCGTCCGCGCCGGCGAGGTGATCCTGATCGACGAGTTCACCGGCCGCATGATGCATGGCCGCCGCCTGTCCGAGGGCCTGCACCAGGCCATCGAGGCCAAGGAAGGCGCCCACATCCAGCCCGAGAACCAGACCCTGGCCTCGGTCACCATCCAGAACTATTTCCGCCTCTATGAGAAGCTGTCGGGCATGACCGGCACGGCGGCCACCGAGGCCCAGGAATTCGGCGACATCTATCAGATGGACGTCTCCGAGATTCCGACCAACCGCCCGGTGGCGCGGATCGACGACGACGACGAGGTCTATCGGACCGAGGCCGAGAAGAACCAGGCGATCCTCAAGCAGATCGAGGAATGCTTCACGCGCGGCCAGCCGGTGCTGGTGGGCACGGTGTCGATCGAGAAGTCCGAAACCCTGTCGACCCTGCTGAACGGCCACAAGTTCGAGGCCAATGGCAAGAAGTACAACGGCATTCCGCACAACGTGCTGAACGCCCGCTATCACGAGCAGGAAGCCTTCATCGTCGCCGACGCCGGCGTGCCCGCGGCGGTGACCATCGCCACCAACATGGCCGGCCGCGGCACCGACATTCAGCTCGGCGGCAATGTCGACATGAAGCTGGCCAAGTGGCGCGACGAGCAGCGCGGCCTGGGCGTCGAGGTGACGCCGGAGAAGGCGCTCGAACAGAAGGCGATCTTCGAGGCCGAGATCAAGGACCTGAAGGACAAGGCCCTGGCGGCCGGCGGCCTGTTCGTCCTGGGCACGGAACGTCACGAAAGCCGCCGGATCGACAACCAGCTGCGCGGCCGGACCGGCCGCCAGGGCGACCCCGGCCATTCGAAGTTCTTCCTGTCCTGCGAGGACGACCTGCTGCGCATCTTCGCCGGCGAGCGTCTGGACTCGATCATGCGCACCTTCGGGGTCCAGGAAGGCGAGGCGATCACCCACAAGTGGCTGAACGGCGCCATCGCCACGGCCCAGAAGCGCGTCGAGCAGCGCAACTATGAGATCCGCAAGAACCTCCTGAAGTACGACGACGTCGTCAACGACCAGCGCAAGGCGGTGTTCGAGCAGCGCGCCGAGTTCATGACCACGGCCGACCTGTCCGACGTCATCAACGAGATGCGCCAGGACACCATCGAGGATCTGGTCACCCGCCACCTGCCGCCCAAGGCCTATGCCGAGCAGTGGGACGTGGCCGGCCTCGACGAGCATGTCCGCGGCATGCTGGGCCTCGAACTGCCCATCGCCGCCTGGGCCGCCGAGGAAGGCATCGCCAACGAGGAGATCCAGACCCGCATCCTGGCCGCCGCCGAAGCCCGCGCCGCCGAGCGCGAGCAGGCCATCAGCCCCGAGCAGATGCGCAATATCGAGAAGAGCTTCCTGCTGCAGATGGTCGACATGCAGTGGCGCGAGCACCTGATGCACCTGGACCACCTGCGCAACGTCATCGGCCTGCGCGGCTACGGCCAGCGCGATCCGCTGAACGAGTACAAGACCGAGGCCTTCTCCCTGTTCGAGAAGCTGCTGATCGACCTGCGCCAGAACGTGACCCGCTGGCTGATGACCGTGGAATTCCAGTTCGAACAGCCGGAGCCCGCGCCCCAGAGCCGCTTCACCGAGGTGCATCTGGACCCCCTGAGCGGCGAGAACGCCGCCCAGATGGGCCTGCTGCCGGACGGTCTGTCGCCGGAACAGCGCCAGGCCCTGCCGATCTCCGCCCTGCCCCAGGGCTGGGAAGACACTGGCCGCAACGCCGCCTGCCCCTGCGGGTCAGGCAAGAAGTTCAAGCATTGCCACGGCGCCCTGGTCTGAGGACCAGGACGACCGGGCCGAGGCCGGCGCTCAGCCGGCGTCGCCGAACCGGGGATCCCTGAGATTGGCGTCGAGGGCCCCGTCGGCCAGGCGCCAGCGGTGCGAGCCGGCGCCGAACGGCAGGTCGAACAGCCGGACATGGCCCAGGCCGCCCTGGTTCAAGCCGCGATCAAAGGCCCCGATCAGGTCCTCGCGCAGCTCTTGCGGCGGGCTGCGGTGGTCGAAGCCGGCGCGGCGGGCGATGTCGCCAATCACCACGTCACGGTGCGCCTGGCCGCCATAGGACTGCAGGGAGCGGGCGATCTCGAACACCAGGGCCTCGCCGAGGGTCGGCTTCTTGCGCCGGACCTGGCGCGGAAACGAGACGACGTCCGACATATCACTCCCCCGCGCATGACGGCTGACCGTCGCAAACTCGCCACAGCCACCTGGCGCTGGCAACGGCGCCGCGCCTCAAACTGGGTCAATGCGTCGCACCCGGGCGCCTAGGGTGGGTTCTGGCGCAGGCGCGCGCCACCCAGCGCCTTGATCGCGGGCGCCGACGCCCGCCTGGGGTGAGCCGGTTGGCTCCACGCGTCCATGGGCCCTATGATGGCGCGATCGGACCCGGGCCAGGACAAAGGGGGGCCACGCCGTGTCGACCCGCCGCGCCCTATCCTTCGGCCGCATGCTGCCGCGCCTGGTCGTGGCCAGCGGCCTGCTGTCCCTCGTGCTCCTGATCCCGGTGGCCAAGACCGAGCCCGAACAGAAGGTCGACGGCCGCGTGGTCCGCCAGGCCGCCGCCGCCCTCGCCGCCCCGGACCTCAGCGCCCGCATCGCCGATCTGGGCGAGGGCTTCGACGGCCGTGTGGGCATTTCCGTCCGCGATCTGACGGAGGGCTGGACCACCAATTTCGATGGCGACACCGCCTATCCGCAGCAGAGCGTCAGCAAGCTGTGGGTGGCGCTGGCCGCCCTGGACGCCGTCGACCGGGGCCGACTGGCCCTGGAGGACACGGTCACCATCCGCCCCGAGAACCTCAGCGTCTTCCACCAGCCGATCCGCGCCCGGGTGGTCAGCGCCGGCGCCTATGCGGCCACGATCCGCCAGCTGCTGGCCGGGGCCATCAGCCAGAGTGACAACACCGCCAATGACGTGCTGCTGAGCACGGTCGGCGGCCGCGCCGTGGTCCAGGCCGCCGTCAACGCCCGGGGCCTGGCCGGCATCACCGCCAGTCCCAGCGAGCGGGACATGCAGACCGAGACGGCGGGCCTGGAATGGCGGCGTGAATATTCCTTCGAGCACAGCTTCTGGAATGACCGGGACAAGCTGCCGCTCGAGTTCCGGCGGGTCTCACTGGACGAGTATCTGGCCCATCCACCGGACGCCGCCACCCCCAATGGCATGGTCAACGCCCTGGACCGCCTGCACGCCGGCAAGCTGCTCGGCCCGCGATCCACCCAGTTGTTGCTGCAGCTGATGTTCGAGGCCGAGACCGGGCCCAGCCGCCTGAAGGCCGGCCTGCCGCCCGGCTGGACCCTGGCCCACAAGACCGGCACCGGCCAGGTCCTGGGGCCGGTCGCCACCGGCTTCAATGATGTGGGCGTGATCACCGCGCCCGACGGTCACGCCTATGCGGTGGCCGTGATGATCGCCCAGACCCGGACCTCGATCGAGACGCGCCAGGACGTGATGGTCGCCGTCGCCCGCGCCATCGTCGCCCACCATGACCGCGAGCTGGCCAGCCAGGCAGGGACTTAGAACTCTTCCCAGCTGTCCCCGCCCCGGGCGGGGGCGACCGGCGCTGCGCGGCCGCCGCTGGCCGCCATGCGCGGCCGGATGACCTGGGCGGCGCGGGTCGGCGGCGGTCCGCCGCTCATCCGGAAGCGGCCCACATAGCCCGACAGCACGTCGGCTTCGGTCTTCAGCCCATGGGTGGCGGCCGTCGCCTCCTCGACCATGGCGGCGTTCTGCTGGACCACCTGATCCATCTGGTTGACCGCGGCGTTGACCTCGGTCAGGCCGGTGGCCTGTTCGCCGGCGGCGGCGGCGATGGTGTTGACCAGGCCGTCGATGGCGGCGACCTGGTCGACGATCCGCTGCAGGGCCTCGCCGGTCTGGCCGACCAGCAGCACGCCGGAACTGACCTGGCTGGTGGAGGCCGAGATCAGGGCCTTGATCTCGCGGGCCGCGTCGGCGGACCGCTGGGCCAGCGCCCGGACTTCCGAGGCGACCACGGCGAAGCCCTTGCCGGCTTCGCCCGCCCGGGCGGCCTCGACCCCGGCATTGAGCGCCAGCAGGTTGGTCTGGAAGGCGATCTCGTCGATCACCCCGATGATCTGGGCGATCTGGCCGGAAGAGCCCTCGATCGCGGTCATCGCGGCCACGGCCTCGCGCACGACCTGGCCGGAGCGCTCGGCGTCGGAGCGGGCGGTGGCGACCACGCCGGAGGCCTCCTTGGCCCCGCTGGCGGTCTTCTTCACCGTGGCGGTGATCTGGTCCAGCGCTGCGGCGGTCTCTTCCAGGCTGGCGGCCTGCTGCTCGGTGCGGCGCGACAGGTCGTCGGAGGCGCGGCTGATCTCCTCGGTGCCGGCATTGACCCCGCCCGTTGCGGTGGCGATGGCGGTCATGGCCGCCTCCAGGGTGGAGACGGCGGCGTTGAAGTCGTCCTTCAGCTTCAGATAGCGGCCGGAGAAGTCGTCCTGGATGCGGGTCGCCAGGTCGCCGTCGGACAGCCTGGCGAGGCCGGCCGCCAGGGCGTCGACCACCTCTTCCTGCTCGGCCTGGACCTTGCGCCGCTCGGCCTCGTTGGCGGCGCGGGCCTGTTCGCTCTCGCCCCGGGCGGCCTCGGCCTCCTGTTGCAGGCGGTCATTGGCCAGGGCGGCCTCCTTGAAGGACAGCAGGGCCGCGGCCATCAGCCCGACCTCGTCCTTGCGGCCCACCCCCGGGACCTCGATGTGCTTGTCGCCGGCCGCCAGCCTGCGCATGACGGCGGTCATGGCGGTGACCGGGGCGGCGATGGCGCCCGACAGCAGGAGGCCGCCGCCCAGCGCGATGGCCCCGGTCAGGCTGATGCCGATCAACAGGGCCAGGCCGGATTGGCGCAGCGCGCGGGCCTGGGCCTTGGACTCCACGTCCAGCTGCTGCTTGGCGGTGTCGACCACCGCCTGGATGGTGTTTTCCACAGGCTCCACCGCCTTGTCGGCGACGCCGTCGTGGCGCACCAGCTCGACCGCCTGGGGCCGGGTGGCGGGATCGGCGCCCAGCTGCTCGCCCGGCTCGATGGCGGCGGCGCGATAGGCGGCGTAGGCGGTCTCGATGGCCTTGACCCGATCCTGGGCGGCGGCGTCTTCGCCGGCCAGCTTGTGCAGATCCGCCAGGGCGGCCAGGAACTTGGGCTTGTGCGCCTCTTCCAGCCGCTTGACGTAATAGTCGTCGCCGGAAAGCAGGAAGCCGCGCAGGGAGTTTTCCTGGCGGGTCAGGCGGAAGGCGGCGGTATTGGCCGCCTCCACCGCCGCATAGGACTGGTTCATCCGGTCGACCGACCGGTGGAAGGTCATGTTGTTGGCGAACAGGGTCGCGCCCATGCAGGCGATCGTTGCCAGCATGACGGCGAACACCGCCATCAGCTTGGTGGGGATCTTCAGGTCGCCGAACCGCATCGCCGTCTCCAGGGCCTCACCGCCGCCGGATCGCGCTAGTAGACCTAGCGTTGAACGCGACGCATGACGCCGAGTAAGCCTCGCGGCTTTACGGGGAGGTTAATCAAACCTTGCGGTGGGTGCGGCGGGGTGTCGCAGGCGTCTCGAACGCCAAAAAGTCCCGATCGCGGGGAAGCGACCGGGACTCATGGACGATCGGCGAGCCGGAGCCGCTTGTGGCGATCCCGACCCGCCGCGCCGAACCGTCCCCGCCCAGGAGGACGCCAAAAGGCAGGAACGATTCTAGTCTGTGAGGGGGTCTTGGGCGGGGCTCAGCCCTTGCCGCGCGACCAGATCGACACCCCGAACACCACTACGGCCAGCAGGCCGAAGCTTCCCGTGGCGCCCCAGAGATAGAGCGCTTGGACCAGGGTCGGCAGGTGGGGCATGGACGGTCTCCTCTTCGACAAGGAGAATGCCGCGCCCTGGCCGGCGCGCTTTGACGGAGATCAAAACGGCCGGGCTTCGTCGGAATAGCTAGGACTTCAGCTGCGCATGAAGCCCATCAGCCGGCCGATCCGGCTGCAATTGGCGCCCAGGTCGGGGGTCGGGGCGCGGTCCACGGCGCGCACATCGATCCGCGCGCCCCGGGGGTCGGGCAGGATCCGCACCACCACGTCGCTGCGCAGCCCGAACAGCAGGCTGCGGGCCGTGGCCTCCAGCCGTCCCTGGCGGGGATCGTCGGTGACCAGGGCCAGGCCCGCCTGCTCCATGGCCGACTTGGCGCGGGCATAGGCGGCGGCGGTATTGGCCGCCAGGATCAGCGGCCGGGCGACGGCGCAGGTCTCGGCGTTCACATCGGCCACCCGGCGGCCGGCATAGAACTCCGCGCCCAGGGGCACGATGGGATCGAACTCCACCGGCATGGCGTCGACGCCGCGCTCGCGCATCATGCGCTGGGAGAAGGTCAGGGGCCGGGCCCAGTCGGTGGCCACGTCATTGACCGGCGGATTGGTGATCTGCGCCTGGCGCATCCAGACATAGCCGCCCAGGGTGGCGAGGCTGAGCCCCAGCACCAGGAAGGCCTTCAGGCCCAGGCGTCCAAACCCGGCGAACAGGGCGATGATCACGCCCACCAGGCCGGTCGCCACGCTGAGCAGGGCGATCTTGGGCGCCCATTCCAGGGTGATCAGGCCCAGGCCGGTCTTCCAGTCCATCAGGCCGAAGCGGGTGCCCAGCATGGCCGCGCCGACCATGGCGGCGGGGGCCAGGGCGCCTAGCAGGGCCAGGTCGAGATAGCGATTGCCGAAGCCGCCGGACTTGGCCTTGCGATCGGCCTGCCGGTCGGCCTTGCGCAGGGTCTTGGCCTGGCCGGGGACGAACGGCAGGGTCAGGGGCGTGTCGCCAAACACATCGGCCTCTGGCGCCGGCAAGGGATCAGCCGGGACCTCTAGCCGGGGCGCTGCGGGAAAGCCCGCTTCCGCCACAGCCTCCGAGGCTTCCGCGCCCGGAAACTTGGTCTCCGTGAAAGTCGGCTCGATCACCGTCAGGCCGCGCACCCGCTCGGCCTGGACCGGCCGCGCCTGGGGCGACCAGGCGGTGTGGTCGGCGGGCGGCGGCTCATGATGAACCACCGGCGGCGCTTCGGCGTGAACCTCGGGCGCGGGAGCCTCGGGCGCGGGAGCCTCCGGCGGGTGGGCCTCTGGCGCCTGCGGTTCAGGCGCGTGGGCCACGGGCTCGGGCGCGTGGTGCGCCTCCGGCTCCGGATGAGCCTCCGGCTCGGGGGCGTAGATCTTCGGCTCCGGCGGGGCCGCCAGGGCCACGGTGGCGGCGACGGCCGCGCCCGCCGCGACGGCGGTCGGCAGCACATAATCGACCATGCGCTGGCGGATCAGCTTCTTGTCGATCTTGCCGGTGGCGCCCAGCGGGATGTCGTCGACGAAGACCACGTCGTCGGGCATCCACCACTTGGCGATCTTGCCCTCCAGATAGTGCAGGAACTCTTCCTTGGTCGCCGTCTCGCCGGCCTTCAGCTTGACCAGCAGCAGCGGCCGCTCGTCCCACTTGGGGTGGGCCACGCCGATCACGGCGGCCAGCTCGGCCTTGGGGTGGCCGGCGGCGATGTTCTCGATCTCGATGGAGCTGATCCACTCGCCGCCGGACTTGATCACGTCCTTGGAGCGGTCGGTGATCTGCATCACCCCGTGCTCGTCGATGGTGGCCACGTCGCCGGTGTCGAAATAGCCGTCGGCGTCGAGGATCTCGCCGCCGTCGCCCCGGAAATATTCCCCGACCACGAACGGGCCCTTGACCATCAGCTTGCCGAAGGTCGTCCCGTCATGGGGCAGCACCTTGCCGCCGTCGTCGATCAGCTTCAGGTCGATGCCGAGCGGCGGGCGGCCCTGCTTCAGCTTGAACTTCAGCTGGGCCTCGGCGTCCATGGCCGCGATCGCCGCATTGGGCGTGCCCTGGGTGCCCAGCGGCGAGGTCTCGGTCATGCCCCAGGCGTGGGTGACATCGACCCCATAGTCGTCGCGGAACCGGCGCACGATCGCCTCGGGCACCGCCGAGCCGCCGATCACCACCCGCTTCAGCGAGGTCAGCTTGCCGTTGGT
>NZ_CANCLE010000079.1 GCF_947378715.1 Phenylobacterium aquaticum
AGACCGCGCCCATGTCCCGCCGCCCGCTCATCGCCCAGATCGTCGCCACGATCATCGCCGGCCTCGGCCTGGCGGCCGCCACCTCGGCCCAGGCCTGGGGAACCCGGGGCCATGAGTGGATCACCGGCCTGGCGATTGAACGCCTGCCCCCCGCCCTGCCCGGCTTCCTGCGCACGCCCCAGGCCGCCGAGGACATGGCGGTGATCAGCCGCGAGCCGGACCGCTGGCGCGCCTCCGGCCAGGCCCACGACGCCGAGCGCGACCCCGGCCACTACATCCATGTGGATGACGCGGGCCTGGTCCTGGGCGTCACGCCCTTCGCGGCCCTGCCGCCCACCCGCGAGGCCTTCGACACCGGCCTGCGAGTCCAGGGCGCGGACCAGTATCAGGCCGGCTACCTGCCCTACGCCATCAACGACGGCTGGCAGCAGCTGGTCCGCGACTTCGCCCTGTGGCGGGTGGAGCGCGTCGGCGCCAGGACCGCCAAGTCCCCCGCCGACCGCGCCTGGTTCGTCCAGGACCTGCGGCGCCGCGAGGCGCTGACGATCCGCGACCTCGGCGTCTGGAGCCATTATGTCGGCGACGCCGCCAACCCCATGCATGTCAGCACCCACTATGTCGGCTGGGGCGGCGGCCCCAATCCCAAGGGCTACTCCAACGCCAAGGACCTGCACTGGCGGTTCGAGGCGATCTTCGTGAAAGCCAATCTCGACCGCGCCCAGGTCGCCCCGCTGCTCAAGCCCTACCGCGACTGCGCCTGCGCCATCGGCGCCCGCACCACCGCCTATCTGGACGCCTCCCGCGCCCAGGTGATCGCCCTCTACGACCTCGAAGCCGCCGACGGCTTCGGCAAGGCCGTGACCCCGCAGAGCCGCGCCTTCGTCCTGGCCCGCCTCGCCGCCGGCTCCAACGAACTGCGCGACATGATCATGGACGCCTGGATGGCCAGCGCGACGGCTGAGGCCGCGCCGGGGGTCAAGGTCGCCGACGTCGAGGCTGGGAAGCTGGTCGTGACGCGGGCGCAGTTCGGGGACGAGTAGCACTGGGGAGTGCGACCGGGGGCCGGCCCACAACCCTGACCCTCGGACAGCGCAATGCGGCTCATTCAGCCTGCGGCGCACGCGCATATTGAATGGGAGGCACGCCGACGTAGCGCGTAAAGGCGACGCTGAAGGTGCTGGCCGAGCTATAGCCCACCTGTCCGGCGACCTTGGCCACCCCGCCCTTCTCCCGAAGCAGCAAGGTCTTGGCCAGCGCCATGCGCCAACCCAGCAGGTATTCCATCGGGGCGACGCCCACCTCGCGCCGGAAGCGCTCAAAAAACGTCGAGCGCGAGAGCGCCGCTTCCCGCGCTAACTCCGCCACGGTCCAGCTATGGGTCGGCCGGTCGTGCATCACCCGCAAAGCGGCGGCGACATGATCATCAGCGAGCCCGCGCAGCAGTCCCGGCGCCGCCGCAGGGCCTGGGGCTGAGCGCAGCGCCTCGATCAGCAGCACCTCCAGCAGGCGCGCCAGCACCACCTCTCGCCCCGGCCGATTGGCGCGCGTCTCGCCGTTCACCTGTTCCACGAGAAGGGTCAGCCGGGCTTCCCCGCGCACGTGCACGAATTGCGGCAGCAGGGACACGATGAGCTTGGCGTCGTCCGCGACGAAGGCGCAGTGACCGACCAGCATCCGCACGGTGGGCGCCTCGTCGGGATCCCCCAGCCGGAACACGCCAGGGCTTGTCTCGACCCGTTGCAGCGGCGCGCCCGGCAGCGGCGGCTCCAGGCTGGAGGTCGCGAATTCATAGGCTGCGGGCACCAGGGCGAAGTCGCCCTGTTCGAGGATAACCGGCGCCCGCCCAGCGATCGACAAGCGGCACGCGCCTTCCAGCACGGCGCAATAGAAGGGGCGGCCAACCTCCGAGCGACGCACCGCCCAGGCGCCCGAGGCGATGACCAGCTTGGAGAACGACGCGCTCGGCTGCAGCAGACCGACGACCTGGGCGAGCGGATCGGGCATTTCGGACTTTGGCCAATGATTTCTGGACGCATGATTGTAGCAGGTCCGGCCGGGCGGGCCTAGCTGTGCGTCATCGCCACAGGAGCTCTCATGAACACCATCCTCATCACCGGCTGCTCGTCCGGCTTCGGCCTGGAGACGGCCCGCTACTTCCTCGGTCGCGACTGGACCGTCATCGCTACGATGCGCACCCCCCGCGAAGACCTGCTGCCGCCCTCCGCTCGGCTGCGCATCCTGCCCCTAGACGTCGCGGATGCGGACAGCATCGCCCACGCCGTGAAGGCGGCGGGCCCGATCGACGTCCTGGTCAACAACGCCGGAGTCGGCCTGCTCAACGCGGCGGAGGGGGTTTCAATGGCGCAGGTCCGCGATGTGTTCGAGACCAACACCTTGGGTGTCATCGCCATGACCAAGGCCGTGCTGCCGCAGATGCGGGAGCGGCGCGCCGGCGTGGTGATCAATGTGACCTCGGCCGTGACCCTGCGCCCCCTGCACCTGCTGTCCGTCTATACGGCCAGCAAGGCGGCGGTGAACGCCTTCACCGAGTCGGTGGCGCTGGAGCTGGAGCCCTTCGGTGTGCGGATGCGGATCGTGATTCCGGGTCGCGCGCCCGACACCGCCTTCGGCGAAAACGCCCGCGCCCGCATGGGCATGTCGGTTCCTGAGGCCTATGCCGCCGTGGCGGCCGGTGTGTTCGCCCAGGTTCAGCAGTCTGGCGGCGACATCACCCATGCGCGGGACGTGGCCGAAGCCGTGTGGCGCGCGGCGACCGATCCGTCCTGCCCCATGCGCCTCCCGGCCGGGGCGGATGCGATCGCCTGGGCCAACGCCGTCTAGCCGCAATCGGAAGCCCTTGCCCGTTGCCGGCCTGCGCCTAATATTCCTCTCGAGCACAGAGGACGGAAGCCATGAGCGACGCGGTCGGGCCCGGTGACTTGGTCATTTGCGTCAATGTCGCCCCGAACCACGGCACGGGACGGCCGGTGCCCCTGGTCGCCGGGGAGACCTATCGCGTCATTGGAATCATGGAATTCGCCTGCCCCTGCGGACGGGCCGACGCCCTGCTGGACATCGGGATCGATTTCGCCTGGTGCCAGACGCGCTTCCGCCTGCTGCCCAAGCCCAAGGCCCAGACCACCAAGCGTACGGTTTCAGCGCCGAAGGAGCTGGAACCGGTTTGAGTCAACACCCGGCCGGGGATGCGGCCGAGCCTGAGCCCTACCCCACCGGGCTCAACACCCGCGCCAGGAAGTCTCCGCCCAGCCTCAGCCCCGCCTCGTCGATGCTGTGGCCCAGGCCGCGCGAGGCATGGGTGGCGATCTCGAACCCCAGGGCTTTGAACTCGACCTCCGCCTGGCCCATGGCGGCGAAGGGCACCATCTGGTCGGCGTCGCCGTGGACCAGCAGCAGGGGCGGCCGGGTCTTCACCTCGGCCTGCAGGGCCTCTGCGTCGGCCAGCATGCCGGAATAGCCGACGACGCCGGCCAGGGCTTCGGCCCGGCGCGGCGCCACATGCAGGGCCATCATGGTCCCCTGGCTGAACCCGACCAGCGCCACCTTGCTGTTCGGCAGGTCACAGGCCGTGCGGTGCATGTCGATGAAGGCGTTCACCAGCGGCGCGGCCTGTCGCACGCCGGCGGCGCGGCTTTCCCGCCCCAGGTCGGTCAGCGACCACCACTGATAGCCGCCGGGCGCGCCCGGACAGATCTCCGGGGCGTTGGGCGCCATGAACACGGTGTCGGGCAGGCTGGCGCGCCAATAGGGCACGAGCCCCATCAGGTCGTCGCCGTTCGAGCCATAGCCGTGCAGCAGGATCACCAAGGACTGGGGATCGCGGCCGCTGGCCGGGGCGGACATGGGGCCCTTGAGGCGGTTCAGCTCGGTCATGGTTCGGGGATGCGGCAAACCGGCGGCCCGGTCAATGTCCGCCGGGGCGGTCGCGGTGGCCCCGCCAGCGCCAGGGTCAAGGCTCCGGCCCGGCTCTAGGGTCTGGCGTGACGCGGCTCATAGAGGCCCAGGGATCCGCCCCCCGGGAGGCGGATGCGCGTCGCCTGCCCCCACCTCTGGGTGCTGAAAGGATCGCACGGCACGCCCCGCGCCTTCAGCTTTCTCACCGCGCCCTCGACGTCGTCGCACATCAGGAATAGTTCGTGCCGGTCGTTCTCATCAGAGGGATGAACCGCCGCCTCCGCAGGCGGCAGGCGGAAGATCAGCCAGTCATGGCCGACATCGACATAGGGAAATTCGAGCACGTCCTTCAGCAGGGCGCGGTCGGCCTCCGCGTCCTTCGAATAGATGACGATGTGCGCTCCGGTGATCATGTCGTCCTCCAGGTTGGCGCGATTGGAGGTCCATTGCGCGAGACTTGCCAAGTCTGTGAATTCAAACTCACATGTCACGATGCAAAGCGGCGCGACCGGACCCGCGATCCTCGACGCGCTGGGCGACCCCATCCGGCGGCTGATCTACCAACGCCTGTCGCGGCGGCCCTCGAATGTCACGAACCTGGCCAAGGGGGTCCCGGTCAGTCGGTCGGCGGTGTCACATCACCTGCGCGTGCTGAGAGACGCCCTGCTGGTCGATGTCGAGGTCGAGGGGCGCCACCGCGTCTATAGCCTGAGGCGCGAGGGGCTCGAGCCCCTCCAGGGCTGGATCGCCGAGATCGGCGCGGCCCGCGCCGCCGCAAGCGGAGGGCGGACCTGACGCCGCCTTGCGCTGTCCCCCAGGGGATGCGCCGCCGCCCTTCCAGAACCGGAACGGCGGCGACGCCCTCAGTCCCCTAGCGGCCCTTCCAGGCGGGCGCGCGCTTTTGGGCGAAGGCCATGGGGCCTTCCTTGAAGTCTTCCGAGCGGAACAGGGCGCCGATGGCCGGGTACTTCATCTGGCCCTTGATGGCGTCTTCCAAGGTAGCCTCGTCCAGCCCCTTGTAGACGGCCTCCTTCGAGGCGCGGATCGACATCGGCGACAGCTCGCAGATCTGGGCGGCCCAGCGCCTGGCGGCGGTGAGCAGCTCGGCGGCCGGGACCACCTCATTGACGAAGCCCAGGGTCTGGCCCTCGGCGGCGGTGACGCGCCGGCCGGTCAGGATCATGCCCATGGCCTGCTTCTGGCCGATCATGCGCGGCAGGCGGTGCAGGCCGCCGGCCAGGGCCGCCAGGCCGACGCGCGGTTCCGGCAGGGCGAAGATCGCGCCCTCGGCGGCAACGATCAGGTCACAGGCCAGAGCGATCTCGAACCCGCCGCCCATGGCGATGCCGTTGACCGCCGCGATCAGCGGCTTGTTGAGGTCGAAGCGCGAGGTCAGGCCCGCGAAACCCGAGGGCGGGCTGGACATGCCGCCGCCGCCGGCCTGGTGCTTCAGGTCATTGCCGGCCGAGAAGGCCCGCTCGCCGGCCCCGGTGACGATGCCGACCCACTGTTCCGGATCGGCGGCGAAGGCGTCGAAGGCCTCATGCAGCTCGAAGTGCGCCGGGGAATGCAGCGCGTTCATCACCTCCGGCCGGTTCAGGGTGATGACCGTGACCGGTCCTTCGCGTTCGACCTTGATGAATTCGTACGCCATCGGCGGACCTCCCTGAGTTTTATGGCGCGGAGCCTCGCCGGGCGCCGTTGCGTCCGTCAAGCGGGCGTCTTTGGCCGACCGAGCCTAGGCGTTGAGTTGCTTCCAGGCCGAGATCATCCGGTCGAGCAGTTCGACCTCGCCGACCTTCTGCGCCCGCCACTCATGGGTGATGCTGACGCGCTCGCCGTCGGGCGACACGTCGAAGTGCTCGACGTGGCCCTCGTCGATGTCGCTGATCACATCCAGCGCCGCCTCGCGCTGGCGCCCGTAGACTTCAACCCGGTCATCTTCATCCATGAGCCCACCCTAACCCTCTCGGTGGCGGGAGGCGATGGCTGTTCGGTCGCTCGGACTTCAACCCGAACCGCGCTTCGAATTGACAAGAACAAAAAAGGAACATATCGTCTGGCGTTCTTGTTTCATCGTGAATCCGAGCACTTAGCTCGACCTTCCTCGAAAAAAAGGGGGGGCCGCCTATACCACTTCATCTGCTGTACGAATTTCCGCCCGGCTGGCCGGCGGACGTTCAGATCGCCCTCAGCCCGACGCGGTAGCGCTTCCAGTTCTCCACATAGTGGTGGGCGCCGGCGGCCATCATCTTCGCCTGGCCCTCGGACAGTTCGCGCACCACCTTGCCCGGCGCGCCCATGACCAGGGAATTGTCGGGAATCTCCTTGCCCTCGGTGATCAGGCAATTGGCGCCGATCAGGCAGTTCTTCCCGATTTTCGCGCCGTTCAGCACGATCGATCCGATCCCGATCAGGGTGTTGTCGCCGATCGTGCAGCCGTGCAGCATCACCATGTGGCCGATGGTCACATTCGAGCCGAGAGTCAGGGGATAGCCCGTGTCGGTGTGAAGTACAGATCCGTCCTGCACATTGGAGTTTTCACCAATCGTGATCGCATCATTGTCTCCGCGGAGAGTCGCGCCAAACCAAATGGATGCGTTCTTCTTCAGGATAACGTTTCCCATCACGGCGGCGTTCGGTGCGATCCAGTATTCGTCCTCACCCGGAAGAACGGGACCGACATCGCCCAAGTTATAGACACTCATCCGCACACCCCGTTTCTTGCACGAACCGGCTTGATTAAACCGGCATTAACCTCGTTAGGATGATCTTAGTCGGGCGATTCGAGAGGGACATCCCCTCTCGATCCAGCCGCCGCCGATTTTCGGTGGGCGGCGTCCCGCAGGACGGAGACGAGGGTGTCGCGTACTTTGCTTCGGCGGGGTCCCCCGCCAGGTTTGCGAACGGAAAGCGAGCCGCCAGGCGTCGCGCGACGCCGCTCCGATTCATCCATTTCAGTCGACCTCGAAGGGCGATCCATTGCGGATACGCCCTTTTTTCATGCCCATGTGGAGGCCCCGATGACCAAGCGAGCCATGAAGCGGCAACTGCGCGAAGGCGCGTTCGACGTGAGCCAGTTCGAGGATGACGGAAAAATTCGCCGTCTGCCGGTCGACCGGGCCTGGTCGCCGATGGCCCACAGCGCGGCGAACTTCAATGAGGACCGCGAGCAGGGCTATCTGAAGACCATCAAGGCCAAGTCGCCGGGCCAGGAGGCCCTGATGGCGGCGATCGACGAGAAGAACCTGGTCATGGCGCTCGGCCCGGCCGGCACGGGCAAGACCTATCTGGCCATCGCCAAGGCCGTCGAGGCCCTGGAATCCGGCCGGGTCGGCCGTATCGTCCTGTCACGGCCGGCGGTCGAAGCCGGCGAATCCATCGGCTTCCTGCCCGGCGAGATGGAGGACAAGCTGGCCCCCTATCTGCGCCCGCTCTATGACGCGCTCTCCGACCGGCTGTCGATGAAGCGGGTCCGGGCCCTGATGGCCGAGGGCGCCATCGAGATCGCCCCGGTCGGCTTCATGCGCGGCCGCACCCTGAACAACGCCTTCGTGGTGATCGACGAGGCGCAGAACTGCACCTATGTGCAGCTCAAGATGCTGCTGACCCGCCTGGGCTGGCACTCGACCATGGTGGTGACCGGCGATCCCAATCAGTCCGACCTGCTGCCGGAACTGTCGGGCCTGGGCCCGGTGGCGACCAAGCTGGAGGCGGTCGGCAATATCGCCGTGGTCCGCCTGGCCGACCGCGACATTGTCCGCCACCCCCTGGTCGCGGAGATGCTGGGCGTTCTCTGACCCGAAGGGCCGCCCCCTGCCCCGTCAGCCGGGACGGGGGGCGAGCCCGTTCAGTCGTGGGCGGCGGCGGCGGCCATCGGCGGTGCGCCGCTCTGCATCGGCGGCAAGGGCGGCGGCGTCTTCAAGAACAGGATCAGGGGCGCCAGGACGAGAGTGCCCAGCGCCAGCCAGGCGAACACGGTGTTATAGGCCGCCATGCTGCCTTGGCGGGTGATCTCGCCATTCAGCGCCGCGAGGCCCGCATAGCTGTCGAGGTTCATGCCGGCCGGCAAGGCGGCGCGGACCACCGGATCAGAGGCCGATATCCGCTCGGCGATATGGGCGTGTCCGACCACCGCGCGATTGATCAGGGCCGCCTGGACCAGCGAGATGCCGGCGCTGGAGCCCAGGCTGCGCATCATGGTCGCCACGATGGTGCCCTCCACCCGGTGCGAGGGCGCGAGCGTCGCATAGGCCAGGGTGTTCAGGGGCGCGAACAGCAGGCCGGTGCCGATCCCTTGCAGGAAGCCGGACTGCATGACCGGCAAGGCGGTCATCGACAGGTCGAAGGTCGCCATCTGCCCCAGCGCCAGGGCGCTCAGCGCTATGCCCACCATCAGCACCGGCTTGGGCCCGAACCGGCGGATCAGGAAGGGCACGGCCAGGAAGGCCATCAGCGAGCCGACGCCTCGCGTCATGCTGGCCGTCCCGGCCTGCAGGGCCGAATAGCCCAGCAGGTTCTGCATGAACGAGGGAATCAGCGCGCTGGTCGAGAACAGCAGCACCCCGACCCCCAGGCTGAAGACGGTGGTCGAGACGAAGTTGCTGTCGCGGGCCAGATCGCGGTGGAAGAACGGATGCTCCGCAGCGATGGTCTGCATCAGGAAGACCCACAGGCCCGACAGCGCCAGGCCGCCCTCGATCCAGATCTCGGGGGAATCGAACCAGTCGTGGCCGGGGCCTCGGTCGATCATCAGCTGGAAGGCGGCGATGAACAGCACCAGACCGCCGAAGCCTATGAAATCGAAGGGTCTTTGCCGGCCTCCCTCGTCATGGGCCATGAACAGCTGAATGCCGGCGAAGGCCAGGATGCCGATCGGCACATTGATGAAGAACACCCAGCGCCAGGACAGGCTTTCGGTCAGCCAGCCGCCCAGGGTCGGGCCGGCGATGGGCCCCAGAATGACCGCCGCGCTCCACAGGCTCATCACCCGGGGCACCATCTGCGGTGGATAGAGGTCCAGCATGACGGCCTGGGACAGCGGCATCAGCGAGGCGCCGGCGATCCCCTGCAACAGGCGGAAGATCACGATCTCCGGCAGGCTGGTGGCCATGCCGCACAGCACCGAGGTCAGGGTGAAGCCGCCGATCGAGATCAGGAACAGTTGCTTGCGGCCGAACCTCTGCGACAGCCAGCCCGAGAGCGGCGTCATGATCGCGGCGGCGATGATGTAGGAGGTCAGGACCCAGGTGATCTGGTCCTGGGCGGCCGAGACGCTGCCCTGGATGTGGGGCAAGGCGACATTGGCGATGGTGGAGTCCAGCGTGTTCATCAGCGTGGCCAGCATCAGGGCCCCGGTGATGGGTATGCGGTTCGCGATGTCCTGCCGTGAGGCCATGTTCTGCGCCGCCCCCCACGGCCTGTTACAGACCGTCTAGCCTCCAAACCGCCTGTTCGCCAAGTCGGGGTTGCGCGGAAGGCGTTTCAGCCCGTCGGGAGCGGCCGGTTCGGCGCACTCCCGGCAGGCCGAGGCGTCAGGGCAGATCTTCCGCCAGTATGGCCATTTCGAACATGAAGGAGCCGTCCTCGTCCTCGTCCTCGAAGACCACGCCGATGAACTCCTCGCCGACATAGACCTCGGCGGAATCCTTCTGCTTGGGGCGAGGGACCAGGGTGATCCGCGCATTGGCGAAGGTCCCGCGCAGGTGGCCCTCGATCTTGCGGATGGTTCTCTCGTCCACGTGCACGCTCCTCGGCGATTCAACAGGGCCGGACCCTACATGGCTTCCGAAGCGAACAAAACCTCGCAGCCCCCAAAGCTGGGGACGCCCGGGCGAGGTCTGGGGGCGAATCCGCCCACCGGATCCGGTCTTACAGGTCCGATCTCAGATGACGTAGTCGTAGACCGCGTCGACCAGGGTGTGATCCATGCTGCGGGCCGGTTCGTCGCAGGTCGGGCAGTTCATCAGCCGAGCCGGCACGCCAGCCGCCGTGCAGCCGGCCGGAACCGGCTTCAGCACCACGGAGCCGGACGCGATCTTGGCGTAGTCGCCGATGTGGATATTGCCCAACACCTTGGCGCCGGCGCCCAGCAGGACGCCCTTGCCGATCTTCGGGTGGCGATCGCCGCGCTCGGCGCCGGTCCCGCCCAGGGTCACGTCCTGCAGGATGGAGCAGTCGTCGCCGATCACCGCAGTCTCGCCGATGACGATGCCGGTGCCGTGGTCGATGAACACGCCCGAGCCGATCTTGGTCGCCGGGTGGATATCCACCTGGAACACCTCCGACATCCGGCTCTGCAGATAGAAGGCCATGGTCTCGCGGCCTTCATGCCACAGCCAGTGGGCGACGCGCTGGGTCTGCAGGGCCAGGAAGCCCTTGAAGAACAGGAAGGGTTGGACATAGCCCTTGCAGGCCGGGTCGCGCTCGAACACCGCCCTCAGGTCGGCCTCGGCGATCTCCACCAGGTGCGGATCAGCGCGATAGGCCTGGTCGGCGATCTCGCGCAGGCTCATGGCCCGCAGCTCCTGATCGCCCATCTTGCGGGCCAGCTGATAGGACAGGGCCGCGCCCAGGTTCTCGTGCGCCAGGATGACGGCGTTGAGCAGAGAGCCCAGACCAGGCTCGGTCTTGGCGGCGCGTTCGGCTTCGTTGCGCAGGGCCGCCCACACCGGCGGCGGCGCGGTGGGGTCGATGACTTCCAGGCGCTGGCTCAAAGGCTCCTCCCGTCCCATGACGTCTCCCCTATCCTAACATGGCCTGCGCCAGATGGCTCGGCAAAGACCCTTCCCGAGCCATATGGTAGCCCCGCAGCAGCATCGCCACTGTCAGGGCGTCAAGAATCCATCCGGCCATGGCGGCGTCGAGCGCCGCGCGGAACGGAACCCGGGCGATGGCGATGTCTTCGGTGCCGTCGCCCTCCGGGACCAGGTCGGCCTGGCTGAGGCCGGTGGCCAGGTAGCAGACCGCCAGTTCGTTGGTCACCGAGTTGGACAGCTGCATCCGCATGACCTCGCGCCATTCGGCGGCGACCAGACCGGTCTCCTCACGCAGCTCGCGCTGGGCGCTCCCCAGCAGGTCGTCCTCGAGCGGCCCGCCGCCTTCCGGGATCTCCCAGCTGTAGTCGGCGAAGGCGAAGCGGTTCTGGCCGACCAGGGTGACCGAGCCGTCGTCGTGGATCGGCAGGATCGCCATCGCATGGTTCTTGAAGCCCACCAGTCCATAGAGCGCTGGCCGGCCGGTGGGAGCTGTGGCGTCGAACTCGGTCACCGAGATCCAGGGATTGTCATAGACCAGCCGTGCGGGACCGCGGACCCACGGCGCGCCGTGCGAGGTCAGCCAGTCGGGTTTCGTCGCCATATGCTGCCCTCGCCTTGCGAAACCGGTTGGCGAACCCCTACACAAGCCGCCTGTCGGCTTTGCTAACGAGGCGCTCGCCTATGCCCCCTTCTCTCCCCGCCGCGCCCGCCTTCGGCGCGCCCGTCGAGATCGCGCCACATCCCCAGGTGCTGGACTTCCTGGCGACCCGCCGCTCCGCCTCGGCCGTGGCCCTGTCCGAGCCGGCGCCCAACGCCGGGGAGCTGGCCGACCTGCTGCGGCTGGCCGCGCGGGTTCCCGATCACGGCAAGCTCGCCCCCTGGAGGTTCGTGATTCTCGAAGGCCCCGACAAGGCTGTCTTCGCCGCCCGCCTGGAGGCGCTGGCCCAGTCGCGCGGCGACGCACGGGCCTCGGCCAAGCTTGGCAAGCTCAAGGTCCCGCCGCTGGGCGTGGCGGTGATCTCACGGGTCGTGGCCGGCGAGATTCCCGAGTGGGAGCAGTTGCTCTCGGCCGGCGCGGTCTGCACCACCCTGCTCTACGCGACCCAGGCCATGGGCTATGGCGCGAACTGGATCACCGACTGGTATTCATATGACGCCGAGGCGCGCGCCTTGCTGGGCCTGGCGCCCGACGAACGGGTGGCGGGCTTCATCTTCATGGGCACGGTGAAGGACGCGCCGCTGGAGCGGGAACGGCCCGATCCCACAGCCCTGACCCGACATTGGCGGCCCTGATCCGGGTCCGCAAGAAGCCTGCAAGGGCCTGAAAACACAACGGCCGGACAGCGTTTCCGCCATCCGGCCTGAAGTGTGACACGCCCGAGGAGAGTTGGGCGTCGTCTCTTTACCCCATTTCGAGGAAGTCGGCTAGTCGACACCGCACAAATCCCAACGCGGCGGCCGCGCGGCGCGCGCTGTCGGGCAGATGCCAGCGGGTCGCGATTCTGAAAAATACTGAATTGGTCAAGTCCAGCCAAACCTAGACCTGAATTGAACAGGCCTAAACACGGCCGATTACTCTTTCACCCGCGCCCGCGGTAAGTCGCCACGCCCTGGTCCGGAACCCAGAGCCCCTCAGGCGTGGGGCCGGTTTGCCAGAACACATCTATGGGAATGCCGCCCCGAGGGTACCAATAGCCGCCGATGCGCAACCAGCGGGGCTGGGCGACCTCAACGATACGCCGGCCGATCGCCACGGTGCAGTCCTCATGAAAGGCCCCGTGATTGCGGAAGGCGCCGAGATAGAGCTTCAGCGATTTCGACTCGATCAGCCAATCGCCTGGAGCATAGTCGATGACCAGGTGGGCGAAGTCGGGCTGGCTGGTGACCGGGCACAGGGAGGTGAACTCCGGGGCGGTGAACCGGGCGAGATAGAGCACGTCCTTCTGCGGATTCGGCACGCGCTCGAGAACCGCTTCCTCGGGGCTGGCGAATCCGCGGGCCTCCTGGCCAAGCTGGGTGAGATGGGTTTCGTCCATGCCGCGCTTTACCCTCGCGGAAGGCGGCGGGCAACCGCGCCTCCCCCGGCCCAACGGGCTTCCGATAGAGGTCGGATGGCGCTAGGCCTGGGCCAAGACACAGATGTCCGGGAGGGACTGGCGATGAGCGGCAAGGATTTCGACGGCTTCGTGGTGCTGGTGACCGGCGCTTCCACCGGCCTGGGCCGCGCGATGGCCGTGGAGGTGGCTGACCGGGGCGCCGAGGCGGTGATCATCAATTACGCGCGCAGCGCCGAGGAAGCCCAGGAGACCGCCCGCCTGGTGGAGGCCAAGGGCGCCAAGGCCGTTCTGGTCCAGGGAGACGTCGCCCTGGACGCCGATTGCCGCCGGATCGCCGCCGCGGCCGAGCCCTTTGGCCGGATCGACGCCCTGTTCAACAACGCCGGGATCACCAAGTTCGCGCCCAACCACGGGGACATGGACGCGATCTCGGCCGAGGACTTCCAGAACCTCTACGCCGTGAACGTGATCGGCGCCTTCCAGATGATCCGCGCCGCGCGGTCATTGCTGGAGGCAGGGCCTCGCCCGGGCGCGGTGGTCAACACCTCTTCGATCGCCGGGGTCATGGGCATTGGCTCGTCTGTGCCTTATGCCGCCTCCAAGGGGGCGCTCACCACCATGACCCTGTCGCTGGCCCGCGGGCTCGCCCCGAAGATCCGGGTCAATGCGGTGTGTCCGGGCTTCATCGACACCCCGTGGTTCGGCAAGGGCATGCCGCAGGAGCGCGTCGACCGGATGCGGGAAGCGACGGCCGCCTCGACCCCGCTGAAGGCGGCGTCCACGGCGGAGGATGTGGCCGCCTCGGCGGTGTTCCTGGCCTCCCCAACCTCCCGGCACATCACCGGCGAGACGCTACTTGTGGATGCTGGGACACACCTGGGCTACGCCCCACTAGGGATGCGCTAGGCCTTAACACCTCATTTATCCTCCGAGACATATTTGCGAATGGCGCACGGCGGCTGTTCTGCAGATGCTGAGCGCCTACAATTAGAGCACTTCAACCACAGAGCGCTCAAATTTTAGCCACCGCAGGGCTGTTGGAAAGCATGTGCGGCCTGCGCATTGCTCGACTCCAACCCGATTAGCGATGGTTTGAGCCGACTGGGCTAAGCTTAGTCGGAGACAAGGGGATAAAACGAAATGAAAACTCTCAAGATCGCACTGCTCGCCGCGACGGCTACCGTCGCCATGGGCGGCGCCGCTCTGGCTGATGACAGCCCGACCGTCGCCTTCAACATCGGCGCGGCCTCGGACTACATGTTCCGTGGCATCAGCCAAACGGACGGCGGCGGCCAAGTGTTCGGCGGCGCCGACCTGACCGCCGGCAAGCTGTACGCCGGCACCTGGCTGTCGAACGTCGACTTCAACAACGGCACCACCATGGAATATGACCTGTACGCCGGCTACAAGCCGACCGTCGGTCCCGTCGCCATGGACCTGGGCGTCATCTACTACGGCTACGCCAACAAGCCCTCGGGCACGGACGAAGCCTATTACGAAGTGAAGGTCGCCGGCTCGGTTCCGGTCGGCAAGGGCACGATCGGCGGCGCCGTGTACTATTCGCCGGAATTCCCGTTCAAGTCCGGCGCGGCCACCTATGTGGAAATCAACGGCTCCGTGCCGGTTGACGACAAGTGGTCGCTGAGCGGCGCGATCGGCCACCAGGACGTCGACTACAACGGCGACTACAACACCTGGAACCTCGGCGTCGGCTACGCCCTGACCAGCCACGTTGGCCTGGACCTGCGTTATTGGGACACCGACGAGCACGGCTTCGGCTCGATCTATGACGGCCGCGTGGCGCTGAGCGTCAAGGCGACCTTCTAAGATCTTTTAAGTACTCGCTTTTTAGGAGAGCCGCCTTCCGATCCGGAGGGCGGCTTTTCTGTTTTCACGACCGCGCCCCTGGACTAGGGTCCGGCGGCTTAGGCTTTCGCGCATGGCGCTGGAGCGGGGTGAGCCGCGACGTTTCTCGGGTGGTTCGGAGTTTCATTGGACGGTCGCTGTCGCGGGTCTATGGTGCCCCTTCGGTTGTCCTGAGCGGAGCGCGTATCATGGAGCAGATGGCCAACCGTGCTCAGACGGTTCTCGCCGATACTCTGATCGCCGCCGGGGCTTTCCTGCTCGCCTACATGCTGTCGGCCACCCGGGCGCTTGGGCTGGATTCCAGCGGCCTGTCGAGCCTCAGCCTGTTGCAGCTGACCGCGATCTACGCGGCCCTGGCCGCTCTGTTCTCCTTCATGTTCCGCCGCGAGCTGTCGCCTTGGCGCTACGTCTCCATTCCCGACGCCCTGGTCCTGGCCCGCACGGCCATGCTGACCGCCGGGGTCTTCCTGCTGGCGGTGTTCGTCATCGACCGGGCCAGCGGCCTGGCGCGTTCCGTCCTGGCCCTGTCGCCGATCTTCCAGATGGTCGGCTCCATGGGGGCCCGCATCGCGCGGCGCGCCCTGCACGAGCACGCCCTGGACAGCTTCGCCCCGCTGAAGTCGATCCGGGACCGGGCCGCCCAGGCGCCCTCCTTGCTGTTGATCGGTCCGACGGCGCTGGCTGACACCTATCTGCGCGATGTCGCGCGTCGCCATGATCACGCCTGGACCGCCGTTGGCATAGTCGGCCCCGAAGCCCGCGACGTCGGCCAGCAGGTGCGCGGCGTCTGCATCATCGAGAGCATCGAGAACCTGGACGCCGCCCTGGCCGATCTCCGCCGCTGGAACCGCTATCCCCGCGCCATCCTGTTCCTGGACGAGCCGGGCCGGCTGAAGGGTCTCACCGCAGACCAGTTGGGCCGACTGAAGAACGACGGCATCCGCTTGCTGCGCCTGCCCTCCATCGTCGAACTCTCCCAGCACGAAGGCGTCTCGCTGCTGCCGATGCGCGACATCAGCGTCGAGGAGTTGCTGGCCCGCGAGCCGATCGAGCTGGACCGCGCGGCCGTCCAGGCCCTGATCCGCGGCCGACGGGTGCTGATCACCGGCGCGGGCGGCTCCATCGGGGCCGAGCTCTGCCGTCAGGTCGCCGCCTTCCAGGCCGCCCACATCACCATGCTGGACTTCTCCGAGACCTCACTGTTCGAGATCGACCGCGAGATGGGCGAGACCTGCCCCAGCCTGTCGCGCAAGGCGGCCTTGGTCGACGTGCGCAACACCAATCGCGTCAAGGCCTGTTTCCTGTCCGAAAAGCCGGACCTGGTGTTCCACGCTGCCGCGCTCAAGCACGTCTCGATGGTCGAGCGCCATCCCAGCGAGGGTGTGCTGACCAATGTCATCGGCACCTGGAACGTGGCCGAGGCGGCGCGCGCCAGCGGTGCGGCCCAGATGGTGCTGATCTCCACAGACAAGGCGGTCGATCCGTCCAATGTCATGGGCGCCACCAAGCGCCTGGCGGAATCGGTGATCCAGGCCCAGCAGACCGGCCAGGGCACCCGCTTCTCGGCCGTGCGGTTCGGCAATGTGCTGGGCTCGGCCGGCTCCGTGGTGCCGATCTTCAAGTCACAGATCGATCGCGGCGGCCCGGTCACCGTCACCCATGAGGAGATGGCGCGGTTCTTCATGACCATTCCCGAGGCGACCCAGCTGGTGCTGCACGCCACGGCCACCTGCGCCGAGGGCGCCGACAGCCATCACGCCCGCCTCTTCCTGCTGGAAATGGGTGAGCCGGTGCGGATCATGGATCTGGCCCGCCAGATGATCGCGCTCTCTGGCCGCACGGCCGGCAAGGACATCGAGATCGAGATCACCGGCCTGCGTCCTGGCGAGAAGCTCACCGAAGCCCTGCTGGACGAGACCGAGCGTTCGATCCCCTGCGCGCCCAAGGTGATGGAAGTGGTGTCCTCCTCCGCCCTGCGGGTCACCGCCAACCACCTCCAGGATCTCGAGGTTCTGGCTGACAAGGGCGATGTCGAGGACGTGCGGCGCGCCCTGTTCGACCTGGTCGCCCAGATCCGCGGCGAGCGGCCCGGCGCGGCCCCAGCCCTGCGCGTGGTCGCCAACGGCTGACCGAGCCGCTAGGCTCACGATATCATGGCAGACATCCTCGTCACCGGCTCAGCCGGCTTTATCGGTTCGCACCTCGCCCATCGGCTGCTGGCCCGGGGCGACCGGGTGATCGGGCTCGACAACCTCAATCCCTACTATGACCCGACCCTCAAGCAGGCGCGGCTGGCGCGGCTCGAGGCCCTGCCCGGCTATCGCCATGCCAAGATCAATCTGGAGGACCGCGAGGCGGTCGCCGCCCTGTTCGCCGAGACAAAGCCCCACGGGGTGGTCAATCTCGCCGCCCAGGCCGGGGTCCGCTACAGCCTGGAACATCCGGCGGCCTATGTGGATTCCAACCTGACCGGCTTCGCCAACATCCTGGAGGGCTGCCGCGCTGCGCAGCCGGCCCATCTGGTCTATGCCTCGACCAGCTCGGTGTTCGGGGCCAATGGCAAGCTGCCCTTCTCGGTGCATGATCCGGTGCACCATCCCATCACCCTCTATGCCGCCACCAAGCTCGCCAATGAGTCCATGGCGCATTCCTACGCCCACCTGTTCGGCATCCCCTGCACGGGCCTGCGGTTCTTCACCGTCTACGGCCCCTGGGGTCGACCGGACATGGCGCTGTTCAAGTTCACCGACGCCATCCTCAAGGACCAGCCGATCGACGTCTATGGCGAGGGCAGGATGCAGCGCGACTTCACCTTCGTCGACGACATCGTCGAAGGCGTGCTCGCCGCCCTCGACCGCCCCGCCGCCGTCAACCCGGCGTGGGACCCGATGGCCCCCGATCCCGCCACCAGCGGCGTCGCCCCCTGGCGCATCCTCAACATCGGCAACAGCCACCGCGTCGAGCTGATGCGCTATATCCAGGTCCTGGAGGAGAAGCTCGGCCGCAAGGCCAAGCTCAACCTGATGCCCATGCAGCCCGGCGACGTGGCCCGCACCGAGGCCGACATCACCGACACCCGCTCAGCCCTCGGCTATGCTCCCAAGGTCCTGGTCGAGGAGGGCGTCTCCCGCTTCGTCGACTGGTATCTCGACTACTACAAGGCAGGCTGAGACGATGGGGACGACGCGGCGCGCGGTCCTCGCGAGCGGACTGCTGGCGCCCGGCGCGGCGCATGCGGCAGGGAGCC
>NZ_CANCLE010000080.1 GCF_947378715.1 Phenylobacterium aquaticum
CGCGTCCAGTTCGGCCAGCTTGTCGGCCAGGGCGGCCTTGGCCTCCGCACCGAAGTCCAGATAGAGCTCATAGGGGCTCAGGCCGACGCCGAACCGCACGTTCTCGGTCGCGCAATGGGCGGCCAGGGCCTTCATCTGGGCGTGCTCGCCGGCCGGATGGGCCTCGCGCCAGCGACGGCGCAGGAAGGCGTCGGCCTTGGGGGCGTAGAGGTAGAAGCCATAGCCGTGGGGCTTCAGGGCGGTGACCTGCCGCGCCCGCGCGGTCCAGGACCAGGGCCGGCCGTAATAGCCCTCGATGATCCCCAACTCGACCGACATCGGCGTCCTCCCCAGGTTGCGCGGCTTCTCCATAGCACGGGCTGACAGGCGGGGTTCCAGGCCCTATCAGCTTGAGCTTGGCTGCGCGGTCTGGGCGCGCGGCGGGGGGACGAGACGGGTGCTGTTCAGCTCCATCATCTTCATCTTCTATTTTCTGCCGCTGTTCCTGATCGGCTACTACGCCAGCGGCTGGCGGACCGGCGCCCTGCTGGTCGGCAGCGCGGTGTTCTACACCTGGGGCGAGGGCGCCTATGTCCTGCTGCTGGCCGGGCTGATCGTGGTCAATTGGGCCGGCGGTCTGGCCGTGGCGCGGGCGGGGCGGGGACGCGGCCTGTGGCTCGCGGCCCTGATCGTCCTGGACCTGGGCGTGCTGGGCTATTTCAAATATGCCGGCTTCCTGGCCCAGAACCTCAACGCCATCCTGCCGGGTCATCCCTTGCCCAGCATCGTCCAGCGCCTGCCGCTGGGCATTTCCTTCTTCACCTTCCAGCTGATCAGCTACGCGGTCGACGTCCATCGCGGCGCGGTGAAGGTCGAGCGCGATCCCCTGAAGTTCGCCGCCTATATCCTGATGTTCCCGCACCTGATCGCCGGGCCCATCGTCCGCTACGCCCATATCCGCGACGAGATGCATGGCGACCGCGCGCGGTCGCGGCGGGTGGGGCTGGGGATCCAGTACTTCATCGTCGGGCTGAGCCAGAAGGTGCTGGTCGCCAACAGCGTCGCCCATCTCGCCGACTACGCCTTCGGCCTGCCGGCGGGCCTGGACGCGACCACCGCCTGGCTGGGGGCGCTGGCCTACGCCCTGCAGATCTATTTCGACTTCGCCGGCTATTCGAACATGGCGATTGGCCTGGCCTTCCTGCTGGGCTTCACCTTCCCGAAGAACTTCGACCACCCCTACGCCTCGGCCTCGATCACCGAGTTCTGGCGACGCTGGCACATGTCGCTGTCGGGCTGGTTCCGGGACTATGTCTACATCCCGCTGGGCGGCAATCGCGGCGGGCGGTGGCGCACGGTGCGCAACCTGATGATCGTGTTCCTGCTGACCGGATTCTGGCACGGCGCCGCCTGGACCTTCGTGCTCTGGGGCCTCTATCACGGGGCCTTCCTGATGCTGGAGCGGTTCGGACTGGGCGGGCTGCTGGCCCGTGCGCCGCGCCCGGTCGGCCACCTCTACGCCCTGCTGGTGGTGCTCGGCGGCTGGGTGCTGTTCCGCGCCGCCGACCTGCCCCATGCCCTGGCCTATCTGCACGCCATGGCCGGCGCCTCGGGCTGGACGGCCCAGGGGATCGGCCTGGCCCGGACCCTGAACCTGGAGGTGGTGGCGGCCCTGGTGCTTGGTGTCGCCTTCGCCGGACCGCTCGCCCCTGCAATGATGGCCCGCCTTGGCCGGCCGATCGTCGGCCGGGCCGAGCAGCTGGAGCCCCGGCTGGACACGGTCGCCGTCCATCCCATGCCGGTCTGGCTGCTGGCGGCGGGCTTGGTGCTCAGCGTGGCCCTGCTCACCAACGCCAGCCTCAACCCCTTCCTCTATTTCAGGTTCTGACCATGGACGGACTTGACGCCCATTGGCGCAGACTGATCGGGGTCGTGGCCTTCCTGATGGCCGCCGCCTTCATCCTGCCGGTGCTCGTTCGCGCGCCGAACCTGCAGGAGAACCGCGAGCTGAGCCCGCCGCCGCCCTGGCCGCGTCATCTCAGCGAGGCGCCGGCCTTCCGCGATGGCGTCGAGGCGGCGGTGGCCGACCGCTTTCCGGCGCGGCGGTTCCTGATCCCCTTCCTCAATGCGGCCCGGCTTCCGCTCGGGGTGTCGGGTTCGGGCCGGGTGATCGTCGGACGGGACGGCTGGCTGTTCTACGACAACGGCTCGCACCTAGGCGCCGCGCGGGGCAGCGAGGCCCTGTCTCCGGCCCAGACCCGGGCCTGGCTTCAGGGTCTGGCCGGTCGGACCGAGGCGCTGGGCGCCGTCCCCTATCTGGTCCTGACCCCACCGGTGAAGGAGACGGTCTTTCCGAGGTTCGCCCCGGGCTGGATGGGGCCGCCGGCTCCGGATCGCCCGGCCCTGCGCCTGGCCCGACTGGCGCAGGAGACCGGGGCCGGGACGGTGCTCTATCCGCATGATGCGGTCGCCGCCCAGGGCCCGCGCGCCTATAGCCGCCACGACACCCATTGGACGGGCTATGGCGCCTATGGCGGCTATGAGACCCTGATGCGCGCGCTCCAGTCGCGGGGCGTCGGCCAGGGGCCCCGCCCCCGGTCGGCCTTCGTCGAGGCGCCCATCGCCTATGGGGCGCAGCAGGCCGACCTGGCCAATATGGAGGGGGTGAAGGGTTTCGTCCGCCTGGACAATCCCCAGCTGATCGACCCCCGCGTCCAGGGCCGGGTCGCCATCACCTATCTGGGCGCCGACCATAGCTGGATGGGGCCCCGGGTCATTGAGACCGGAGAGGTCGGCAAGCCCACCCTGATGCTGACCGTGGACTCGTTCTCCAACGCGCTCCTGCCCCTGCTCTATGGCGACTTCAGCCGGCTGATCGTGGCGCACAATCAGGATGGCCCCTGGCGGCCGGACCTGATCGCCGCCTACCACCCTGACGCCGTGGTGCTGGAAGTGCTGGAGACCGGCCTGGCCAGCAGCCTGGTTCCTGGGCCGCCCGCCTCGCCCCAGGCCCGCGACCGCATCGACCAGGTGCTGGGTCCGGCGCCGGCCCTGCGCCCCGTCGGCGCGGAGGCCGCCGCCCTCGATCCCGCCCCGCCCGCCTCCTGCGGCCTGGATGTCGCCGAGCTGACGCCCACCTCGGTCGGCGGGCCCGGATGGCGGTTGCGGGCGGCCGGCTGGATCTCGGATCTTGGCCCGGGTCCCGGCCTGGTGGCGGGTCGAATCCGGCTGACCGGCCCAGGCGGAGACTGGGTGGGCGACCTGGCGGTGACCCAGGACCGCCCCGACGTCGCCGCCTTTTTCCACAAGCCCCAGGTCGCGGTCAGCGGCTATGAGCAGACGGTGTCGACCGGCCCCCTGGCGGCCGGCGCCTATGCGGTCCGGCTCTATCGGCGGACCCCGGGCGGCTGGGTGAGTTGCAAGGGCCGCGATCTCACCCTGGGAGGTCGGGCGCCATGATCAATCTCGCCGAGGTCGAACGCGCCGTCCATGGCCGGGCGCCGGACGCCCTGGACCGGGTGCTCGACGCGGTGACGGCCCTGACCGGAGACGAGCCGGTCCGCCTTGGCTATCCGGCCGCGCCGGACGCCGGACCTCTGCGCCTGGCCTATACGCGGCTGGCGGCGGCGTTGACCGCCGTGCTCTGCGCGCCGGACCTGGAGCTCGGCGAGGACCAGCTGCTGCGGCTGATGTTCGCCCACCGGGAGATCGGCCACCTGTTCGCGGCCAGCGCCTTCGACGGCGCCGAGGCCGGGTTGCTGGCCCTGTTCCCTGATGGACTCAAGGCCGCCGCCGAAGGGTCCCGCAGCCGGATCGCGGCCTATCTGGCGCTGCTGAATCTCGACGCGCGGCTGGACCTGGATTTCGTGGCCCTGTTCGACCTGCCGCCAGACCTGGCCCTGCTGAGCTATCTGTCCCTGGTCAGCCAGTCGCCCGTGCGCACCCTGGTCGGCGCTCAAAGACGGGAGGCGCTGCTGGAGGCGGCCGACCGCATCGGCGCCCTGTCCGTCGGCCCGCGTCTGCGCGCCATCGTGTTGATCTCCGTCGCCTGGATGGATTGCAGCTATGCCTCGGGGCCGCACAAGCACCGGCTCAAGGCCGTCCTGAACGGCCTCCTGCGGCGTCTGGGCGAGGCCATGGGCTTCCATGACCTCGCGCCGCCCGCGCCGCATCCCGGGAAGCCCCGGATGGTGGTCGCCGCCGAGATCATCCACGCTCGCCATGTGCAGTACCGCTATTTCGGCCAGTATCTGCGCCAGCTGCGCACCCGCTTCCACCTGGTGCTGCTGACCGAGAAGAGCGAGGTCGACGCCCATGTCTCGGCCCTGTTCGACGAGGTCGTGACCTTCGAGCGTCAGGCCAGCGGCGGCCATCTGGCGGAGATCTTCGACCACTTCCGCAGCCTCGCCCCGGACGCGGTCTTCTGGCTGAGCGTCGGCATGCGCCACTGGGGCCCGGTGTTCGCCAACCTGCGACTGGCGCCGCTGCAGTTCACGGCCATCGGCCACTCGGCCTCCACCTTCTGCCCGACCCTCGACTATTATCTGATCGAGCAGGGCTATGTGTCCGATCCGGCCCTGTTCGGAGAACGGGTGCTGCTGCTGCCCGACGAGAGCCTGAGGTTCGAGCGCGCGCCGGCCTATGTCCCGATCCCGCCCCAGGTTCGCGACCAGGCCGACACCGTGCGGATCGCCGTGCCCAGCAATATGCTGAAGTTGAACCCGGGGTTCCTGACCCTGCTCGGCCAGATCCAGGCGCGCGCCTCTCGCCCCGTGGCGTTCGAGTTCTTTCCCAACGCCCGGGGCGGCGCCGTCGAGGCCTTCCGCCGTGGCGTGCTGCGGTCCCTGAAGGCGGTCACGGTCCACTCGACCCTCGGCTACGAGGGCTATCTGGCGGCCCTGTCGGCCTGCGACCTGATCCTCAGCCCGTTCCCGTTCGGCGGATTGCACAGCGTCGTTGACGGCCTGCGCCAGGGCCTCCCGGTGGTGGCCATGGAGCGGCCTGAGCCGCACGGCATGACCGACGCCATGCTGCTGCGCCTGCTGGGCATGCCGGACTGGATAATCGCCGAGACCGAGGACGCCTATGTCGCCGCCGCCCTGAGGGTGATCGGCGATGATGACCTGCGGGGGGCGCTGAGCCGTCAGGCCGTGGCGCTGGACATCGACCAGCGCCTCTTCGGCGATGCGACCACGCCGCTGCGGTCCGAGGTCTCGGATCTGGTCTGGGCGGTCTGGCGGTCTCACGCCGCGATCATGGCCAGCGACCTGAAGGCCCTGGACCTCGCGGCTGTCCAGGCGCTCGCCGCACCGTCTAGCTGAGTTCCGCCGACAGCCGGTCGTCTTCCAAGGCGGTCAGGCCGGCGGCGCCCTCGCGCTGATCGCCCCGGTGGATCTGGTTGGCCTCGCGGATCGCCGCCCCGGTCTCGTCATAGAGGAAGGGCAGGAAGGCGAACCGCCGTCCGGCCGTCACCGGCAGGGCTTCGTGCAGCAGGCCGCAGGCGAACACCACCGCGCCCCCGGTCGGCGGCCGATAGGTTTGCAGGCCATATTCCGGGAACCTCAGGTCGCCGCCCTCGAAGTCGTCGCTGTTCAGGTTGATGGAGACCGCGAACCGCCGGTGCGCCGTGACCCGGGTGGTGTTGTCCCGATGCGCCCGGAACACCCCGCCCTCGGCGGCGTCGTAGCAGGAGACCAGATAGCGCTCGATACGGGTGGCCTCGAAGCAGAAGGCCTTGGCGATCTCGGGGACCAGGCGGCGGCGCAGGGCGTCGCGCAGCTCGGCCCGCAGCTCCGGCGCCGCCACCAGCACGTCGCGCCGCTGCTTGAAGGCGTCCATCACCGCCATGGTCTTGCCGTCGATGTCGCGCATCACCCCGGAGGCCCGCCCGCCGGTTGTCTCATAGAGCGCGATCAGCCGTGCGCAGAGATCAGGCTCGAAGATCCGGGGCACGATCAGGGCCGGGGCGCTCAGCGGCGTCCGCGCATGGTCCTGGGGCGGGGGCAGGTTGGGCAGGGCCGCGAACAGCCCGGCCTCGGCCCCCACCGGCGCCGTGGCCAGCACCCGCAGGGTGGGGTCGAGCAGGACCCAGACGGAGGCGTCCGATCCGTCGGCGTCGACCGCCCCATAGAGCCGGCTCACCGCGCCATCGCGGTCCAGGATCCAGCGTAACCCCGGCTGGTCGCGGACCTGGGCGATCGTCGCCGCGTCGCGGAGCACCGCGAAGGCGGTCAGTCGGGCGTCATCGAACATCGGCTGGTGCGCCGCCAGCACCCGCAGCGCCCCGGCGCGGGCCTGATCGTCCAGCGGCATGAAGCCGATCAGGACGTACTGGCCGCCCAAGCTTGAGAAATCGAAGTCCGGCAGGCTCTCTGTGGGGGCCGTGAACCAGGGCGCCGGCTCGCCGCGCGCGACGGTCGCCGCCGCCTCGGGCGCGCGCCGGGCCGCCGGGTTCGCGATCTTCGGACGCATCACCAGCCAGGGCGTCGGCGTTTCCCGCCACTCCCAGACCGCCAGCAGGTGGTCGAGATGTCCCAGGCCCTTGAGCCAGGCGGGCAGGGGCGTGGTCTTGCCGCCCTGGTCCACCCGGACGATGTCGTGGGTGGTCGAGAACCGGGCTGTGAGGGTGGCGAGCGCCCCAGGCTGAAGATGGTCATGGGTCTCGACGATGATGCTCATGCCGGCGAGCGCGGGACTCTGGTCCGGCTGCAGGACGTCCAGCTCGGCGCCCTCGACGTCGACCATCACCACGCAGCGGCGGTCGGCGAAGGCCTGGAAGCCATCGGGGGCGAACCGCTCCCCGATCACCACCCGGTCGGCGACCCCGTTGGCCTGGGCCAGCTCCGCACAGGCGGTCCGGGCGCGCGCGTCGATGTCATAGGCGTGGACGGTTGTCTCCGGCATCAGCCGCGCCAGGCCGACGGCGTAGTAACCCTCGGCGCAGCCGACATCGATCACACAGTCCGGCGCTTCGTCGACCAGGGCCTGGATGTGCGGATGAAGCTCGGATTCATAGGCGCCCAGCAGCCGGGCCGCCAGCGCGCCCTCCGTGGCGTTCTTGACATAGGTCATGCCGGCGAACGGACCATGGAGGATGGTCTGGCCATGCTGTTGAATCAGGGTGTTGGCGATGATCTGCGAGCGCCACTTGGCCATCAGCCGCAGGACGCCATTGAGTTCCGGGACCGGGGTGAGGGGCCTGTCCGAGGCGATCCGCAGTTTCAACTGCTGGACGACGGTCTCATTGATATCCATGGGCCAACTATCCGGCTGGGCCCCGGGCGATCAAGCTCTAAGCCGGCGGGAGGACTTCAGCCTTGGCGATCGATCTGTTCCATCGCCCCGAGTGGCGGCTGCTGGTGGCGCTGGGCGTCGGCCTGCTGATCGGCGTCGATCGCGAGCGTCGCAAGGGCGAGGGCGGCGCCCGCGGCTATGCGGGCCTGCGCACCTTCGCCCTGGCTGGGCTGGTCGGCGGGATTGTGGGCCTGCTGGGCCAGCCCCTGCTGACCGCCGTCGCCGGCCTGGCGGTCGCGGGCGCAATCCTGGCGGGCTACATGCTGGGCGAGCGGCATGACCCTGGCCTGACCACCGAGGTCGCCTTCTTCGCCACTTTCCTGCTGGGCGTGATCGCCGCCGGCCGCCCCGCCCTGGCGGGAGAGGCCGGCGTGGTCGTGGCCGCCCTGCTGGCCTGGCGCACGCCGCTGCACCGGCTGGTGCGCGAGAGCCTGAGCGAACAGGAGCTGTTGGACGGCCTGAGCTTCGGCATCGCGGCCCTGGTGATCCTGCCCCTGCTGCCTGACCGGGCGGTCGATCCCTGGGGCCTGATCAATCCGTTCCTGTTGTGGCGGCCGGTGGTCGTCCTGATGGGGCTGAGCGCGCTCGGCTATGTCGCCCTGCGCCTGGCCGGCGCCCGCTACGGCCTGCTGGTCGCGGGCCTAGCCGGAGGGTTGGTGTCGTCCACGGCGGCGATCGCGGCCATGGCCGGTCGCGCCCGGCACGACGCGCGCCTGGTCCCCTCGGCGGCGGCGGGCGGGGCGGCGTCCATGCTATCGAGCCTGGCCTATCTGGCCGCCCTGGTCGCTGCGGCGCGACCCCAGTTGCTGACGATCCTCGCCATCCCCCTGGCGACCGGGGGCCTGGCGATCCTGGCCTATGCCGGCCTGCTCGCGCGACGCAGCGTCGGGGCCGTGGAGGAACAGGTCGATCCGGGGCGGGCTTTCAACCTGCGGGTGGCTCTGGTGTTCGTGGCCCTGGTCACGGCCTTCACCCTGCTGGCCCGGGGACTGGATGTCTGGCTGGGCATGGCCGGCATGCTCGCTGGCGCGACCCTGACCGGGCTGGTCGACGCCCATGCGGCGGCGGTCTCCATGGCCGCCCTGGCGGTGAGCGGAGCGAGCGATGACCGGACGGCGGCCATGGGCGTCCTGTTGGGCCTGTCCTCGAACATGCTGATCAAGGCGCCGGCGTCCTTCGTGCTCGGCGGCCGCGCCTTCGGCTGGCGGGTCAGCCTGGGCGCCGGGGTGTTGCTGGCGGGCCTGTGGGTCGGGGCGGCGCTGCAGAGCGCCTGTCTCTAGGCTTTGGGCCGGGGCGCGAAACGGGCCCGAAACCGCTCGACCACCACGGGGAACAGGGCGGCGGCGACGCCACCGAGGTCCGCCACCGCATTGTTCCAGGCCTGCATGTGCGGGATGCCGCGCGCCAGCTGCAGGCCCTCCAGCCCCAGGGCGAACAGCGCATAGCCGATCCCGATCCGCCGGATCTGGATACGCGGCATGGCCGCCGCCCCCGCGACGGCGGCGATATAGTAGGCCGCGAAGTGTTCGAGATAGTGCGAGTGCAGCACCTTAGGCAGCAACCAGCCGGGTGCGATGACCGCCAGCACGATGGCGAGCGCCGTCAGACCGAAGGCCAGTCGGGCCGCCACGGCCAGGAGGCCGGTGTCGGGATAGGAGGTCGAGGTCTCTAGGGTCATGCTCAGGGCTCGCCGGCTGGACAGGTCCCGGCCATCTAAGCCTGCCATGACCCCGGACGCCATAGCGCCCGGTGCGCGCCTTTCCAGGGGGAATCATGCGAGGTTCCCGCCATGTCCAGTCAACCCGGCCTGCCGGACTTCGACCTTCCGATGATCTTCGGCGACCAGGTGGCCGGCCTCGGCTTCCAGGCCGGGACCTTTCGCGTGGCCCTGGCCGCCAATGTCACGGACGGCCAGGGGCGCGAGCACCTGGTGAAGTCCGGCTTCCTGATCCTGAGCCCTGACGGCATGCTCGAGCTGCGTAGCCAGATCGACCAGATGCTGATCGAGCTTGAGCGCAAGGGCGTGCTCAGCCTGCGCCCGGAGCGGCTCGACGGCTAAGGGTCAGTGCAGGGTGGCCCTGGGCGCCTCGATCGGCATGGGCTCCACAAGCGGCGTGGAGGGCTGGGCCTCTGAACCTTGACGCGGTGGCGGGGCGGTTTCGCCCGGTTGGCCGGCGAAGTCGCGGTGCAGGCGCGCGATCAGCAGAGACTGCTCTGCGGCGCGTTGCAGGGTCGCCGCCAGGGTGGGATCGCGTCGCGCCTCGGCCTCAATCGTCAGCAAGCCCGAGACCCGCTCCAGGTGATCGGTGACCCGGGCGGAGAGAACCTTGAACCGCTCCGCCTCATGTCGGGCGAGGAGGTCGGTCTGGTCCTGGCGCCGGGTGACCTCCTTCAGGGCCTGCATCAGGCCGCAGATCAGGATGATGCCGATGGCGCAGGTCACGGCGAAGAACGACACGCCGGTGAGGCTGGCGGGCGTCAGCTTCCATTGCAGGGCCGGCGGCGCGAACACCCAATAGCCCAGGGCCGCCGACAGCCCCGCCGCGAGGATCGCCGGCCGGGCCCCCAGCGCATAGGCCGACATCAGCACGATCGGATAGAACACCGTGTAGATGTGGGCGACGCCGAACACCGGGGTCAGCAGGAAGCGCAGCACCAGGCCGGCCGCCACCAGGCTCAGAGCCGAGACATATTTCAGCCCCGCCGGATTGAGCGTCGGGTCGCGCGGATGGCGCCGGGGCGGAGAGATCTGGCGGGTCATGCGGGAAACTCAGATCGACAAATCCCCATAATGGGCTTCGTCGATCTGTCAAAGCGCGGTCGGATCAAGCTTATCGCGCCGGCTTCGGCGGCGAGGCGCCCAGCTCCATGATCAGTTTGGTCAGGAGATAGAGCCGGGGCGTCACCGACGTCATGTCCATGAACTCCTTGGTCGAGTGGAAGCCGCCGCCGACCGGGCCCAGGCCGTCCAGGGCCGGAATGCCCGCCTCATAGGCCAAGGCCGATTCCGAGGCGCCGCCGTTGCCGCCGAGGCCCAGGGTCAGGCCGAGCGGGGCGTAGATCGCCTGGGCGCGGGCGGCCAGGGCGTCGGTCATCGGGTTGTTGGGCAGGGGCGGGAAGGAGCTCTCGCGGCTGACGGTGACCTTGGTGTCCGGCACGACCGTGGTCTGGGCGGATTTTTCGAAGCCGGCCACCACCGCGTCCAGGTCGGCCTTGGAGCGGATGCGCACATTGATCTGGGCGCGGGCGTTCTCGGGAATGATGTTGTAGCGCGAGCCGGCGTTGATGATGGTCAGATTGACCGTCGTGCCCTGGCCGGAATGCGGGAACTGGTCGACGGTCGCCAGCTGGTGAACCAGCTCGGTGGCGGCGTTGCGGCCGTCCTGCGGGGCGACCCCGGCATGGGCCGCGCGGCCCTTCACGTCGATGTCGATGGTGGACGAGCCCTTGCGCCAGACGGTGATCACGTCGGGTGAATCGCCGGGCTCCAGGTTCAGCTCGACGTCGTGCTCATGCACCAGCCTGTCGATCAGCTTGCGGGTCCCGGGTGAGCCGCGCTCCTCGCTGGTCTCGATCAGCAAGGTGAGCTTGGCGAAATTCTTGAAGCCCAGCTGGTTCAGGATCTTCAGGGCGAAGACGCCCTCGACCACCCCGCCCTTCTCGTCGGTGATCCCCGGCCCATGGCCGACGTCGCCCTCGATGCTGAACGGCCAATTGGCCACCGTGCCGGGGCCGAACACCGTGTCGATGTGGCCGATCAGCAGGATCTTGGCCTTGCCGGTCCCGGTCAGGGTGGCGACCGTGTTCTCGGGCAGGCCGTCGATTTCGGCGGGCACGCTTTCCACCGTCATGCCCAGCGCCTTCAGCTGCGGGATCAGCAGGGCGGCGACCTTGCGGCCCCCCTCCACGTCGCCGGTGCCGGAATCGATGTTCACCACCTGCTTCAGCAGCTCGAGCTGGGCGGGCCTCGCGGCTTCCGCCGCCGCCCAGACCTTGGCGTCCTTGCCAGCCGCCAGGGCGGTTCCGCCCAGGCCCAGGACCATCGCCGCCGTCGCCGCGCCGCACAGCCAGGTGGAAGTCTTCATCGCTTACCTCAATGTCGCAAACAGGCGCGGACAATGGCCGTCCGCCCGGCGCCCCGCAAGTCGGGCCCGCCCTATGGGTTCCGACGGAGCCAGGATGCATCCAGGGTAGCGCTTCGCGCCGGCTTCGGGTTCAGATGGCGGCGGATTCGCGGGGGATGCTCACCATGGCCGACACGGCCGCTAAACCGATCAACGCCAGCCTGGTGGTGGCCATCTGTTTCTGCATCGCCGCGCTCGAGGGCTATGACATCCAGGCCTTCGGCATCGCCGCCCCCCAGTTCGCCCCGCAGCTCCACCTGTCGCCGGGCCAGATGGGTTGGGCGGGGTCCGCCACCATGCTGGGATTGATGCTGGGCGCCCTGGGCGGCGGCTGGTTCGCCGACCGGGCGGGCCGCCGGCCGGTGCTGGCGGTGGCGGTGGCCGCCTTCGGCCTGTTCTCGGTGGGGACGGCCTTCTCCAACAGTTTCGAAACCCTGACCCTGTCGCGCCTCCTGACCGGTGTCGGCTTCGGCGGCGCCATGCCCAATCTGATCGCCATCGCCACCGAGATCAGCCCGCTCAACCGGCGGGCGGCGACCACCACCAGCATGTTCTGCGGCCTGCCGGCCGGCGGCTCCGTGGTGGCTCTGATCGCCCACCAGGGCCAGCACATGATGGACTGGCGGATGATCTTCCTGATCGGCGGCGCCCTGCCGCTGCTGCTCACGCCGGTCATCCTGATGCTGATGCCGGAGACCCGGCCCACCCATGCCCCCGACGCCGACCGCCGCGTGCTGGCGGGCGTCTTCGCCAAGGGCCGGGCGATCCCGACCCTGCTGATCTGGGTGGTGTTCGGCCTCGACCTCCTGGTCACCTATCTGCTGCTCAATTGGCTGCCGACCCTCGTCGTGGCCAAGGGGTTCAGCCCGGCGGAGGGGGCGACCGCCTCCCTGTGGTTCAACGGCTTCTCCATTGTCGGCGCTCTGTTCCTGGGCTGGCTGGCCGACCGGGTCGGGTTCCGCTGGCCGGCGACCCTGATGTTCCTGGGACTGGCGGGGGCGATGTATGGCCTGGCCCACGCGACCGGCCTGTCGGCGATCCTCGCCTGGGCGGGGGCGGCCGGCTTCGTGGTGGTGGGCGGGCTCTATGTGCTCTACGCGCTGGCCCCGATCTATTATCCGATCCCGATCCGCGCGGGGGGCGCGGGCGCCGCCATCGCCGTCGGGCGGCTGGGCTCCATCGCCGGACCGATCCTGGCCGGGAACCTGCGGACGATCGGCTACAGCCCTGACCAGGTGTTCGCCGCCATGATCCCCGCCGCCCTGGTCGCCGCCGCGGCGGTCTGGGGGCTGATGACCGTGGGCAAGCCGGTGGAGGATTAACCCCGCTTGGCCGCCAGGGCCGCCTGCTGCACCGCGTCGGGCAGGGTGGCGAACCAGGCCTGGGGCGACAGCCGCTCGGCGATCCGGCGCCTGCCGGCTTCCGCCAGCCTGCGGCCCAGCTCCGGCTTGAGTCGCAGGCGTCGCAGGGCCTCGGCGGCGGCCTCCAGGTCAGGCTCGGCCCAGGTCTGGCCGCGATAGATCCCCTGCGGATCCTCGACCGCCGTCTGGGTCGCCGGGATCATCAGGGCGCAGGTCTCGTCCATGAAGTCCAGGTTGCCGGACCAGGCGGTGGCGACAGCCGGGGCGCCCAGCGCCATGGCCTCGGCCGGGGTCAGCCCAAAGCCTTCGGCCCGGTGCAGGGAGATCAGCACATCCGCCGCCGCGATCAGGCTCTTCACGCGGGCGTAGGGCCAGACCCCGTCCTCGATCGTCACATTGGCCGGGGCCGAGGCCCGCAGGGCCGCCAGGGCCTCCGGGAACCGCGCGCCGTTCTGGGTCTTCAGGATCAGCTGCGCGGTCGGATCCTCGCCGAACGCCTTGGCGAAGGCGGCGATGGTCCCGTCCGGGTTCTTGCGGGCCATCGAGGAGTTGAAGTCGAACAGTCCCACCGCCAGGAAGCCTGCGGCGCGCGGCGCCGGGGCCACGTCGCGATAATCCTCGAGGAAGAAAGGGTGCGGCACCACCCGTACAGGCGCGCCGGCGTGGGCGAAGGCCTCAGCGGTGTAGTGACTGGGCGCCCAGATCTCTTCCACCAGGCCTGAGTCCTTCAGCCAGCTGGGCGGCGCTGCGGGCAGCTCCCAGGCCCAGTAGCCGTAGCGCGGGCCGCGCAGGCGGCGGGGATCGAGCTGGGCCAGGGCGGCGAGCATCTCCGGCGGATTGAGGTGGAAGATCCAGGGGCCGGATCGCAGCGCGGGCTGTGGCGGGGGCAGCCAGTCCAGCCGCGCGCCCGTGACATCGACCCGCTCCACCGGCACGCCCAGGGCCTCGAAGGCCCGGGCCGCCTGGCGGGCGGAGGCGGCGATGCCGTGCGAGGCCTCGAACCAGCCCACCACCCGCACCGGTCCGCGCCAGGCCTCGGCCTCGTGCGGCGCTTCGGCGGCCTTGCGGACCTGGGCCTCCAGCAGTCCGGCCAGAAGGGGCTGGGCCCCCATCCGCAGCCCTGGCGGCGCGAGGCTTCGCCACAGTCGCCGGGCGGGATCGAACAGGCTCATGGACGCGTGGCCGAACGCCAGGCGACCCCCTGGGCCAGCAGGGCGACGGCGTCGGCGGAGGCGAGGCCGGGGCGGGTGGCGAACACCACTTCCGTGGCCCGGGCCGGGGGTGAGGCGGGCGCGCCGGCGGCGTCGCGGAAGCGTCCGGTCGCGGCCTCGAACACCCGGTCCCCAGCCGCCGCCAGGTCCGGCCGCCAGGCTTCGACCACATGCAGGCGGGCGCAGGCGCCCTGGCTCCGGGGGCGGCGCGACAGGGGCGCGGCCGGGCGGCTCATCAGCTGGGCGAGGCGCCAGGCGGGATGGCCCCGCACCTGGGCCGGCAGGTCGGCGGCGTCGATCCCCGCCTCGGCCAGCCCGCCGCCGATCAGCCAGCGCAGGAAGCCGAAGCGCGACTTCAGGCGGGTCAGGGGAAACAGCTTCTGCAGGTCGGTCCTGGCCTCCCACAGCCGCAGGAACAGGTGCGGGAAGGGGACGCCGCGCGCCATGGCCGCCACCGGCGCGTCGAGGGCGGGCCGTGCGGCTGGCGACCATCCGGCCCGACCGGCCAGACCATAGGCGGCGAGCTCGGGGTCCAGGCTCTCGCCGAGCGCATAGCCGGCGGCGCGGGCGGCGAGCTCGGGGCTGATCGCCTCGCCCAGGAAGCGGGGATCGAACCGGCCGGCCAGGGCCTCAGGCCCGATCAGCCAGGCCTTGAGACCCTCGCCATCGCCGGCGAACCGCTCGCGCAGATCCTTCCGCGCGGCCAGCAGGGCGCCGATGGCCGGGGGCGGCCAGGCAGTGATCAGGGCGAGCGTCAGCTCGTCGGAGCCCGCCAGCCAGGGCGCGTCCGGCGGGGTCGCCGGGCTGCGGGTGGTCTCGCGGGGTGCGTCCAGCCAGGTCTCGGCGGCCGCCGTCAGCCCGCCGCCGAAGTCCTCGCCCCGGCGCGCGGCGTCCAGCATGCGGCGGCGCTCGGCGGGCGTCACCAGCCGGCCGGAGGGCAGGGTCCGGTGACCGTAGGGCGTGGCGCTGGCCGCCGCATGGCCATGGGCCAGCATGACCCTGGCATAGTCGGCGCAGAGCGCGGCCAGCGGCGATCCGGCCGCGATCCGCACCCGGTCCTGATGCTTGGACAGCACTTCGGGCCGGGCCGGGTCGAAGCCGGAGAAGTGGAAGAACACCAGCGGTTCGCCGTCCACGCTCCAACCGTCGGGGCCCTGGGCCAGCACCCGGTCATCGAGGTTCCAATAGGCGAGGTTGAGGGCAGGGGTCCGCAGGAGCGCCAGGTCGCTGACGAAGCCCGGCGCCAGATCCATCCACTTCTGGTCGGTGAACAGGCCGGCGGCGAAATCCACCCGGCAGTCGAACCGCAGCCGCTCGCCCCACCAGTCCAGGAGGGCGGTGATCTGCGGCTCGTCGCGCACCGCCATGAAGCCGAGGTTGTAGGCCCCGGACGCCAGGATCACCCGGTCCGACGGATTGGCCTCGCCCTTCAGGGGGCGGGTGATGTGCGGGGTCAGAGCCAGGGGCGCGCGGGCCAGGCCCTGGCGCACGGCCTCCAGCGGTCGATAGACGAAGATGTCGGGGTCCAGATAGACCGCCTGGCCGATCTCGGGCCGGGCCAGCAGGGCCCTGAAGGCGTGCGGCTTGATGGCGGTATTGAGCTCGATGGCGTCGTAATAGGCGCACATGGCCGCGAAGTTCGGGGTGAAGCCGCCGGCCTCCAGCACCTCGATCCCCGGATCGGCGAAGACCATCGGCCCGTCCGAGGCCACCACCACCCGGCGCACCCCGGGCTCCACGACCGCCAGGCTGGCCATCAGGGTCGCGGCCTGGGCCTGGTAGTTGCGCGAGACGATGGTGAAGACGACGTCCAAGGGCTTCCCGCGCGACGACAGACCGAGATGCAGCTGTAGCAGGCCGCGCGTGAGCCGTCAGGCGGCGGCGAGCAACTGGTCGAGCTTCTTGATGTCGACCATGGGCGAGGCGACGCCCGCGTCCATGCGCATGACCTTGTTGCAGTAGAGCCGGATCAGGTCGAGGTCGTGGCTGGCCAGCACCAATATGCCCGCCCGCTCCACCAGGCTGAGCAGCCGGGCATGGGCGATCTTCTGGAATTGGGCGTCGCCGACCGCGATCCACTCGTCCATCAAGAGCACATCGGCGTCGACGGCGGTGGCGACGGCGAAGGCCAGGCGCGCCTGCATCCCGGCCGAATAGGTCTTCAGCGGCATGGCCAGGAAGGGACCGAGGCCCGTGAAGGCGCCGATCTGGTCCATCTTGGCCTCGATCTCCTTGGCGGAGAGGCCGGCGATGCGGCCGCGCAGGCGGATGTTCTCCAGCCCCGTGGCCGAGGGGTCGATGCCGAGGCTGAGGTCGAGCAGCGGCGCGATGCGGCCATTGACCTCGATCGTGCCCTCGTCCGGCTCATAGGCGCCCGACAGGGCCCGCAGCAGGGTGGTCTTGCCCGAACCATTATGGCCGATCAGGCCCAGCCGGTCGCCGGCCTTGAGCTTGAGATTGAGCCCCTGGATGGCGGTGACGTCGGTCGCGCCGTGGTGCGCGCCCAGCTGGCCGCCGACCGCGACCCGGGCCAGGTGCTTCTTCAGCGACTTGGCGTCCACCCCATAGACCGGGAAACGCATGGTCAGGTCGGTGATGGTGATCGAGACCGGGGGCGGCTTCATAGGTAATGCACGATCCGGCGGCGGATGACCGCGAAGACGGAGAAGGTGGCGGTCCAGCCGACCACGGCCATGGTCGAGAGCACCGCATAGCTGAGACCCGACGGCATGCGGCCCATCAGGGGCGAGCGGATGACGTCGAGCATGTGGAAGAACGGATTGAACACCAGCACCGCGTGCTTGGCCAATATGCCGTGGCCGGGCAGCCAGAACACCGGGGTCAGGAAGATGGCGAACTGCATCACCGAGCCGACGATCTGCGGGATGTCGCGGAACCGGGCCGAGGCCAGGGCCACCGCGAAACTGATCCAGATGACGTTCAGCAGGGTGAGCGCGAGGCCCACAAAGGCCAGGGGCACATTGGCCTTGCGCCAATAGCCGTACCAGATCAGCACGCCGACGATGATCACCGTGTGGTGCGCCAGATTGATCAGGTTCCTGAGCGCCGTGCGCCACACGAAGGTGAACATCGGCAGCGAGGTCTGGCTCAGCATCCCCTTGGCGGCGACGAAGGTGTCGCAGCCCTCGATGATGGTCAGCGAGATCATCCCCCAGAACACGATGCCGATGGCGACCCAGGGCATGAATTCGTCGAGGGCGATGTGGAACAGCTTCGAATAGATGAAGCCGATGCCCAGCACCATCAGGGCCATGGAGAGCGTGATCCAGAACGGTCCCAGGATCGAGCCGCGATAGCGCGACACCACGTCATGCCAGGCCAGCGACCAGGCCAGGCCGACCTTCTGGCTGGAAGCCCGCAGGTCCGCGAGCGCCATGCTGAACTCATGCAGGGTTCCACGGCGGCCCGTGCGCAGCATGTGTTCGGCGATCTGCATTCAGGCTCCTGGCGAGTGGGCGCTGGTAACAGGTCGCATTTGGCGGGGCAAGCATGGCGCCTCTGGGGCGCCGCGACGCA
>NZ_CANCLE010000081.1 GCF_947378715.1 Phenylobacterium aquaticum
AAGTTCAAGGACGCCAGCGACGCCATCGCCCGGGCCAATTCCAGCGAATACGGCCTGGGCGGCTCGATCTGGTCCAAGGACCTGGATGCGGCCTGGAACCTGGCGGCCACGATGGACACCGGCACGGTGTGGATCAACAAGCATGCCGACCTGGCCCCCAACATCCCGTTCGGCGGCGCCAAGCTGTCGGGCGTGGGCACGGAACTGGGCGAGGAAGGGCTGTCGGAATTCACCCAGCTGCACGTGATCAACATGGCTCGGGCCTAAGGTCTCCGCCTAGCGGCCCGCTTTGGCGGGCCGCGACCGCCGGGGTTGCGCGCCCTGCGACCGCGTTCTATGAGCGACCCTGGTCGGCAGTTCACCAAGGCGTCGCTGCCCCGCGAGGGGAGCTAAACCTGCCAAAGTCCCATTTGACCGACACTTGTCCCGTGCCGCGTCGTAAGCCAGCGACCATCGACAGTTCATTCTCGGCACGTCTCTCGAGGATAAGTGATGTCCAAAGTCGTATTCCCCTTGGTCGCCAAGGATGTGTCCGCCTTCGCCCGCGCCCTCGGCCGCGAGTTGGAGACCAGTGACGCCAAACCTGGTCATGTCCAACTCCTGAACATGCTGAGCCGCTCGGCGGGCTATCAGAACTTCCAGCACTTCCGCGCCCAGGCGCAGGCCCAGGGCCGCCTCGAGCGTGAGCCGGAGCCCACCGATCCGGTAGACCATGTCCTGGTCGAGCGGTTGGCCCGCACCTTCGACGAGGCTGGGCGACTGATGCGATGGCCCAGCAAGACCGGCCATCAGCACCTGTGTCTGTGGGCGCTGTGGGCGCGCATTCCAGCGGAGCAGGTGTTCGTGGAGCGCCAGATCAATGAGCTCCTGAAGGCTGCGCATCTGTTCGGCGATCACGCCCTGCTGCGCCGCGAACTGGTCAATTACCAGATGGTCGCCCGCACGCTGGACTGCCGGGACTATCGGCGGATCGAGCAGCGGCCGCCCGCCGAGGCGATCGCCCTGATCCGGCATCTGGAGCCGAGGCTGAAGATCTAGGGGCGGCCCGGTCGCGGGTCGGCCGTTGGTGGGGTGGCGCGCCCTGCAGGACTCGAACCTGCGACCGTCCGCTTAGAAGGCGGATGCTCTATCCAGCTGAGCTAAGGGCGCCCAGTGTCGGGGCGGCTAGTGCGTCCAGGGCTGCTTGCGGCCATAGGCGAAGTTGTCGGCATAGGCCTTGAGAATGCGCTTGGGGATCTTGGGCTCGGTCATCTGGAAGGCGATGCCGTGCTTCTGGGCGTAGGCGACGGCTTCCTCGCTGGTCTCGAAGGCCAGGCGGACCTGGCCGTCGGTGTCCGTGGTCTGGGTCCAGCCCATCAGCGGGTCGGAGGCTCTGGCCGTGGCCGGCGCGAATTCCAGCAGCCAGTCCTTGGTCTTGGCCTTGCCCGACTGCATGGCGTTCTTGGCCGGACGGTAGATGCGCGCGAGCATGTTCGTTCCTTCAAGTCCGTAGTTGGCAAGTCCGTCTTCGGCGCCTGCCGTCATCGTCGTGGTCGGGGCGAAAGGATTTGAACCTTCGACCCTCTGCTCCCAAAGCAGATGCGCTACCAGGCTGCGCTACGCCCCGAGGCACGCCGATTGGCCCTGCGATATAAGGCTTTGCGCCTAATCGCAATCGTCGCGGCGGCTTCAGCCGGGTTTGTGCATCAGCTTGAAGACCCCGGAGGCCCGAACCACGTCGTGGCCGCCCACATAGGCGCGGCCCTCGACGAAGGCGATGTCGCGGGTGGTGCGGGTGGCCTTGGCCTCGCCCATCACCCATTCCCCGACCCGCGCCATGTGCAGGAAGTCCACGGACAGGTGGATCGTGACCCCGGTCTTGCGGGCCGCGCGCCAGGACGCGGCGGCCAGCAGGCCATCCATGAAGGCGGTCAGCATGCCGCCATGGACCAGGCCCAGGCCGTTGGCGTGGCGCGGCAGGGCGAAGAAAGCCTGCTCGGTCATCTCGCCTGGGGTCTCGCGGTGGAAATAGGGGCCGTTGTGGGTGGAGAAGGAACCCCGGCCGCTGGAGCGGATGAAGCCCGCTGGCGGGGCGGGAATGATCTCGCCCGGGGCGTCGGCGTCCGTGGTCACTTCGAAGGCTCCTGGGGCGGCGTCAGCCCGATCTCATAGAGGTGCGGCCAGTTCTTGCCGGTGACGAACAGCCGGTCGTGCTCGCGGTCATAGGCGATGCCGTTGAGCACCGAGTCGGCGTCGAGGCTGAGCCTGGTCTCGGGCAGGCCGGTCAGGTCGATCCAGCCCGTCACCACCCCGGTCTTGGGATTGATCCGGGCGATCCGGTGGGTCAGCCAGATATTGGCCAGCACCTCGCCCTTCACCCATTCCAGTTCGTTGATCCGCGGCACGGGGCGGCCCTCGGCGGTGACCCTCACCCGGTGGGTCTCCTTGAAGGTCTTGGGGTCGAGGAAGCGCAGATAGGGCGTGCCGTCGCTCATGATCAGCGTCTTGCCGTCCTGGGTCAGGGCCCAGCCCTCGCCGGGATATTGGAAGACCGCCTTGCGGGCCAGGGTCTTCAGGTCCCAGCGGAAACCGAAGCCGTCCTGCCAGGTCAGGCTGATGATGTCGTCGCCCCAGTTGACGATGCCCTCGCCGAACAGGCCGGGCGGAATGGCCTGGGACTGCAGGACGGCGCCGTCCTTGAGGCGGACCTTGCGCAGGAAGGATTGGCCCTCCCGGCCCGTGCTTTCGAACAGCACCCCGTCCAGGTAGAAAAGACCCTCGGTATAGGCCTGGTCGTCATGGGGATAGGTCGCCTTGACCTGATAGCCATAGACCGGAACGGCGGCCTGGGCGGCGCACCCGCTGAGCAGGGCGGCGCCGACCACGGCCGACAGCCCCGCGCGGATCAGGCGCGACCAGGACAAACACAAGGGCGAAGACGACAAGCCATGCTCCCAGGCCAGGACAGACCTATCCTTTGAGCAAGCTTTGGGGCCGACGCAAGGCCGGGGTCAGAGGCTCAGCCGAACCCGTCGGACTCGATCTCGGCCACCACCAGACCCTTGGGGCCTTCGGCGAAGCGAACCATGACGTCGTCGCCGGGCTGCAGGTCCTCGATGCCCGCGCGGCGCAGGGTCTCGATATGGACGAAGATGTCGCCCGGCTCCCCGTCGCGGACCACGAAGCCATAGCCCTTGGCGCGGTTGAACCATTTCACCTTGGCGCGCTCCAGGGGGCCTCGGGCGGCTGGCGGGCGGCGCACGGGACGCGACTGGAAGCCGCCGGTCTCGCGGTCAAAGGCGCCGGTGCCGCCGTGGCGGTCATAGCTGTCGCGCTCTCGGCGAAATCCATGGGCCTCGTCATGTCGGCGGCGGTCGCCCGGCGGCGGGGCCGAGGTCTCATCCAGATTGACCACTTCGGACACCTGCCAGCCCTTGGGCCGGCGAACCACGTCACAGACAATCACGGAACCTTCCAGAGCGCTTTCGCGCCCGGCGTTTCTTAGCGATGTCACGTGAAGCAAGACGTCCTTGAGGTCCGTCTGACCTGGATCGTCGGGAACGATGAAACCGTAACCCTTACCGGCATCGAACCACTTGATGCGACCACTGATCCGCACTGCGTCGTCGTGCGAATCCACTCCCTCGTATTCGTAACCAGACATTTGCCCCTCTGGCCCGGTCTCCCCCGATCCTTTCGGACTTGGCCGACTATAACAGTGTTCTCGTATCAGGAGAGCCGTCAATGGGCGTTTTTCGCGTATCGGCACGCATAGGGTGCAAATTTCTAGCGGCGCGGGAACTTATGGCGCCTGCTGAAACGAATTTGAAACGGTGTGTTCATCAATGCCGTCGCCGCGAGCTCGGCGACGACCTGCCCAGGCGCCGGGGGCCGGGCGCCTGGGAGAGCTTCGCTGGTAGTCCCTAGGGGAGTCGAACCCCTCTCTCCAGGTTGAAAACCTGGCGTCCTAACCGATAGACGAAGGGACCACGTCGGCGAAGGAGGGGCTCTATATCCGCGTTCAGAGGGCTGCGCAAGCGGGCGATCAGGAGATTTGCCTGCGAAGGTCGGCGACGTCCTCGATCTCCAGTTCGACGCTCTGGCGCCCCTGCCAATCGTCCGGCTTCAGACGTCCGGCGATATGCAGTCCGCCGCCCTCCTGCAGCAGCCGCTTGCCGATCTCGGTGTCCTCGCAGCGCCAGGCCACGGCCTTCAACTTGCCGCCGGAGGCGTCGGTGAGGGTGACCCGAACATGGCCGCCCTTCAGCGCCATGGCCCGTTCCACGCGCACATCGGCGCAGGCGAACATCGGCTCGGGGTTTCCGGGTCCGAAGGGCGCCATCCGCTGGAAGCCGGCATAGAGGGCCCGGTCACAGGCCCCCGTGGTCACCAGGGCGTCGATCTCCAGGGCGTCAGTCTCTGCGGCGATACCGGCCTCCAGGGCCATGTGCTCGCACAGGAAGGCGCGCAGCTCCGGAATGACGTCCGGGCGCACTGACAGACCAGCAGCCATGGCGTGGCCGCCCCCGGCCAACAACAGGCCCGCCTCATAGGCCGCCTGCACCGCCCGGCCGAGATTGACCCCGGGCTGGGAGCGTCCTGAGCCCTTGCCGATATTGGCGGCCCGATCGACGCCGACCACCATGACCGGCTTGCGGTAGCGTTCGCGCAGGCGGCCGGCGACGATGCCGATGACGCCCGGATGCCAGCCGTCGGCGGCGACCAGGATCATCGGCGCCTCGGCCATGTTGCTCTCGCGCTCGATCACCCGGACGGCGGCTTCCAGCACCTCGCGCTCGACCTCCTTGCGGGATGAATTGAGCGCGTCGAGCTCGGCGGCCAGCGCCTCGGCCTCGACGGGATCATCGGTGGAAAGCAGGCGCGCGCCCAGGTCTGAGCGTCCGATCCGGCCGCCGGCGTTGATCCGCGGTCCCAGAATGAAGCCCGCGTGGAACACCGTCGCCGGCCCCTGGGACTTGGCGACATCCAGCAGGGCCTTGAGGCCCGGATTTCTCCAGTTGGACATCATCTTCAGGCCCTGGGTGGTCAGGGCGCGATTGAAGCCGACCAGCTCAGTGACGTCGCAGATGGCGCCCATGGCGGCCAGGTCCAGCCATTCGCGCAGGTCAGGCTCCTGACGGCCCTCGAACAGCCCCTGGCGGCGCGCCTCGCGGTTCAGGGCGGCCAGCAGCACGAAGGTCACCCCGGCGGCGGCGAGCATGCCCTGGCCCGAGGTGTCGTCAGGCCGGTTGGGGTTCACCAGGGCGGCGGCGGCCGGCAGCTCATCGCCGCGCATCAGGTGGTGATCGATCACCACGACCTCCAGCCCGACCTCGACGGCGGCGGCTATGGCCTCATAGGCGGCGGCCCCGCAGTCGACCGTGACCACCAGCTCGGCCCCCTCCTCCCGCAAGCGGCGGAAGGCGGCCGGCGACGGGCCATAGCCCTCGATGATCCGGTCGGGAACATAGATCGGCAGGTCCTTGCCCATGGCCCGCATCCAGCGCACCAGCTGGGCGGCGCTGGAGGCCCCGTCGACGTCATAGTCGGCGAACACCACCATCGGCCGGTCGCGCACCACGGCGTCGACCAAAATGGCCGCGGCGCGGTCCATGTCCGTGAAGCTGGAGGGGTCGGGGAACAGGGCCCGCAGGGTCGGATTGAGATAGGTCTCGCCCATCTCCGCCGTGACGCCCCGCGAGGCCAGGGCCCGGGCCAGGGGCTCGGAGAGGCCCAGCCCCATCTGGTGGCGACGAACCACCTCGGGATCGGCCGGGCGCGCTCGCCAGGGACGTCCGGTCAGGGACCGGGAGACGCCGAGAAACCCCGCTGCAGCCCCGCCATCCGCCATGGGGTCAGACCGGCCGCTTCATCCGCACTTCGCGCACCGTGCGGGTCGCCGAGTTCATGACCAGGGTGTGGGTGTGGACAAAACCGCCCTCCAGCCGCACCCCGTCCAGCAGGGCGCCGTTGGTCACCCCCGTGGCCGCGAAGATGGCGTCGGCGCGGACCATCTCATGCAGGTCGTATTTCTTGTCGAAGTCGGTAATGCCGACCCGGGCGGCGCGCGCCTTCTCGTCGTGGCTGCGGAACACCAGCCGCCCCTGGAACTGGCCGCCGACGCACTTCAGCGCCGCACAGGCCAGCACGCCCTCCGGCGCCCCGCCCTGCCCCATATAGAGGTCGACCCCCGTGGTCGGGTCGGCGGCGTTCATCACGCCGGCCACATCGCCGTCGGTGATCAGGTGGACCCGGGCGCCCACGGCGCGAACCTGGGCGATGATCTCGGCATGGCGGGGGCGGTCGAGGACGCAGACCGTGATCTCGGTGGCCTCCACGCCCTTGGCGTCGGCCAGGGCCTGGATGTTCTCGGCCGGGGATTTGTCGAGGTCGATGACGCCTTCCGGATAGCCCGGGCCGCAGGCGATCTTGTCCATATAGGTGTCGGGCGCGTTCAGCAGGCTGCCCTTGGGCGCCCAGGCCATGACGGTGAGCGCATTGGCCATGGCCTTGGCGGTCAGGGTCGTGCCCTCCAACGGATCCAGGGCGATGTCGATCTTGGGGCCTTTGCCCTTGCCGACCTTCTCGCCGATATAGAGCATGGGCGCCTCGTCGCGCTCGCCCTCGCCGATGACGATCTGGCCGTCGATATTCAGGTCGTTGAGCGCGGTGCGCATGGCGTCGACGGCGGCCTGGTCGGCGGCGATCTCGTCCCCGCGTCCGACCAGCTTCCAGGCGGCGATCGCGGCGATCTCCGTGACCCGGACTGCGTCCATCACCAGGCCGCGATCCAGAACTTCAGAACTCATCCGTGACTCTCCCGCCGTATCCCGGCTGAACCGGGAAGTATCTGCAGATTCTCAGATGCGCGCGATGCGCAAGAGCCGGGGTCTATCTAGGACCGAAGACAGATTCGCGATGCGGTCTATGGCCGCTGTCAGCACGGATTCCGCGACGGCATGGGTGGTCAGCACGATGGGAACACCTTCGGCGTTCTCGACCGGCTTTTGCAGGAAACTCTCGATCGACACCCCGGCCTCGGCCAGGGTCTCGGAGACGGCGGCGATCACGCCGGGCTCATCCTTGACCAGGAAGCGCAGATAGGCGCGGCCCATGGACTTGGAGGGATCGACCTTGGTGAAGGGTTTCAGGGTGTCGGCCGGGCGCTGGAACACCGGCCGGACGGCGCCGGTCATGACATCGGCGATGTCGGCGGCCACGGCGGCCGCGGTGGGACCGGAGCCCGCGCCGGGACCCTGGATGAAGATCCGGCCGATCCGCTCGCCTTCGATGAACAGGGCGTTGAGCGCCCCGCCGGCCTGGGCCAAGGGGTGGTTGATCGGGGCCAGCGAGGGATGCACCCGCACCAGCACGCCGTCGGGTGAGCGGTCTGCGGACGCCACCAGCTTCACGCGATAGCCGAGGTCGCGCGCCAGCTTGATGTCCATGAGATCGATCCCATCGATCCCCTCGATCTCGGCGGCGGCGAAATTGGGCGCGCAACCAAAGGCCAGGGCGGCCAGGATGGTGATCTTGTGAGCGGCGTCGAAGCCGCCGACGTCCATGGTCGGATCGGCTTCGGCATAGCCCAGGCGCTGGGCCTCGGCGAGGACGTCGGCGAAGGCCCGGCCGTGGGCCTCCATCTCGGTCAAGATGTAGTTGCAGGTGCCGTTGAGGATGCCTGCGACGCTCTTGATGTCGTCACCGACCAGGGCCTCGCGCATCATCTTGACGGCGGGGACGCCGCCCATGACCGCAGCTTCGAACAGCAGCGGCGCGCCATGGCCTTCGGCCAGGGCCGCGAGCTCGGCGCCATGCTCGGCGATCAGGGCCTTGTTGGCGGTGACCACGGGCTTGCCCAGCTTGAGCGCCGCCTCGACGGCGGCCTTGGCCGGGCCGTCGGAGCCGCCGATCAGCTCGACGAACAGGTCATTGTCCGGCGAAGAGGCCAGGGCCACCGGATCGTCGAACCAGGGCAGGTTCGAGATGTCGAAGGGCCGGGGCCTTGAGCGCGAGCGCGCCGAGACCCCGGTGATCTGGGTCACCCCGCCGGCCGGGGCGAAGTCCGGCCGATCCGACAGGAAGTTCAGCAGGCCGGTTCCGACCGTGCCCAGGCCGGCGACGCCGATGCGCCAGGTCTTGCTGCTCATTGCGCCGCCAGGGTGTTGTGGGCCCGTCCGAGGATGTCGTCGGCATTGGCCAGGAACTTCTTCACATTACGCGCCGCCTGGCGGATGCGGTGCTCGTTCTCGACCAGGCCGACCCGCACGAAGCCCTCGCCATATTCCCCGAAGCCGATGCCAGGGGCTACGGCTACGCCGGCCTCCTCGATCAGCAGCTTCGAGAACAGCATGGCGCCGGCCGCCTTGAACTGCTCAGGCACGGGCGCCCAGGCGAACATCGAGGCTGGCGGCGAGGGAATGTCCCAACCCGCCCGCTTCATGGATTCCACCAGGGTGTCGCGACGGCTCTTATAGGTGGCGCGGATCTCGTCGACGCAATCCTGGGGGCCGTTGAGCGCGGTGGCGGCGGCCACCTGGATCGGGGTGTAGGCGCCATAGTCCAGATAGGACTTCACCCGGGCCAGGGCCGAGCAGATGCGGGGATTGCCGACCACCATGCCGACCCGCCAGCCGGCCATGGCATAGGTTTTGGACAGGGAATTGACCTCGACGGCGATGTCCTTGGCGCCTTCGACCTGCAGGATCGAGGGCGGCGGGTTGTCGTCGAAATAGATCTCCGAATAGGCGATGTCGGAGATGACCAGCAGGTCGTGCTTCTTCGCGAGCGCCACGGCGTCCTTGTAGAAGTCCAGGTCCACGCATTGGGCGGTCGGATTGGACGGATAGGACAGGATCAGCACGCTGGGCGCCGGGCTGGACTGGCGCATGGCCGCGCTGACGCCGGACAGATAGGCCTCCGGCGAGGGGGCCGGCAGGTGCCGGATCACGCCGCCGGCCATGATGAAGCCGTAGGCGTGGATCGGATAGGCCGGGTTCGGGCAGAGAATCACGTCGCCAGGCGCGGTCAGAGCCTGGGCCAGGTTGGCGAAGCCTTCCTTGGACCCCAGGGTGGCGATCACCTCGGTGTCGGGGTTCAGCTTCACGCCGAAGCGGCGGTCATAATAGCCCGCCATGGCGCGACGCAGGCCGACAATGCCCTTGGAGGCCGAGTAGCGGCCCGCCTTGGGATCGCGGGCGGTCTCGATCAGCTTGTCGACGATGTGCTGCGGCGTCGGCATGTCGGGATTGCCCATGCCGAAATCGATGATGTCGACGCCCTTGGCGCGCAGCCCTGCCTTGAGGCGATTGACCTCTTCGAGGACGTAGGGCGGCAGGCGTTTGATACGGTGGAATTCGGGGGTCATTTAAAGCTCGTGCCGCAGGCTCGCGGCGGTGGGGAGCCGAAGTCGCGCATGGATAGCCCCCGTCCGGGGACGCGCCAAGCAGGTTCGAGGTGTTTTGTGCCTCCGCGGGCCCCTATTTCTTGGGCGGCGGAGGCGGTGTAGCTCGGGCCCGCGCCTGCTTGGCGAAGGCTTCGGTGTCGGCCGTGGTCGATTCGGCGCCGGCGGCCGGGCCGGCCTCGGCCTGGGCGCGCTGGGCGAAGGCGTCGGTGCCGGTCAGGGACCAGGTTCCGGGCGCGGTGGCGCGGGCCAGTTCAGCCCCCTGCCCTTCCAGTTCGGCGGCGGCCTTGCCCCAGGCCCGGTCAGGGCGGATGTCCGAGGGAACCGCCGGAATCCCGGCGAAGGTGGGGAAAGGACGGTTGTTGTGCGCCACGGCGGTGATCTCTGGCGCGGCGGCGGAGGCCTTGTCGAGGGGCTGGGGCGCAAAGGGATTGGCCGCGCAACCGGACAGGCTTGCGCCGACCAGCAGACAGCCCATCAGGCCGCTGGTGCGCAGGGCGTGTCCGCCGATCACGAAAAGTCGAAGCGATGCGTTCATTTCCGTCCCGGTCTTATGCCATGATCGGCTTTGACGAAAGAGCGCGAACGTCAAGCAGCGCGCCTCGCGGGAGAAGACGTCGATGAGCGAGCAACCGGTCGGCAAGTCGAAGCGCGGCGCCAAGGCGGGGAAGAGCAAGGCCAAGGGGTCCGGCAAGGCCGCCGCCAAGTCCGCCGTGAAGCCGGCCGTGGTCGAAACCCAGGCCGTCGCCAAGCCCAAGGCGAAGAAGATCGAGAAGCCGGTCGCCGTCGCCGCGCCGCCGCCCAAGGCCGCGAAGCCGAAGGCCGCGCCCAGGCCCAAGCCTGCGCCCTCGCTGGCGCCGGAGGCCGCCGCGAAGCCCGCGGCGGCGCCGCAACCCCAAGTCCAGCCAGACCCGAGACCCGGCGCGCCAGGTTTCGATCCCAAGACCCTGACCGCCGAACAGCGCGATGCGCTGGAGAAGCTGTCGGCCAATCTGGCCCGGGCCGCGCTCACCGCCCAGGGCGCCATAGCCGAGGCGGCCCTGCGCCAGGCTGACCGTCCCGCCGCCCTGTCGCCGGACCCGATGCACGTCGCACCGGCCCTGACCGATGTCATGGGCCGCATCGCCGCGCAGCCGGATCGGATGGTCCGGGCCCAGGCCGATCTGTTCCAACGCTATATGGAGCTGTGGCAGTCGGCCGCGCGCCGCGCATCCGGCGAGCCCAGCGAACCGGTCGTGTCGCCGGCCAAGGGCGACAAGCGATTCGCCGATCCTGACTGGTCGGACAATCCGGTCTTCGACGTGATCAAGCAGTCCTATCTGGTCACCTCGAACTGGCTGAACGCCCTGGTTTCCGATGTTCCGGGCGTCGAGCCGATGAACAAGCGCCGGGTCGAGTTCTTCATGAAGATGCTCACCGACGCCTTCTCGCCGTCGAACTTCCTGGTCTCCAACCCCGCCGCCCTGCGCGAGGCCATGGCGACCCACGGCGAGTCGCTGCTGCGCGGCATGGAGAACTTCGCCGAGGACCTTGAGCGTGGCGGCGGTCAGCTGGCGATCAGCCAGACCGACTATGAGATGTTCAAGATCGGCGAAAACGTCGCCACGGCGCCGGGCAAGGTGGTCTTCCAGAACGAGGTGCTGCAACTCCTGCAGTTCACGCCCACGACCGAGCAGGTCTACGAGATCCCGCTGGTGATCTTCCCGCCCTGGATCAACAAGTTCTACATCCTCGACCTGCGCCCCGAGAATTCGATGATCCGCTGGCTGACCGCCCAGGGGGTCACCGTGTTCGTCGCCTCCTGGGTCAATCCGGACCAGTCGCTGGCGACCAAGACCTTCGAAGACTACATGCAGGAGGGTATCTATGAGGCCACGGCGGCGGCCATGAAGCAGGCTGGCGTGGATCGGGTGAACACGGTCGGCTACTGCATCGGCGGCACCCTGCTTTCGGCCACCCTGTCCCACATGCAGGCGCGGGGCGACACGCGGATCAATTCGGCCACCTTCTTCGCCGCCCAGCAGGACTTCGCCGAGGCCGGCGACCTGCTGTTGTTCACCAACGAGGATTGGCTGAACGACCTGGAACAGCGGATGGACGCCGGCGGCGGGGTTCTGTCGGGCCAATCCATGGCCGACACCTTCAATGCACTTCGCTCCAACGACCTGATCTGGTCGTTCTTCGTGAACAACTATTTGATGGGCAAGGAGCCCAAGCCCTTCGACCTGCTGTTCTGGAACTCCGACCAGACCCGCATGCCCAAGACCCTGCACATGTTCTATCTGCGCAAGTTCTATGGCGAGAACGCCATGGCCAAGGGCGAACTGGTGCTGGACAATGTCCGCATCGACCTCAGCCAGGTGAAGACGCCGGTCTATGTGCAATCCTCGAAGGAGGACCACATCGCCCCGGCGCGGTCGGTCTATCGCGGGGCCAAGCTGTTCGGCGGGCCGGTGACCTTCACTCTGGCCGGTTCGGGCCACATCGCCGGGGTGATCAATGCTCCGGTCGCCCAGAAGTACCAGCACTGGACCAATTCCGACCTGCCGGCGACGGTCGAGGAGTGGATGGCCGACGCCAAGGAGGCGCCCGGGTCATGGTGGCCGCACTGGAAGACCTGGCTGGCTGAACGTTCGGGCAAGATGGTTCCGGCCCGCGATCCCGCCAAGGGGCCGCTGAAGCCGCTCGAGGACGCGCCCGGCAGCTATGTGAAGGTGAAATCCTAGGCCGGGGGCCTGGGCAACATCCTCAGGCGGATCAGGACGGCCAACGCCCCGATCGGCAGCGAGAACCGCAGGAACCAGGGGGCCAGGGGAGACAATCCCTTGGTCGCCCCAAAGCCCAGCAGATTGACCGCGACGGGCACGAAGCCGACCTGACCGGTCGTCCAGTTCATCCAGACCGAGCCCAGGCCGACGAAGGCGCCCAGCGCCCACCACCACTTGCCCTTCAAGCCGCGGCTGCGGGCGGCGCCGACGGCGGCGACCAGCATCAGCACCGGCGACAGGGCCACGGCCAGCAGGAAGCCCAGGTGACCCAGCCCCTTGCCAGGCGCGAGGAAGGCGTTGGCCTTGACCACATCGGAGGCGATCGGGTTCACCACGACCGCGTCGACCCTGTAGAGCTTGACGGTCTTGAACGGGTCCTTGCCGGCCAGCTTGAGGCCACGGTCATAGATGGTTTTCTCGCCGGTGCGCTCCACGGTCAGGTCAACCGCCAGGCTGCGGCCGGAGAACCCATAGATGTAGTTGAGCGTGGTCTGTTCGGGCGCCGCCTTGGCCCAGGGCAGGGTCCGGGTGCGGCTGGAGCTGATCAGCTTGATGCTCCACGGCGGATCGGACGGGAACAGGGCGCGGGTCTGTTCCAGGCGGTCATGATGGCCCGGATCGGCGACGACAGCCGGGGCGAGCGCGGGCTCGAGCACCGACCAGTCGTCACGCTGGATGGCGTCGATGAACCGGCGGCCCATGCGATCGGCGTCCGGCTCGGCGGTCAGGCGTTCGCAACCCGCCAGGATCAGGGCCATTCCAGCCAGAATCGCCGCCTTCGCCAATCTCACCTTCGCCGTCTCCGCCCCAATTCGGCGCGACCCTAGAGGCGCGGGCCCGATGCGGCAATCGACCGTGCGCGGATCAGGCCGGAAGGTCCGGGATGGCCTGCCAGCCGCAGACGATCCGTCGGGTCTTCCGTTCAAACTCGATCCAGCAACCGCCGCCGGGATGCGCGGGCTGGTCTTCGCGGCCGATCTCGACAGCCTGCAGGTGAGCCGTGAGCAGTCGGCCGACCCCGCCGTGCGACACCACCACGATGTCGCCCATCGTCGACTCGGCGCCGATCAGATGGTCGATGGCGTCGACTATGCGAGCCTGGGCCGCCCGCGCCGTCTCCCAGCCCCGGATGCTCTCATCCGGCCGGCTGAAGAACGCCTCAACGATCTCCCAAAACTCCGGCGGGGCGACATAGCCGGTCGACGACCGCCCGTTCTCGCCGAGGTGAGGATCGATCCGGTGGGGGATGTTCAGACGCGCGGACAGGATCTCGGCGCCATCCAACGCCTTGCGCTCGTCGCTCGACCAGACCGCCGTTACGGGTCGCCGCGCCATCGCCTCGCCAAACCAGTCCATCCGCCGCCGACCTGTCGCCGACAGCGGCCACTCCGGAACCGGAACCGCGGGGTCGATGACCACCTCGGGGTGCGTCAGGAAGATCACATGGGGCACGATCCCAGGCTGGATCAGGCGGGCACGAACTTCAAGGCGACGCCGTTGTTGCAATAACGCAGGCCGGTCGGCGCCGGGCCGTCGTTGAACACGTGGCCCTGGTGGCTCAGGCACTGGGCGCAATGATATTCGGTGCGCCGCATGCCCAGGGTGGAATCGGTTTTGGTGTCGATGGCGCCGGGTATGGCGCGGAAGAAGCTCGGCCAGCCGGTGCCGCTGTCATACTTCGTGTCGGACTTGAACAGCGGCAGGGCGCAGCCCAGGCAGACGAAGGCGCCCTTGCGGTGCTCGCCCAGCAGAGGGCTGGCGCCGGGGCGCTCCGTCCCCTCCTCCCGCATGACCGCGTAGCTCATGGGCGGCAGCCGCTTGCGCCACTCGTCTGGGGTCACTTTGCGCCAGGTCGAATTGGCATAGGCGTCTGCGGCCAGGGCGAGCCCCGGGACAGCGGCGGCCAGGGCGAAGGCGGACGAGATCAGATGGCGGCGGCTGAGGCCGGGAGGATGAGTGCGCATGTTGTGATGTACGGTCCGATCCGCGGAAAGGTTACATCCTGCGCCGACATTTTCAGGGCCGCCAGACGTAGAGCACGTCCGGCTCCTTCTCCATATTTGTGGAGCCGTCGGTCTCGATCTCCATGACGAAGCCGCGTTTCTCGTAGAAGGCCCGTGCGCGGGTGTTCTTCTGGAAGGTCCAGAGCCTGCGCTCCGCGCCGTTTTCCATGGCCTTGTCCAGCAAGGCCGGCCCCAGGCCCCGGCCCTGGTGGTCGGGATGAATGAACAGATGCTCCACCCAACCCGGCTTGAAAGCGACATAGCCGCAGATCACCCCGCCCTCCTCCCAGACCCAGGTCTCGGTCTCGACCATCAGGTGGTCACGAAACCAGGCCAGGTCCTGCTCGGGGGTATGGAGGTCGGGTAGAAAGGTCAGCGACGTGCGCACCGTGAGCCGGTGCAGGCGCGCGATCTCGCCGGCTTGCGACAGGTCAGCGCGCCTCAGGCTCACAGGCCTGTCGCCTCGGGCAGGCCCAGCATGATGTTGAGGTTCTGCACCGCCGCGCCGGACGCCCCCTTGCCCAGGTTGTCCAGCTGGGCGACCAGGCGGGCCTGGCCGCGATCGTCATTGCCGAACACATAGAGCTTCATGCGGTTGGTGCCGTTCAGCGCCTGGGGATCCAGGTCGGCGACATAGCCGGCGGCCCCTGCCCTGGCCTTCTGCAGCGCGACGCACTCCTCGGCGCTGGCGACGGTGACGAAGGCCTCGCCCCGATAGGTGTCGGCCAGGGCCTCGCGCAGGTCGGCTGACTTCGGCTTGCCCGGCAGGGCCCAGAGCGGCAGGGGGACCTCGACGATCATTCCCTGGGCGAAGCGCCCGACCGAGGGCGAGAACAGCGGCGGATGGTCGAAGCCGCCAAACACCCTCATCTCCGGCAGGTGCTTGTGCTGCAGGTTCACCCCATAGGGGCGATAGGCGTCGTCAGTGCCGGCGGGCGCGGCTTGACCTTCGAATTCCTCGATCAGCCCCTTGCCGCCGCCGGAATAGCCGGAGACGCCGTGGACTGTGATCGGCCAGTCTGCAGGGACCAGGTCTTCCTCGGTCAGGGGCCGCATAAGGGCGGTGAAGCCGGTGGCCCAGCAGCCGGGATTGCTGACCAGCCGCGCTTTGCGGATGGCCGCCCGCTGGTCGCGGTCCATCTCGGCGAAGCCATAGGCCCAGCCCGCCGCCGTACGGTGCGCGGAAGAGGCGTCGATAACCTTGACCGTGTTCGAGGTGATCAGGCCGACCGCCTCCTTGGCCGCATCGTCGGGCAGGCACAGGATCACCGCGTCGGCGCCGTTCAGCAGCTCGGCGCGGGCGGCGGCGTCCTTGCGCCGGGCCGGATCGATGGAGACGATCTTCAGGTCCGACCGACCCTCCAGGCGCTGGCGGATCTGCAGGCCCGTGGTGCCGGCCTCGCCGTCGATGAAAACGCTGTGGGTCATGGTGCGGATCCCGGAACGAAAAGCAGATGCCAGATAGCAGAAAGGGCGCCTCGGTTTCCCGAAGCGCCCCGTCCAAACGCGAGTTGTCGCGCGCGGTTTAGCGCTTCGAGAACTGGAAGCTGCGTCGAGCCTTCGCCTTGCCGTACTTCTTCCGCTCGACCACGCGGCTGTCGCGGGTCAGGAAGCCGTGCGGCTTCAGCACCGGGCGCAGGCCCGGCTCATAATAGGTCAGGGCCTTGGACAGGCCGTGACGGATCGCGCCGGCCTGGCCGGACAGGCCGGAGCCCTCGACCGAGACGGTGACGTCGAACTGACCCAGGCGGTCGGTGACCTCCAGGGGCTGGGCGATCATCATGCGCAGCACGGGGCGGGCGAAATAGACTTCCTGGTCGCGACCATTGATCGTGATCTTGCCCTTGCCGGGCTTGATCCAGACCTTGGCGATCGCGTTCTTGCGCTTGCCGGTCGCATAGGCGCGGCCTTGGGCGTCGATCTTGGGTTCGCGCGACGCCGCATCGGGTTGCGGGTTCGACGAGAGGCTTTGCAGGGCCTCGAAGCCTTGAGATTCGGACATCTGGCTTACTTGCTCCGCACGTTCTTGGTGTTCAGGGCCGAGAAGGCGATGCTCTCGGGGCTCTGGGCCTCATGCGGATGCTCGGCGCTGTTATAGATGCGCAGGTGCGTCAGCTGCTTGCGGGCCAGCGGGCTTTCCTTCGGCAGCATGCGTTCCACGGCCTTTTCCAGCACGCGTTCCGGATACTTGCCGTCCAGGATCTTCCCGGCGGTGCGTTCCTTGACGCCGCCCGGGTGACCGGTGTGCCAGTAATAGATCTTGTCGGTCAGCTTCTTGCCGGTGAACTTCACCTTGTGCGCGTTGACGACGACGACGAAGTCGCCGCAATCGACGTTCGGGGTGTAGTCAGGGCGGTGCTTGCCGCGAAGGCGCATGGCGATGAACGAGGCGAGACGGCCGACAACGGCGTTCTCAGCGTCGATCACGATCCACTTCTTCTCGACGTCGGCGGGCTTCAGGGAAGCCGTCGTCTTCTGCATGGGAACGGGTCCGTAGGTTGTATTCACGGGAGGTCCCCGTGATCAGAGGCGCGGCGGATACGACACCACAAAGCGGGTGTCAATCGACAGATGCGCGGAAATCTCGCAAACCCTTACACCGCAACGATTTCCGGTGATAGGTAATATGATACCGCGTCGCGTCAGAGCCGGCGGACGCGCCAGGTGAAGGTGGCGGCGAGCGCCAGGACCAGGGCGGCCATCACCTGGTGCGCCATGCCGAGCGCGATCGGCACGTGGGTCATGAGGGTGGCCACGCCCAGACAGGCCTGAAGCCCCACCGCGCCGGCCACCAGGACCGCGAGGGTCTTGGCCTCTGGCGCCAGTTCGCGGGCGCGGCGGGCGGCCACGGCCACGAAGATCGCCACGCCCAGCAGCAGATAGGCGGTCAGGCGATGATGCAGTTGAACCGCAGCCTGGCTGTGGGCCAGGGTCGCCCAGAGGCTCGTCCCGGCATAGTCCTTGGGGAACAGCGCCCCGTTCATCATCGGCCAGTCGTTATAGACCAGCCCGGCGTCATTGCCGGCCACCAGGGCGCCAAGCAGGATCTGGAGGAAAATCAATCCCATCAGGCCGAAGGCATAGCTGATCCAGGGGGTCTGGGCCTTGACCCGCGGCGCGCCGGCCCAGGCGTCCAGCGCCGTCCAGACCAGGGCCGCCAGCAGGATGAAGGCCAGGCCGAGATGGGTCGCCAAGCGTTCCGGCGCGACGGAGACGCGGCCGGCAAGGCCACTGG
>NZ_CANCLE010000082.1 GCF_947378715.1 Phenylobacterium aquaticum
GACATGTGCATCCAGACCCACGGCGGCTTCGGCTTCGCCGAGGAATATGACGTCGAGCGCAAGTTCAGAGAGACCCGGCTCTACCAGGTCGCCCCCATCTCCACCAACCTCATCCTGGCCTATGTCGCCGAGCATGTGCTCGGCCTGCCTAGGTCCTATTGAGCGGACCGTTCAGGCCCAGCCCATCAGGACCGCAAACACCATCACCGTGCCGGTGACACCGACAGCCCAGGCCAGCGGCCGCACCATGGGCACGCCGAACAGATAGAGCCCAGCGTGGACCACCCGGCTGTAGAAGAACAGCTGGGCGCCGAGCGCCGTCGTGGCGTTGGTCGACTGCGCGACCACGGCGATCAGCAGCAGCGGCGCCATGATCGTCAGGCCCTCACGGTGATTGTCCACCACTCGCTTCACCCGGGCTTGCAACACGCCGGGCGGGGGCAGGTCGTCGCGGGCGTTGGCCAGGGGAACCAGCCCCTGGGCGCGGATGCCCACCACCGCCTGAAGCACCACCAGGACGAACAGCAGGGCTGCCGAATAGGCCAGCATCGTCAGTTCAACGCCCATGTCTCACTCCCCCGATCTCGACGGCTCGCTTGGTCGCGGCCTGTGGGAGGAACTTCAGCCCTCTGGGCCAACCGGTCAATGTCCGGCGGCGGCCAGCAGGTCTGGCAGGGCGTTCCAGGTCATCCCTCCCTGGCCCCTGGACCAGCCCAGGAAGGTTTCAAGGAAGCTCCAGGCGCGGGCGTCGTGGACCAGATGGTGGGTCAGGAGACCGATGGGGGCCGACCAGGCGCCCGATCGCCGCCGCGACGCCAGTTGGGCCGTCAGGTCAGAGAGGAATCGGCCCTCGCCTCGAAACCGCGCCCCGCCCCGCCAGCGCATGAGATCCAGATGGGCGTCGACGCGCGGCGCCTGGCCGGGCGAGGCCATTTCCCCCCAGGCCGACCAGCCCCTATAGCCGCAGTCCTCCAGCGCGCAGGCCAGTTCAGGATGGATGTCGTTCCAGGGCGGCACGAAGATCCGCGCCGCCTGCGGCGCCTGGGCCAGGCGGGCCCAGCCGGCGCGCAATTGGGTGGCCACCCGGATACGCCGCCATTCCGGAGGAAACTCTCCCGCAGCCGGGCCGGTGCGCCGATTCTGATGGTCGATCCCGTGCTGGGCGACACAGACCTGGCCCGTGTCCCCCAGTCGCGCCGCCAGGGCGGTGATATCGCCGTCGGGAATCACCGCCAGGGTCAGGGGGGTGGCGTGGCGGGCGGCCAGGTCCAGCAGGCGGTCCAGTTCAGCGGAGGGCGCGCGGGCGTCGTCGTCACGCCACCACAACACCGGCTTTCGCCCCGCCGCGCGCCAGCGGCGCAACTCCAACCTCAGCAGCAACCAGGACATCTTCCCGCCCACGGACGGACCTCGCCCGAGCATTTGACGCCGCCGACGCGCCTCTCCCCCAGGTCTCAGGCCCGCCCCGCCCGATCCCGCGCCATGCGACGTCGCCTTGAGTACGACCTGGGGTCGGACTAGGTTCGTCGAAGCGCAATCAGGCGTGAACCGCATGGGGCCCAAGCTGGCTGGCGAACCACAGGACCGCGCGGCGGAGTCGAACTCCGACCTGATGCGCCACTACTTGGAAAAGCGCGCCAATCTGGTGCGGTTCTTCGCCGCCCGCCTGGGCTCGGCGACGGCCGCCGAGGATCTCGCCCAGGACCTCTATCTGAAGGTCGCCGCCCTGCCGGTCGCCGAGGTCATCCAGAACCCCACGGCCCTGCTCTACCGCATGGGCTCGAACCTCATGCTGGATCGCCTGCGACAGGAACGCCGGACCGTGGTCCGCGACAGCGCCTGGCGGCGATCGGCCACGACCCAGCTCGGCGACGAAGAAATCCAGGACGAGCCGCCAGCGGATGAGGCGCTCGCGGCGCGCCAACGGCTGGCCCTGCTCCTGCGCGAACTGGAAAGCCTGCCGCCGCGGATGCGACGCGCCTTTCAGCTTCACAAGTTGGAAGGGCTGAGCCACCTTGAAACCGCGCGGGCCATGGGAATTTCCGTCAGCGCGGTGGAGAAGCACGTGAGCGGCGCCCTGAAGGCGCTCCTGTCGAGGTTGAGCTGATGTCGCCGATCGATTTTGTCGGAAAAATCTGCAACCAGAGCGGGGGGCGTCGAGGTTCGGCGACGTCAACAGATCAGGGTGGCCATAACCGCCCGATGGGCCACGTTGCATGAATCAGAAGTCTGATCAGGACCAGGACGCGGACCGGGACGTGGCGACGCAATGGCTCGCCCGCCTGGAGCGTCCTGACGTCGGCGAGGCCGACTGGCTGGCCTTCGACGCCTGGCTTGAGGCTGCGCCCAGTCACAAGCAGGCCTATGACGACGCCCTGGCCCTGTGGTCAGAGCTGGAAGCCCACGCCCCGGACCTCGCCCAAGCCCTCAACGCCGCTCCGTCACGACCCGCAGCGTCGCGGAATTGGATGGTGATGGCGGGCGGGCTCGCCGCGGCTGGCCTGGTCGCCGCCGTGGCCGTCCCCTGGCAGGATCTCACCGCGCCGACCACGACCTATCAGACCGCCAAGGGCGAACGGAAGACCGTGGTTCTGGCCGACGGCACCCGCATCGACCTCAATGCCGGCTCGCGACTGACCGTCCATCTGGGGACCCACGAGCGCCGGGTCGAGATGGCCGACGCCGAGGCGGTGTTCGATGTCGCCAAGGACGCGAAGCGGCCCTTCCTGATCACCGCTGGCGACCGCACCGTTCGCGTGGTCGGCACCCAGTTCGACGTTCGTCACCGCGACGGCCGCCAGTCCGTGGTGGTGGCCCGGGGCGTGGTCGAGGTGCGGCCCACCGGCGACGCGCCTGGGCGTGGCTATCGCCTGACCGTGGGCCAGCGGCTGGACCATCGCGAAGGTGAGGCCGAGGCGCGCGTGGGCCTGGGCTCTCCCGAAGCGGCCATGAGCTGGCGGTCCGGTAAGTTCGTCTATCGCGGCGAGCCCCTGGCCAATGTGGTCGCCGATCTGAACCAGTATGTGCCGCGTCCGGTCCGCCTGGCCGACGCCCGAACCGCCGAACTCGCCTTTTCGGGTGTGCTGGCGGCGTCTGAAGGCCCCGATATGGTGCGCACCCTGACTTTGATCGCACCTGTGACTTCCACTGAAACCCCGGACGGCCTACTCCTGCGCGCCAAGTAGCTCGCTCACAGTCTGGGATAAGGCCGTTCGTTCCGTTCGACATCGCGCCCTGACCGCTGGCGCGACGGCCTGCGCCGTCGCGTGCGTCCTGCTGGGCGGACGGGCGCAGGCGGCGACGCCCCGCTACGCCCTGGCGATCCCCGCCCAGGCCACGTCGGAAGCTCTGATCGATCTGGCCCTGCAGGCCAATGTCTCGATCGGCGGCGTCAGCGCCTGCTCAGGGCGTACGGCGGGTCTCAACGGGCGTTTCACCCTGAGCGAGGCGCTCGACAGGCTCACCGCCGGCGCCTGCGCCTTCGACATTCTGGACAGCCGCACGGTCCGAATCTCCGCCCGGCGGCCCAGGCCCTCGGCGCGACGCAGCTCGCCCACCGCGCCGGTCTTGTCGCCCACCCCATTGGTCTCTGAACTGCTGGTCACCGCCACCAAGCGCGTCGAGATCGCCAGCCGCCTGCCGGCCTCGATCAGCGCGGTCAGCGCCGACGAATTGTCGATGACCGGGGTGACGGACGCCACCGGCGTGGTGCGGCTGACCGCCGGCATGACCATCACCAATCTCGGCGCGGGTCGCGACAAGATCATGCTGCGCGGCTTGTCGGACGGCGCCTTCACCGGCCGCACCCGCTCGACCGTCGGCACCTTTCTCGACGACACCCCGATCACCTACAACGCCCCCGACCCCGATCTGCGGCTGACCGATGTCGCCTCCATCGAGGTGGTGCGCGGGCCCCAGGGCGCCCTCTATGGGGCGGGCTCGATCAGTGGCGTCTACCGGATCGTCACCCGCAAGCCTGAGCTGGACCAACTCCAGGCCAGCCTGCGCGGCCTGGCCGCCTGGACCCAGTCGGGATCGCCCAGCCAGCAGGTCGACGCCATGGTCAATCTGCCCCTTGTGGATGGCCGCGCGGCCCTGCGGGTTGTCGGCTATTACGACCTTGAGGGCGGCTATCTCGACGACGTCAATCTGCGCCTGTCCAATGTCGACCAGACCACGCGCCAGGGCGGACGGGCGGCGCTCAAGACCCGCCTGGCCGGTGACTGGACCCTCACCCTCAGCACGGCCGTCCAGCAGCTGGATTCCAAGGACACCCAGTATGTCACCGGGACCAGCGGACTGCGCCGCGCCAACCGCGTGCGCGAGAGCCACAACAACGACTTCTCCCAGGCGGTCATCGCCCTGGAAGGGCCGACCCCCTGGGGCGGCCTCAAGTCCTCGACCGCCTATGTCCGCCACGCCTTCTCAAGCAAGTATGACGCCTCCGCCGCCCTGTCCCTGTTCGACGATCCGATCGCCGACCTGGGCATCTATGAAGAGCGCACCCACATCGGCATGCTGGTCCAGGACACCGTCCTGACCTCGGAGCGCGACGGGCCGTTCAAGTGGCTGGTCGGTCTTTACGGCGTGTCCAGTCGCGAGGACTCGCCGTCCCAGCTGAAGGTGAACGCGACCGGGAAGACCTTCCGCAATGTCTATGACGACGTGCGCACCGATCGCCTGGGCGAGGTGGCGCTCTATGGGGAGATGTCCCTGGCGTTCGGCCAGGGCTGGACCGTGGCCTTGGGCGGCCGGGAATCGGAAACCCGGCTCAACACGACATCCCACGTCACCGTCACGGGCGGGGGCACAAGCCGCGCCTTCAACCGCAAGGCGGTCTTCGACAACTGGTCGCCGAAGCTGTCCTTGCAGTATGTCTTCGAGAACGGGGTGATGATCTATGGCCTGGCGAGCCAGGGCTACCGCGCCGGCGGGTTCAATTCTGGCGGGCTTTCCACACCCACAGCCGCGCGCCGGACATTCCGACCGGATCACCTGCGCAATCTCGAGATCGGCGCCAAGGCCAGCCTTCTCGACGATCGGCTCGACCTGAAGTCGACGGTCTTCTACGAGCTGTGGCGCGACATCCAGACCGACCAGTTCTTCGCCTCCGGCCTGCCCTACACCGCCAATGTCGGGGACGGGCGCAATGTCGGGCTGGAACTGGAGGCCACCTGGCGGCCGAGCGCCAATTGGTCCTTCCAGACCAACCTGCTGCTCGACCAACCGAAGATCACCAGGGTCGATCCGGCGTTCGCCAGCCGGGTGCAGAGCCATCTGCCCGGCGTGCCCGACACGTCCTTCGGCGCGCTCGTCGCCTATAGTCGCCCGCTGCGACCAGGACTGACCCTGATCCTCACTGGCCAGACGGCCTATGTCGGCCGCTCGCGCCTGACCTTCGATCCCGCGCTCTCGCCGGAGATGGGGGGCTATTTCACCGGCCGGCTCTCGGCTCAGGTCAAGGCGGACCGCTGGCGGCTCGCCGCGTTCGTGGAGAACCCCGGCAACACCCAGGGCGACACCTTCGCCTATGGAAACCCCTTCAGCTTCGGCCAGGTGCGCCAGGTCACCCCGCAGCGGCCGCGCACCATCAGCCTGGTCCTCACGCGGGATTTTTGATTTCGCCGACCTGAGGTTGGTTCCCATCGGCAGCGTCAATCTTTTGTGACGCCGCGCGAAGGTCGCGCGGATGGTGAACGGGATGGTCAGAGTGGTCAGGCTGTCGGGTCTGGTTTGCGTGCGTAACGAAGAGGCCCGCCTGGCCGATTGCCTGGCGCGTCTGTCGTTCTGCGATGAGGTCGTGGTGGTGGCGGACCGCTGCACCGACGGAACCGAAGCCATCGCTCTGCGCTTTGGGGCCAAGCTGGTCTCCGGAAGTTTCCCGTTGGAGGGGCCGCGCAAGGCCGCCGGCGTCGAGGCCTGCGGGGGCGACTGGATCATCGAGATCGACGCTGACGAGCTGGTGGGGGAGACGCTCGCCTCGGAGATCCGCATCGCGATCCACACCGCCCCCGCGGGCGACTACTTCCAGATTCCCGTCGACAACTATGTGGGCGACACCCTGGTCCGCCGGGGCTGGGGCGGCTCGTTCGGCACCTCGCTGGTCGGCCGGCTCTATCGGCGCGGCTCCAAGCATTGGAAGGAACAGCGGGTTCATCCTGGCGTGACCTTCGACGGACCGCTGGCCGGTGTGCTGACCCGTCCGATCATCCATGTCGTTGACGACGACATCGCCGACATGGTCGCGCGCCTCAACCGCTACACCGACCTGCGCGCCCAGGACCTCGCCGACATCGGCGATATGCCCGGCCTGTGGGACAATGTGTTCCGCGGCTTCCGCCGGTTCTTCAAGTGCTATTGGGGCCGCGAGGGGCGCAAGGAGGGCGAACTGGGCTTCCTGATCGCCCTGATGGCCGGCCTCTATCCGGTGATCTCCTGCCTCAAGGCGCGCGAGATCCTCAAGCGCGGCCGCGCACCGAGCGGGACGCTCATCGAACTGTGGCCGAACACCTCCGCCGCCCAGAGCCGCAAGGGCGCGCCAAAGGCGGCCTGAACAGTGCGAGGCGTCCGGGCGGTTCGCGCGTTATAAGCCGCGAACAAACGTCCAGGGAGGCCCCATGCGGAGCCAGTTCATCGCGGTCAGCCTGACCGCCCTCACGCTCTCGGCCTGCAGCCAGGGCTCCACCTCGCCATTCGCCGGGTTCGGGCCGAGGCCGGAATTGCCCGCGCCCAGCAAGGGCGTGCTGCCCACGGTGAATATCGCCAAGGCCATCGGCTGGACCGCCAGCACACAGCCCATCGCCCCGGCCGGCTTCAAGGTCACGCGGTTCGCGGCCGGCCTTGACCATCCCCGCTGGCTCTATGTCCTGCCCAATGGCGACATCCTGGCGGCCGAGTCCGCGTCCGAGGCGGCCAAGCCCAAGGACCTCAAGGACCGCATCGCCCAGTGGGTGCAGAAGGCCGCCGGCGCCCTGGAGCAGAGTCCCAATCAGATCGTCCTGCTGCGCGACGCGGACGGCGATGGCGTCGCCGAGTTCCGCAGCGTGTTCGCCAAGGGCCTGCAGCGCCCGTTCGGCATGGCCCTGATCGGGTCCCGCCTCTATGTCGCCGACGACGACGCCATCGTCGCCCTGCCCTATGCGCCCGGCGACACGGTCGCGACCGGCGCGGCGGTCAAGGTGTTCGACCTGCCCGGTGGGCCGATCAATCACCATTGGACCAAGAACATCATCGCCAGTCCTGACGGGACCAAGCTCTACGCCACCATCGGCTCCAACTCCAATGTCGGCGAGAACGGCCTGGCCGCCGAGGCCGGGCGGGCCCAGGTCACCGAATTCACCCTGCCCGCCGGCCCCTCGCGCCCCTACGCCACCGGCCTGCGCAACGCCAACGGCCTGGATTTCGAACCCACGACCGGCGTGCTCTGGACGGCGGTCAATGAGCGTGACGAGATCGGCCACGACCTGGTCCCCGACTATATGACCGGTCTAAAGGACGGCGCCTTCTATGGCTGGCCCTATAGCTATTACGGCGCCCACGTCGATGTTCGGGTCCAGCCGCCCCGGCCGGACATGGTCGCCAAGGCGATCGCCCCCGACTATGCCCTGGGGGCCCACACCGCCTCCCTGGGCCTGGCCTTCTACAAGGCCGAGGCCTTCCCGGCCCACTATCGCGGCGGCGTGTTCATCGGCCAGCACGGCTCTTGGAACCGCCGGCCGCTCAGCGGCTATCGCGTGGTGTTCATTCCCTTCGCCGCCGGCAAGCCCGCCGGGCCGCCCGAGGAATTCCTCAGCGGGTTCCTGAACGCCAAGGGCCAGGCTCAGGGCCGGCCCGTCGGCGTGACGGTGGACGGACGCGGCGGCCTGTTGGTCGCGGACGACGCCGGGAACACGGTTTGGCGGGTGGCCCCGACCCGCTAGAGGATCTTGCGGATCCGGATCAGCAGCGACTGGCCGTATTCCAGATTGCGGCCATCCACATAGGCCAGCGGCGCGGTGCGGCGCGAGCCGGCATAGACCTCGCGGATGCGATTGACGTCGCGCGAGGTCAGGTTCTGGAACTCCACCCGCAGGATCAGATCGGGGCGCGGCTTGGCCTCCACGAAGACCAGCAGCCAGGTGTCGACCTTCTTGGTCTCGATCTCGCTCAGCCGGAAGGCGCGCTCGCTATAGGCCGACATCACGTCGACGCCCCAATTGGCCTTCAGGGCCGGCAGGTCCTGGGTGTAGTGCGCCTCCCAGTCGAGGGGGTGCAGGTTGGAGATCTCGCGCTCGCGTCCGGTCACCGGATCGGTCACCTGCGACCAGCGCCAGGTTCCCTGGGCCTTGAACTGGGCCGAGGTCAGGCCCATCCGCTCAAGCGGCACGGCGACATTGAGGATCAGCTCGTCCTTGCGCCCGTCACCGATATTGCCGGGCGCGTCCGCCGCAGCCACGCCGCCCGGCCCATAGACCGGCGCGCGGTCGATGACGTCGGTCAATTCGGAATGGCGCGCGGTCAGGACGACGGCGCCGCTCTTCCAGAACCTTCGCTCATAGGCCGCCTCCGCGACCCAGGCCTGCTGGGGCGAGAGATCGGGATTGCCGGCCAGCACCGCCCCGGTGTTCACCAGCGAGGACGAGGCGATGAAGTCATCGAAGTTCAGCTGGCTGACCTCCCGCTCCACGCGCATCCGCACCTGGTCGGAGGGATCAGGCGCCCAGGTCAGGGTGGCGCGGGGCTTGGTGAAGCTCAGCGACTTCTCCAAAGCCACGTCGCCGGTCGAGGTGATGGTCGACGTCTCTTCCTTGATCCCGGCCTCGGCGGTCAGAGTCGCGGTCGGCCGCCAGATCGCCGCAGCCGAGACCTCGGCGCGCTTTTCCTCAACCCGCACATTGGCGGCGGGGAGACGGACATTGACCCGGTTCTGGAGGAAGCGGGTCTGGCTATCGAGGCTGTTCAGCGCCCCCTCGGCATAGGCCTCCAGGGTCAGGTGATCAGACATCCGCCGGCGCAGATTGGCCCGGCCGACGCTTTCGGTGACCTTCTTGTCGAGCTCGAAGTCACGATCGACGGCGGCGGAGGTGAACCGCGCCTTGGTGTCGTTGTTGTTCCACTGCTGGAACATCACCAGCTCCAGCGAGGTCGGGCCGAAGCCCCGGGCCCAGCGGGCGCCCAGCTCGGCCTGCAGCCGGTCCTGGGTGTCGTATTCATATTCCCGCCCGCCTGGCAGGCTGAGCCGGTCCATGATCTCGGCGCTATAGGGATTGGCCATATAGGCCCCATTCAGCCGCAGCCGTCCGCCCTGGAACGGGGTTTCATAGGCGCCGATCAGCCACTTGCGCAGCCCCCCGGCATCCGCATCGACATTCGATCGGATCAGCACCTTGCCGTCGGCGGCGGTGCGCACCCGGGGGCCGTCGCCGAGCTGATCATCCGGCCCCTTGCCCAGCACCATCGACAGTTCGGCCAGCTTGCCATTCCAGCGCCACTGCCCCTCGGCGCGGGCGCCGTCCAGCACCCTGTGGTCGGACAGCAGCTGGGTCGTGGCGCTGACCGCCCCGTGGAACCCCGCCGTCTGCTTGCGCACCACATTGGCCACCACGGTGCGGCCCTGCATGTCGATGCCCGGCGCGCCGCCACGGATCACGTCGATGCGGGCGACAGACCCAGCAGGGATGCGCTTGAGGATCTCGTCGAGCGTGTCGTTCTTGGCCACGGGCGCTGCGCTGTCGACCAGCACATTGCCGCCGGAGCCCTCCAGCCCGCGCACCACCACCCCCTTGTCGAAGGTGAAGCCGGGCAGGCGCATGACCATGTCCAGGGCCGTGGTCGGCCCGACCTCGGCGAAGAAGGACGGCGGATAGGAGATCGCGCCCGTCGACGGATCGGCCGCCCAGGCGCCGGTCGCGAAGGTCAAGGTCGCAAGGGTCAAGGTCGCCAAGGCGGACGCGACCGCCGCAGCCAACAGGCTTTTCACACGCATCACGAGGCCCCCGCCCCTATCCGACGCCCCAGGGCAATACCGGGATCGCCACGCCGCCTGACGGCGGCTGAAATTCAGAAAGACAAACGTCGACTGGAAAAATCAGGAACTGACGGCCGCGCTAAATCACGCGGCTGGATGGGTTGTAGCGGTTTTGCGACGGGAGGCTAGACCCGGCCGATGACCGGGATCAGGGCGCCGGTGACAGCGCTGGCCTGGGGCGAGGCCAGGAACAGGATCACGGCGGCCAGTTCGACGGGCGAGACCCAGGTCGCGAAATCGGCGTCCGGCATGTCGAGCCGATTGACCGGGGTGTCGATGATCGAGGGCAGCACGGCGTTGACGGTGACGCCGTCGCCCTTCAGCTCCTCGGCCAGGCTCTCGGTCAGCCTGTGGACGCCGGCCTTGGCCGCGGCGTAGGGCCCCATGCCGGCAGCGGCCTTCACCGCGCCATTGGCGCCGATATTGACGATCCGCCCGGCGCCGCTGGCCTTCAGATGCGGCATGGCGGCGCGGCTGGCGTTGGTCGCGGTCAGCAGATTGATCCGGAACATCGCCGTCCAGCTGTCGGCCCCGCTGTCGGCCAGGGTCTGCCAGGTGAAGCCGCCGGCGATATTGATCAGCACGTCCAGGCCGCCGAACCGGGCGACCACGGCGTCGATCGCCGCGCCGGCCGCCGCCGCATCGGTCAGGTCTACTCCGCCGAGGGTCAGGGCCTCCGCCCCGCAGGCCTCGACGAGGCCCGGGGGAGGATGCTGACCATGGTCGATCAGGGCGACCCGCGCGCCCTGCTCCGCCGCCGCCTTGGCGACCACGGAGCCGAGCGCGCCATGCGCGCCGGTGATGGCGACGACGCGCGCGGTCATCTTCGTCTTACAGACGCTCGACGATGGTCACATTGGCCATGCCGCCGCCTTCGCACATGGTCTGCAGGCCGTACTTGCCGCCCTTGCCTTCCAGCACGTTCAGCAGGGTGGCCATCAGCTTGGTGCCCGAGGCGCCGAGCGGGTGGCCCAGCGCGATGGCGCCGCCATTGACGTTGATGTTGGCCGGGTCGACGCCCAGGTGCTTGATGTAGGCGACCGGGACCGAGGCGAAGGCTTCATTGACTTCGAACGCGTCGATGTCGCTGACCTTCATGCCGGCCTTCTTGAGCGCGCGCTCGGTGGCCGGGATCGGGGCTTCCAGCATGATCACCGGGTCATGACCCATGATCGACAGGTGATGGATGCGGCCGAGCGGCGTCAGGTTGTGCTCCTTCAGCGCCTTTTCCGAGACGATCATCACGCCCGAGGCGCCGTCGCAGATCTGGCTGGAGGAGGCGGCGGTCAGACGGCCGTTCTCGCGCAGCAGCTTCACGGCCTTGATGCCGTCGAGGCTGGAGTCGAAGCGGATGCCCTCGTCGACGCTGTGCAGGGTCTTGTTGCCCTCGGCGTCGGTGATCTCGACCGCGACGATCTCGTTCTTGAACTTGCCGGCCTGGGTGGCGGCGATGGCGCGCTGGTGGCTCTGGAAGGAGAACTCGTCGAGCTCGTCCTTGGTCAGGCCGTACTTCTCGCCGACCATTTCAGCGCCGATGAACTGGCTGAACTGGATGTTCGGATAGCGCTCTTCCATGCGCGGGCTCTTGTAGTTGCCAAAGCCGTTCTGGGCCGGCAGCACGGCGGCGAGGCCCATGGGCACGCGGGTCATGCTCTCGACGCCGGAGGCGATGACGATGTCCATGGAGCCGGCCATCACCGCCTGGGCGGCGAAGTGCAGAGCCTGTTGCGAGGAGCCGCACTGGCGGTCGACGCTGGTGGCCGGCACGCTTTCCGGCAGCCGGGAGGCCAGCACGGCGTTGCGGGCGATATTGACGGCCTGTTCGCCGACCTGACCGACGCAGCCCAGGACCACGTCCTCGACGGCGGCCGGATCAATGCCGGTGCGATCGATGAGGTTGTTCAACACGGCGCCGGCGAGGTCGGCCGGATGCCAATCCTTCAGCTTGCCGCCCTTACGACCACCCGCCGTGCGCGTCGCCGCGACGATATAGGCTTCCGCCATTGTTCCGCTCCCATAGGTTCTTGCGCGTCATCTTGCGCGTCGCGGATTTCTCTATCGCAGGCGCCGTCACGGAAGCCAACCGGGCTCACGAAAGCGTGGTGTGGAGGCGAGAAAATAGCCCTCGCCCCGCTCCGCGGGGAGAGGGTTGGGTGAGGGGTCTTGCTGACTCGCAGCCCCACGCCCGCCGCCGAAAGACGCGCCGCCTCGCGGCGCGCCCCTCACCCTGCCCTCTCCCCGCAAAGCGGGGCGAGGGTTCAAGAGGGCGCTTAAGCCCCAGCCCTCAACCCATAGAACGCGATCTTGAACGGGCCCCACCAGAGGGTCTTGCCCAAACCCCGCGCGGCCTTGTCCAGGGTGAAGGCGTAGCGCGACGAGCCGGTCAGGCGCTGCAACCCGGCGATCAGCCCATAGACCACCGCCTGGCCCACGCCGATCACCATCCAGCGGGCGATGCCCAGTCGGTCCGGCGGGTCCTGGATGGCGCAGGCCGAGCTGGGGCCCTGGCCATAGGCGAAGGCGCGGGCGATCGTGTAGTCGAGCGTCAGGCGGGAGCGCACGGGGTCTTCCCAGACCCAGGCCTCCGGCGCCCAGGCGAACCTGGCGCCGGCTCTCTGCATCACCCCGAACAGCAGGTCGTCTTCGCCGCCGATATGGTTGCGGATCGCCGAGAACGGCCGGGTCGGATCGGGCAGGCTGGCGCGTTTCAGCAGGCTGTCGCCGCAGCCATAATAGTGGTCGAGGAGACCGGCCTCGGCCGGACCTTCCCTGGAAAAAAACCATTCCAGATAGGCGCGGTGGCGGGTGACCTCGGCCGGGGCGCGGCCCCGCACCGGCCCGAACACCACGTCGGCTTCGAACCGCGCCTGGGCGGCCAGGAGGGCGCAGAGCCAGCCCGCCGGCGCCTCCTCGTCGTCGTCGAGAAAGGCGATGAACTCGCCGCTCGCCCGGGCCATGGCGGCGTTGCGCGCATTGGCGACGCCGGGCTCGGGCTCATGCACATAGATCACCGGGAACGGCGCCTCGGCGGCGAGCGCCGCGACGGTCGCCTGGGCCGACGGCGCCTGGTCATTGTCGACCACCACCAGCTCCAGCCCGGCCGGATCGACGCCAACCTGCCGAAAAGTCGAGCGCGCGGCGGTCGCAAGACCGTCCAGCCGCCGCTGGGTGGGGATGATCAGGCTGACGCGCGGCTGGGTCATGCCGCGACCCTAGCGCCCGCCGGTTAGGGAAGAATGGACTGGGTCAGCCGAAGGTCGCAGCCAGGATCTGTTCCAGCCATTGCTGATCCACCGCGTCGAAGGCCGCCAGCTCGGTGGAGTCCACGTCGAACACCGCGATCAGATCGCCGCTCGCGTCGAACACCGGCACGACGATCTCACTGGCTGAACGGCTGTCGCAGGCGATGTGGTTCTCGAGCACGTGGACGTCCTTGACGACCTGGGTCATCTGCGTCGCCGCCGCCGTGCCGCAGACCCCGCGCCCGAAGGCGATGCGCAGACAGCCCAGCGTGCCCTGATAGGGTCCGACCACCAGCTCGTCGCCCTTGGCCGGATCGACCACATAGAATCCGGTCCAGAAGTAGCTGCTGAAGCTGGCGGCCAGCATCGAGGCCACCGTCGCCATGCGGGCGGTCAGATTGGGTTCGCCGGCCAGGACCGAGGCGATCTCCTCGGCGACGGCGGCATAGCGCGCGGCCTTGTCGCCGGGCAGGGTGATGTCGTTGAAGGCTTCGGCCATGTCCGCCCATATAGGGCGGCCAGCGTCAGACCGCGACGGCCAATCGCTCCTTGGCCTTGTACTCGACGGTCAGTTCCAGATTGCGGTTGATCCGCTCGGCCTGGGCCACGTCGGCCTCGTCCACCCCCATCAGGGTCAGGATCGCGTCGATGTGAACCTCGACGATCTCGGCGTCGCAGGCCTGGGGCCCGCCCATGGCGTCGATATAGCCCAAGAGGGAATTGGTGGTCCGCTCGATGGTGCGGTCGCGCACCTGCAGGGCGCGGAAGCGGGTGTGCTGCATGACCCGATAGGTCATCTGCAGCATGGCGCGGTCCAGGCCGTGCCGGGCGCGGATCATCCGGCGCAGGGCGTTCAGCTCCACGGCGATGGTCTGGCGGGTGAGGTTGCGCTCCTTGGCGTCGGAGACCTCGACCGGATCCTGGCGGCGACGCATGGGTCCGGAATAGTCGACCTCGGCCTTGCGGCGGCGATCGGGGCCGACATAGGCCTCGCTGACCACGAAGGGCCGGGGCCGGCGCAGCACCAGCTGGATGCGCGACAAAAGGGAGGCCGGAGTGAAGGGCTTGAGCACGAACTCATTGACCCCGGCCAGCCGCGCCAGCTCGACGTCCAGCATGGCGGCGTTGGCGCTGACCATCACCACCGGGACCTGGGGATTGGGGATGAAGGGGTCGGGCCGCAACGCCGCATGGCGCACTGTGCGGGTGAAGGTCAGGCCGTCCATGTCGGGCATGCAGCGGTCGGCGAAGATGATGTCTGGATTGCGCGCGTGCAGCGTGTGCAGCGCGGCCTCGGCGTCGGTCTGCACATAGACCTCGCCCACCCCGCCGGCGCGCAGCACATCGGCGATCAGCCGGGCGGTGTGGCCGTGATCGTCCAGCACCAGGACGCACAGTCGCGCCAGGTCTCCGCGTGTGACATTGGTGCTCGGCAGACTGCGCGGCGCGCTCATGATCCCAACCTGATGGCTCGGGAGGATTGTGACGACGCACGGTTGAAGGGAAGTTTACCGTCGGAATCCAAAAGCCCCAGATTGGGGCGGAGCGCGAGCAACAGCCATGACCCAAGGTATCGGCGGATCGACGGCCCAGGCGGAACTGGCCGACCTCGCCCCCTGGCCCCATCCCGCCCCGGCGATCAGCGCCGCTGAGCGGCTGGCGCGCATGGCCCGGGCCCGGGAGTTGATGGTCGAGATCGGCGCCGAGGCCCTGTTGATAGGAGCCGGCGCCAGCCTGCGCTATTTCACCGGCGTCGGCTGGGGCGCGACCGAGCGGCTGGTCGCCCTGCTGCTGCCCCGGGACGGCCTGCCGCGCATGATCTGCCCGCGCTTTGAGCTGGGCTCCCTGGAGGCCAGCCTCGGGATCACCGCCGGGGTCGACCTGTGGGAGGAGCATCAGAGCCCCTACGTCCTGACCGCCCAGGCCCTGATCGACGTCGGCGCCAGCCGGGTCGCCATCGACCCCGCCCTGCCCTTCTTCGTGACCCACGGCCTGGGCAAGGCCGCGCCAGACCTCGTCCTGCTGGACGGGGCGCCCGTGGTCAACGGCTGCCGGATGATCAAGTCAGCCGCCGAGCTGGCCCTGATGGCCCAGGCCAAGGCCATGACGCTTGAGGTCCACCGCCGCGCCGCCGCCATCCTGCGCGAAGGGATCACCACCGCAGAGGTCCGCCGCTTCATCGACCAGGCGCACCGGGCGCTGGGCGCCGACGACGGCTCCAGCTTCTGCGCGGTGCAGTTCGGCGTCGCCAGCGCCTATCCCCACGGCCTGCCCGGCGAACAGACGCTGAAGTCCGGCGAGCTGGTGCTGATCGACACCGGATGTCGGGTCCAGGGCTATAACTCCGACATCACCCGCACCTACATCTTCGGCGAGCCCACGGCCGAGCACCGCCGCATCTGGGACATCGAGAAGCGCGCCCAAGCCGCCGCCTTCGCCGCCGTGAAGCCCGGCGCGCCTTGCGAAGAGATCGACGCCGTGGCCCGCGCGGTCCTGGCCGCCGAGGGCCTCGGCCCCGACTACGCCCTGCCCGGCCTGCCGCACCGCACCGGCCACGGCATCGGCCTGTCGATCCACGAGGCGCCCTATCTGGTGCGCGGCGACAAGACCCCGCTCGCGCCCGGCATGTGCTTTTCCAACGAGCCGATGATCGTCATCCCCGACCAGTTCGGCATCCGGCTGGAGGATCATTTCCACGTCACCGAGGACGGCGCCGCCTGGTTCACCGAGCCCCAGCTCGACCTCGAGGCGCCGTTCGGGAATCGGTAAGTCCCGCCTCTCGCGAGGCGGGACGCGCCGTCAGATCAGGTCGCCACCGGCCGCCGAGGCCGTGGTGCCGTGCGCCTTGAAGGCCTTGATCACGTTGCGGCCCACCGTCCAGCGGTGCACCTCGTCCGGTCCGTCCACCAGCCGCTGCGAACGGATGTGGGTGTACCAGCGGGCCAGCGGGGTGTCGGTGGAATAGCCCAGCGCCCCATGCAGCTGGATGGCGGTGTCCACCACCTTGTGGACCATGTGGGCCAGGAACACCTTGGCGATGGAGTTCTCCTGGCGCAGGTCCAGGCCCTTCTCAGCCTTGTAGGCGATGTGCAGCAGCATGAGGCGGGCCATGTAGAGCTCGCTGGCGCAGTCGGCGAGCATCCACTGCACGCCCTGGCGCTCATCCAGCGGCTTGCCGAAGGTCGAGCGGCTGGTCACGTGGGCGGCGGCCAGGTCGAGCGCCCGCTGGGCCATGGCGACATTGTGCATGCCGTGCCGCAGCCGGCCATAGGCCAGGCGGTGCTGGCCCATGTTGAAGCCGTTGCCCTCCCCGCCCAGCAGGTTCTCGGCCGGCACCACCAGGTTCTCGATAGCGATCTCCGAGTGACCGCCGCCCAGCACGTGGGACAGAGGGCTTTCCGCCGCCATGGTGCCGATGTCGCGGACGATCCGGTAGCCTGGATTGGGCAGCTCGACGATGAAGGTCGAGAACTGCTGGTGGCGCGGGGCGTCGGGGTCGGTCTTGGCCATCACCAGCGCGATGTCGGCGACGCTGGCCGCCGAGGAGAACCACTTCTCGCCGTTCAGGACATAGTTCTCGTTGCCGTCCTTGATCGCCGTCGTCTGCATGCCGGTGGCGTCGGCGCCGGCCGCCTTCTCGGTCATCGAGTAGCAGATGCGCTTCTCGCCGTTCAGCAGCGGCTTGAGGAACTTTTCCTTCTGGTAGGGGGTGCCGTGGGCCAGCAGGGTCATCATGGTGGCGTCATCGGGGCCCTGGGTGTTCATCGACAGGGCGCCCAGATAGCTCTCGCCCAGTTCCATCTGCACCAGGGCGTTGGCCAGGGGACCGAGGCCCATGCCGCCGTGCTCGACCGGGATGAAGGGGCACCA
>NZ_CANCLE010000083.1 GCF_947378715.1 Phenylobacterium aquaticum
CGGAAATCAGCCTCCACCTCGGGCAAGCCGTCTACATCCATCGATAGCCGCAGGCCCGACTCGTCGGCCCGCGCCCGCACCAGCCTCGCGGCGTCCTCGGCCACGTCGTGCAGGTCCAGCATCTCGTAGCGCATGGTCATCTTGCCAGCCTCGATCTTGGACATGTCGAGAATGTCGTTGATCACCGACAGCAGGTGCTGGCCCGAGGCGTGGATGTCCTGGGCGTATTCGACGTAGCGGGGGTCGCCCAGCGGCCCGAACAGGCTGGCCACCATGATCTCGGAGAAGCCGTTGATGGCGTTCAGCGGCGTGCGCAGCTCGTGGCTCATATTGGCCAGGAACTCGCTCTTGGCGCGGTTGGCGCCCTCGGCCCGGACCTTCTCGCTCTCATATTTGCGGGCCAGTTCGGACAGCTGTTCCTGGCTGCGCTCCAGGCTGGTGACCGCCTTGCGCAGCTGTTCTTCATTGAGGCGTCGGGCCTCTTCCTGGGTCTTGATGGCGGTGATGTCGGCGGCCGTCATCACCAGCCCGCCCTCGGCGGTGCGGCGCTCGGAGATCTGGATCCAGCGGCCGTCATTGAGCTCGGCTTCCCGCACGCCCTTGCGGCCGTCGGGGGAGGGGGTCTCCTGCTTGATGGCCAATTGGGCGAAGCGGTTGACCTGGTCGCGGGAGGCGCCGGGCTTCAACAGGCGCGGCTCCAGCGAGAAGACGCTGCGATAGTTGCGGTTGCACATCAACAGGCGCCCGGCCCGGTCCCAGAGGACGAAGGCTTCCGACACGCTCTCGATGGCGTCGCGCAGGCGGATCTCGGCGGCCTGGGCGCGGGCCTGGGCCATGCGCTCCTCGGTGACGTCGAGCGCCACGCCGATGATGCGGCTATAGCCCTGGCCGGGTCCGTCGCCAAAGGCCTGGCCCCGGGCGTCGATCCAGATCGGCCGTCCGCCCGCCGTACTCGGCACCCGGAACGACACGTCGAAGCCGCCATAGGCCGCCGCCGTGGCCAAGGCCTGGCGGACCCGGTCGCGATGGTCGGGCGAGACGCGGTCCAGAACCTCCTGGCCGGCCACCACCCCGCCGCCGCCCCAGCCCAGGATCGCGCCGGTGACGTCGGACATGTACATCTGGTCGGTGCTCAGGTCCCACTCCCAGATCCCGCAGCGCGCCGCCTCGACCGCCAGGCGGAACCGCTGTTCGGAATCCACGAAGGCCTTGGTGGCGGTCTCGGCCTTGCGGCTCTGGCCCAGCAGCAGCAAGCCCAGCAGGAAGGCGGCGGCGAGCGGGATCAGCAGCCAGGTCAGCTGTTCCGCCGTGGTCTGGATTTCATTGTCGGCCGACGGCGCCGCCGAGATCACATAGAGCGCCCCGCCCAGGGCCGGTCGCGCGGCGAGGTCCAGGGCCGCCCCGTCCGGGCGTCTTCCGCGGATCAGCCCGCCATCCAGGCTGAGGTCCTCTGCGGCCACGCCGAAGGCGGCGTTGAGGGTGTCGGCGACGGCCACTCCGCCGGGCCCGCTGCCCGCCAGGACGCGGCCCTGGGGCGTAGCGACCACCTCGTCGCGGGTCTTGGTCAGCCAGGCCGACAGCCGGGCCGGCGAGCCCACGGCGACGATCCAACGCCGGCCCTTCGGCGAATTGGCCTGGATCGCGGCGGCGAGCGCCGGCTTGGCCTGGTGGGTGACGCCCAGCCAGGGATCGCGGCCGGACTTCTCGGCGGCCTGGGTCAGCTCCTGCCAGTCGATCCCGTCGGCAGGGCCGGCCGAGGCGACCACGCCCTCGTCGCCCAGGACCGCCAGGCTTGAGGCCGCGCCGGCGGTGGCGGCCAGGCCGGTCTGGGCGAGGTCGGCAGGCTGCTGATCCTCACGGGCCAGCAGGTCGCGGGCGGCGAGCAGACCGCCCTTCAGGCCGGCGGCCTCGGCGTCCAGCCGCGCGGCGACGGCGTCGGCGCGATCGGGCAGAGCGGCGTTGGCCAGGGTGGCGGTCTGGGGCTCGCGCTGGACGCGGGCCACGGCGAAGGCGGTGTAGATCGCCAGCAGCAGCAGGGTGGACAGGATGGCGACACGGGCGAACGCCTGCCCGGGCAAGGCGGGGCCAGGCTGAGCCTTCACCCGCTCTCGCCCGACCGCAGGGTCTTCAGCCGCGTCATCCCCCACGCGTCTGGCCAAAGCCCGCCGCTCCTTCGAAACCTGGACCGAGTCACCCCGAAGCCTGGAGTCTACGCGGGCGGTGGCGCCCCGTCACGAGAGTCATGCGGTCACACCCACAGTCGGCGGGGGTGGGCGCGATCAGACCCGCTTGCGGCGCTCGGGACCCTTGTATCTCGGGTCGTCATGGCGTCGCCGGTCGGGGCCGAAATAGCCGCTGCCGGAGTTCACGAAGGGGCGCGGACTCTCGAAGGTGGTCAGGATCCGCTTGATCAGGTCGGCGGGGGTGAACGGCTTGACACAGATCTCGTTGATGCCGGCGTCGCGCGCCGCCATCACCCGCGCCCGATCGGCGTGGCCGGTCAGCATGATGATCGGCAGTTGCGGCGCCGGACTCGCCGGATCGTTGCGGAGCCAGCGGGCCAGGGTCACCCCCTCCTCCGTCCCCATCATGTAGTCCAGCAGCATCAGGTCCGGCGGCGTGGCCTTCAGGATCTTCTTGGCCTCCGCGAGAGTCGTGGCTTCGGTGAATCGTTCGAAGCCAAACCCCCTGAGCATGGTCTTGACCAGGTCGATCGTCCGGATGTTGTCGTCCACGAGCAATATGCGCACTCGATTCAACGCGTTCGACATACCGGTGAAGCCCCCTCTGTAGCCCGATCTATCCTGGTGGAATTCCGAATGACCAGCATTCCTAGGTTGTGCGCCTGCTAGTCAGCCAGAGCCTTGGCGGCCAGCTCGAGGACGTTCTTGGACAGGCCGGGCGTTTCCGCGATCCGCTGCAGCTGCTGTCTCATCAAGGCGCCGAGCTCGGGGCTGTAACGCCTCCAGCCGCCCAGGGGCTCCACCATTCGCGCCGCCGTCATCGGATTGAAGCCGTCGACGGCCAGAATCTGGTCGGCGAGGAACCGATAGCCGGCGCCGCTAGGGTCATGGAATCGCGCCGGATTGCCGCTCGCGAAGGTGGAGACCAGGGCGCGCAAGCGGTTGGGGTTCTTCTGGTCGAAGGCCGGGTGGGCGGTCAGGCCCAGGACCCGGCCCAGCACGCCCTCATCCGGCGCGCGGGCCTGCAGGGCGAACCATTTGTCGATCACCAGGGGCTCGGTCTTCCAGCGCTCGTAGAAGTCGATCAGGGCGGCGTCGAAAGCCTCGCCGCCGATCTGCATCAGGGCGTTCAGCCCGCCCATGGCGTCAGTCATGTTGAGGGCGGCGCGATAGTGGCCGTCCGCCAGCTCGGTGACCTCGGAGCGCGGATTGGCCGCGAGCAGATCAAGTGTCGCATTTCGCAAAGCCCGGCGTCCGGCGCTGGCGGCGTCCGGCGAGAAGTCGCCCAGTTCCTGCAGTCCGATATGCAGGCGCTTCAGGTCGTCTTCCAGATGCAGCGACAGCCGCTGGCGCAAGGCCTCGCGGGCGGCGTGGATCGCGGCCGGATCGGCCGGCTGGCGGGCCAGCACCAGGTCGGACTCGCTGGGCAGGGACAGCAGCAGGGCCTTGAAGGCCGGATCAGCGGCCTGGTCGGCCAGGGCCCGGGCCACGGCGTGGGCGTAGCGCTCCTCGCCGACCTCGTCCGGCTTGCTGGCGGCGCGGCTCAGAATCAGGTCCCGGGCGAGGTCCTGGCCGGACTCCCAGCGATTGAACAGGTCGGGGTCGCCGGCCAATTGCACATAGCGGTCACGAGAGGGCGAATCAGTGGTGAGCGTCACCGGCGCCGAGAAGCCGCGCAGGGCCGAGACGACGGGCGCGGAGTCGACGCCGGTCAGGGTCACCTGGGCGGTGGCCTTGTCCAGTACGACCACGGTCTCGTCCACCGCCTGGCCATCACGTTCGAAGGCGAGCGTCCGGCCCTCCGCGTCCAGCAGGCCGATGCGGACCGGGGTGGGCAGGGGGCGCTTGTTGGGCTGTCCGGGTGTCGGGGCGATCTCCTGGGAGAGGGTCAGAGACAGGGTCTTGGCCTGGGCGTCATAGCTCTGGGTCAGGCTGACCTTGGGTGTGCCGGCCTGTTCGTACCAGGCGAAGAAGTCGCTGAGATCCTGGCCGGTGACGTCGGCGAAGCAGCGGATGAACTCCTCCACCGTGGTCGCGTGGCCGTCCCAGCGATCGAAGTAGAGGTCCATGCCTTCGCGGAACTTCTCAGGCCCGATCAGGGTCTTGAGCATCCGGATGACCTCCGCGCCCTTCTCGTAGATGGTCGCGGTGTAGAAGTTGTCGATCTTCAGATAGCTCGACGGCCGCACCGGGTGGGCCAGGGGCCCCTGATCCTCGGAGAACTGGCGCGCGCGCAGGGCCTTGACGTCCTTGATCCGCTGGACGGCTTCGCCGCGCATGTCGGCCGAGAAGCTCTGGTCGCGGAAGACGGTCAGGCCTTCCTTCAGGCACAGCTGGAACCAGTCGCGGCAGGTGATGCGGTCGCCGGTCCAGTTGTGGAAATACTCATGGGCCACGACGCTCTCGATGCGCTCATAGTCCAGGTCGGTGGCGGTGGCGGGATCGGCGAGCAGCAGGGAGGAGTTGAAGATATTCAGCCCCTTGTTCTCCATCGCCCCGAAATTGAAGTCGCGCACCGCGACGATCATGAACAGGTCCAGATCGTATTCGCGGCCGAACGCTTCCTCGTCCCACTTCATCGAGCGCTTCAGGGCGTCCATGGCGTAGGTCGCCCGGCCGGCCATGCCTGGATCGACATAGATCTTCAGGTCGACGGTGCGGCCGCTCATGGTGACCAGGCTGTCGGCCAGTTCGTCGAGTTCCCCGGCCACCAGGGCGAACAGATAACAGGGTTTCGGGAAGGGGTCGTTCCAGACGGCGTAGCGCTTGCCGCCGGCCATGTCGCCGGTCTCCATCAGATTGCCGTTGGAGAGCAGGCGTTGGTAGCTCTTCGGGGCCTCGACCCGGACCGTGAAGCGCGCGAGCACGTCGGGGCGGTCCGCGAACCAGGTGATCTTGCGGAAGCCCTCGGCCTCGCACTGCGTGCAGAAGCGGCCGCCGGACATATAGAGCCCGTCCAGCGCCTTGTTGGCCTCCGGATCGATCTCGACCTCGGTGGTCAGGACGAAGGCGGCCGGCACATCCGGCACGGTCAGGAACTCGGCGTCGATCGTGTGCTCGGTCGCCTCCAGCAGTCGGCCGTCCACCGCCACGGAGATCGGCTTCAGCCGCTCGCCGTTCAGCACCAGGGGCTCGGCATGGTCGCCGTTGCGTCGGATCGACAGCTTGGCCGTCACCCGGGTGGTGTTGGGGGCCAGATCGAAGGTCAGATGGACCTCGTCGATCAGATAGGCGGGCGGGCGGTAGTCGGTGAGCCGGATGGGCTGGGGCGTTTCGGTGCGCATGGGTGAGATTTAGGCCATCGCCCGGCGAAGGGCGAGGGCGGTCGCGACCGAAAACAAACTGTCATGGTCCGGTCATAGGTTTCGCCGCGTGAACGGGCGTCCTGACATCGCCGAGACCAAGAGCTGCGGCGACTGCGGCCTGTGCTGCAAGCTGATCGGCGTGCAGGCGATCGACAAGCCGCAGTTCGTCTGGTGCAAGGCCTATCGCAAGGGCGCGGGCTGCACGGTCTATGACGACCGGCCGGCCGACTGCCGGGCCTTCATCTGCTACTGGCTGCATGTTCCCAATCTTGGCGATGAATGGCGACCCGACCGCGCCGGTTTCGTCATGCATATCGCCGACGGCGGGGCGCGGCTGAACATCGAGGTCGATCCCGGCAAGCCCCAGGCTTGGCGCCAGGAGCCCTTTCTCTCGGCCTTTCGCGCCTGGGCCGCCCAGGGCCGGGCGCGCGGCCTCACCCTGTGGGTCTGGATCGGCCGTCGCGCCCTGGAGATCACGCCGGATGGCGAGATCGACCGGGGCATGCTGCGTCCTGCGGCTCACACTCGTCGAGATTCAAACAAGCGTTTGAGTTAGATCAAGGCCGCCCCGCCCGCCCGGCGCGATCCCCTCGGCCAAGGCAGCTTCCACCTGCCGCCAAGAAGGGGATAGATCCAATGACCGCCACCCGCATAGCGCTCTGCGCCAGCGCCGCCGTCCTCGCCCTCGCCGGGACCGCCCATGCCCAGGACTTCACGCCCAAGCACAAGGGCCTGATCATGCTCAACGTCCGCGCCACCGATGTGTCGCCGGACGCCAATGACGCCATCACCACCGCCGCCGGCGCGCCGACCGGCCTGCATGTCGACGTCAAGGACGACGTGATGCCGACCATCGGCCTCAGCTACTTCCTGACCGATCATGTGGCGATCGAGGCCATCGCCGGGACCACCCGGCACACGGTCCGCGCCCAGGGGACGGGCGTGAACGTCGCGGTCCATGACAGCTGGGTGCTGCCGCCGGTCGTATCGCTGCAATACCACTTCGCCCCGGCCGCCAGGGTCAGTCCCTATGTCGGCGCGGGCGTGAACTACATGATCTTCTATGGCGGCAAGGACAGGAACGGCTTCAACGTCAAGCTGAAGGACGGCTTCGGCTACGCCCTGCAGGCCGGGGTCGATGTCGCGACGAAGGGCGCCTGGAGCGTCAATGTCGACGTCAAGAAGGTGTTCTTCGAGACCGACGCCAAGATCAATGGCGGCGCGCTGAAGTCCAAGGTGAACCTCGATCCCTGGGTGGTCTCGGCCGGCGTCGGCTACAAGTTCTAGATTGCGCGCCGTCTATTCGGCGGCGTGGGCGGCGGGGTCGGCCTCGCCGGTCTCCGCCGCCGGAACCGCCTTCAGATAGGCCTCGATCTTCATGATGTCCTCGGCCAGGCGCACCATGTCCGGCGGCGCCTGGCCCGGGCTGTCATCGACCATGGCGACGACCCGGCGGCAGGCCTCCATCAGGCGGGGCGCAGAGGCGATCAGCCGGGCCTGCTGCTCGATCTTGGCCGGATCGCGGTCATATTCGGCGCCGGGCACCCGCCAGCCGCCCCAGTCGTTCAGGTCCGTCACCACCACAGGATAGCTGCCCGGATAGGGATGGTGGCGGCAATTGTCCTCGGTCTGCCATTTGTTCTTGGCGCGCAGCAGCCGCCAGCGCGATCCGTCGTCGGCCAGGGTCTCGTCGCTGTCCTGCTCGGCCTTCAGCTCATGCGCCTGAAAATCGCGTCCCAGGCCGACGTCGTAGGTCACCCGCACGGGCTCGTCGAAGCCCCGCGCCCAGACCGGGACGATCTTCTCCACGACCGCCCAGGCCCCGACGCTTTCGACCCAAACCTTCTGGTTTCGCTGGAATATCGCCTTGGCCATCTAAGCGCGCTCTCAGGTCTGATCACAGGGCTCGCATAAGACCCTGAAATCCTTGACGCGAGGTCAATCTTTTCATGGGCTTCGCCATCGCTATGGTGCGCGCGACGAAACCTTTTAACCGGCCTCAGCGGCGGGATGGGCGGACATGAATTTCGATTTTTCAGACGATCAGAAGTTTCTGAAGAGCGAGGCGCGCAAGTTCCTCGAGGCCAATTGCCCGACCACCCGGGTGCGCAAGGTCCTGGACGACGACGCCCAAGGCCATGATGCGGACCTGTGGAAGGCCGTGGCCGGCCAGGGCTGGCTGGGCGCCGCGATACCGGAAGAGTTTGGCGGCCTGGGTCTGGGTCACCTGGAGCTCTGCGTGATCGCCGAGGAACTTGGTCGCGTGGTCGCCCCGATTCCCTTCGCCTCGACGGTCTATTTCCTGGCCGAGGCGGTGATGCTGGCCGGCGACGCCGATCAGAAGGCCCGGCTGCTGCCGAAGATCGCCGCCGGCGAGATCATCGGCTGCGTGGCCAGTTCCGAGGGGCCCGGCGCCCTGTCGGCCGCCACGGTCCAGGCGACCGTCGCCGACGGCAAGCTCTCGGGCGTGAAGATCCCGGTGACCGATGGCGACATCGCCGACGTCGCCCTGGTGCTGGCCAAGGAGGGCGGCAAGCTCGGCCTCTATCTGGTCGAACTGGCGGCGGGCGGCGTGACCCGCGAGGCGGTCAAGACCCTCGACCCCACGCGCGATGCGGCCAAGCTGACCTTCGCCGGCGCCCCGGCCCAGCGTCTGGGCGCGGCGGGCGAGGGCCTGGCCCTGCTGGAACAGGTGCTGGATCGCGCGGCGGTGCTGCTCAGCTTCGAACAGTGCGGCGGCGCCGACCGTTGCCTGGACATGGCCAAGGAATACGCCCTCGAGCGCTACGCCTTCGGCCGGGTGATCGCCTCCTACCAGGCGATCAAGCACAAGCTGGCCGACATCTATGTGAAGAACGAGCTGGCGCGCTCCAACGCCTATTACGGAGCCTGGGCGCTGAACACCAACGCCCCGGAACTTCCCGTCGCGGCCAGCGCCGCTCGCATCGCCGGGTCGGAAGCCTTCTGGTTCGCGTCCAAGGAAAACATCCAGACCCATGGCGGCATCGGCTTCACCTGGGAAATGGACTGCCACCTCTACTACCGGCGTTCGCGCCAGCTTTCCCTGGTCGCGGGCGCGCCCCGGGTCTGGAAGGAACGTCTCGTCAGCCACCTCGAGCGCCGCAACGCGGCGGCCGCCTAAAGGGGATTGAAATCATGGACTTCAACGACTCTCCCGACGAAGCCGCCTACCGCAAGCAGGTCCAGGACTGGCTGGCGGCCAATGCGCCCAAGGCCCAGGCCGGCGGCGACCCCGAAGGCGGCGACAGCCTGGGGGCCTCCAAGGCCTGGCAGGCCAAGAAGGCCGCCGCAGGCTATGCCTGCATCACCTGGCCCAAGGAATGGGGCGGCCAGGGCGGTACGCCGATCCAGACGGTGATCTTCGGCGCCGAGGAGGCCAAGCACCCGATCCCGCCCAATCCCTTCCAGATCGGCCTGGGCATGTGCGTGCCCACGGTCATGACCTTCGCCGACGACGAGACCAAGAAGCGCTTCGTCGGCCCCGCCCTGCGCGGCGAGGAGATCTGGTGCCAGCTGTTCTCCGAACCCTCGGGCGGCTCCGATGTCGCCGGTTCGCGGACCAAGGCCGAGCGCGCGCCGGATGGCTCGGGCGACTGGATCATTAACGGCCAGAAGGTGTGGACGACGGGGGCCCAGTTCTCCGACTTCGGCATCGTGATCTGCCGCACCAACCCCGATGTGCCCAAGCACAAGGGCCTGACCATGTTCTGGATCGACATGCATGATCCGGGCGTGGAGGTGAAGCCGATCCACCAGATGTCGGGGGGCTCCGGCTTCAACGAGGTGTTCTTCACCGACCTGCGGGTCAAGGACAGCCAGCGGCTGGGCGCCGAGGGCGATGGCTGGAAGGTCAGCCTGGTCACCCTGATGAACGAGCGCCTCGCCGTGGGCGGGGCGACCGGCGCGGGCTGGGCTCAGTTCATGGAGATCGCGCGCAAGACGCCGGGCCTGGATGGCGGTTCGGCCCTCAAGGACGGCGCCCTGCGCGAGAAGCTGGCGGACTGGTACGTCCAGGCCGAGGGCCTCAAGCACACCCGCAACCGGACCATGACGGCGCTGTCGCGTGGCCAGACCCCGGGACCGGAGAGCTCGATCGGCAAGATCATCTCGGCCGTGCAGATGCAGGAACTGGGCAATGCGGCGATCGAGATGCTGGACCAGTACGGGATCATCAATGATCCGGAGCTGGCGCCGCTGCACGCCGGCTTCCAGGGTTCGGTGATGTTCGCGCCGGGCCTGCGCATCGCCGGCGGCACCGACGAAATCCTGCGCAATATCATCGCCGAGCGGGTCCTGGGCCTGCCGGGCGATATCCGGGTCGACAAGGACATTCCGTTCAAGGACATGCCCACCGGCCGGTGACTCGACTTCAGCCCCTCTCCGGCGACGGGGAGGGGCGACTGCTTTCTAGGCGTCGAGCGCCATGGCTCCGCCGCAATATCCGGACATCATTGGTCGAACGAACGGGACGGTTTAGGATCGTCCTGGCGCATCGGGATATCCCGAATCGACATCCTAGACGCGGCGGCGATTGAACAGGTCGCAACCACAGTCAAGCAACAATGCACTGTCTCATTGATCTCAAGACAGGCTCGCAATGTTTTCCCGCCTACGGTGAAGTTCTTCCAGACGCCGTTTGTCTTCGCCTCACAGGCGAAATCGAGACAATCGATGACGTGGAGGCCTCTCAAGCTGTTCATGTACCTGTCAGGTGAATCTGTTCAGAGTGCAAAGCGTTGCTCGAACGCTTGACAGAGAGCGGCCCAGCGACGCTAGTGAAGCTGTGGAATTATGGTTAACGCTTGGGGGAGCGCATGGCCCGTCATGAAGCTGCCCAGGACGCCCGCCGGTGGGGGCGCAGGGCCCTTACAATCGCGGTGATGGCGGGTCTGGTGCCGCTCATGGGCGGCTGTCAGCCGCCAGGCCCTGGCAAGTTCGCGTCCGCCAATGCGACCTGCCCCAGACCTCAGGGTCCGATCGGCGTCGCGCCCCAGTTCAACGCCCAGGAACAGGACGTGCGTTTCCTGCGCCGCCAGGCGTTCCACGGCGACTTCTTCGCCCAGATCGACCTGGCCCGCCGCTATTCGGGCCGCGACGCCCGCGAGCGTAATCTGGAAGACCCGGTCGAGGCGGCCGTCTGGTACGAGCTCGCACTCTCCAACCCGGACGGCTATTCGCCGATCGTGCCCTATCCGATGGGCAAGTCGAACCAGCGCGGACCGCGCAAGATCACCGACTGCCGCACGGCCGAGCGCCGCGGCGCCTATTACGCCCTGGAACGGCTGCTCAACCTGATGAGCTCGGATGAGCGCCAGGATGTGCGCAACCGGGTGATCTATGTGCTGTCGACCCAGGGCGCCTATGGCTTCCGCACCCTGGCCCGGCTGCATGACGTGTCGTTCGGCCCGTTCGGCGATCCCGTCGACAATTCGCCGATCGACCCCAAGGACCTGGTCCGCCTGAAGCCGCCGGCCTCGGCGACCCTGTTCACGCGCAATGACGTGGACGTCTATCTCTACAACTACCTGGCCACCCAGGCCGGGGACGTGGCCGGCTATGTGATGCTGAAGGACTTCGAGCGGTCCTCGCCGGAACGCGCGGCGCTGGCCGCCGACGCCCAGGCCACCGCCGCCCGCTGGGTCCCGCCCTACGAATTCTATCCGCCCGAGGCGCCGTCCTCCGGCGTGCCCCATTCCGACGAGAGCGACGCCGCCGGCGAGGCGGGCGCCGTGGCGCTGGGGCGGATGAACGAGCTGCCCTTCGTCCATGTCGGACGGGCCATGACCTATCTGCGCATCACCGCGCGCCCGCCGATGCATGAGAATCAGCTGGGCTCGGCCGAGGCCAGCGCCCTGCAGGGCATGCTGGGCCGCCCCGGCACCGGCCGGCTGGGTCCGCTGGAAAAGGTTCGCGCCATCCAGTACGCGGCGGTCAATGGCTCGCCGACCTCGCAGCTGGTGCTGGCGGTGATGTACGCCGAGGGCGTGGGCGTGCCGCGCGACTATGCCCGCGCCTTCCACTGGTTCTCCGAGGCCGAGAAGCAGGGCAGCCCCGAGGCCAAGTACGCCATGTCGACCTATTTCTCCCTGGGGGTCGCCGGCATCGCCGATCAGGATCGCGCCCAGGCGGTGGTCTATCAGATCGATTCCGCGCTCTCGGGCTTCAGCCCGTCGGTCAGCCGGCTGCGCAACGTGCTGGCCCAGGTCTCCGGCCAGCCGCAGCGCGACAGCTATAATTCCTATCAGGACGACGGCGAGCGCCGTCCGGTGCGCGAGCCCTATGGCCAGGGCGGGGGCGGCTATGGTCCCAGCCAGGGGCAGGGCGGCGGCTATAGCCAGGGCCCCTCCGGCGGCGGCTACAGCAGCCAGGACATGCGCGGCGGCCCGAGCCAGCGTCCGGGCGCGGCCTATGGTCCGAGCCAACGCCCCGACAGCCTGACGATCCGACCCGTGCGGCCCCAGAGCGAGGGGTACAGATAGATGACCGCCATGCGTAACCTGCTCAACGGCCTGATGGCCCTGGCCCTCATCCTGGCGATGGATGTCGCGGCCCCGGCCCCGGCCATGGCCGCCCCTGACGCCCGCATCGACGCCTTGATCCGCCCCTGTTTCGGCGTGCTGACCACGCCGGACATCGCCAACCGCTGCAAGGGGACGACCCATCGCCGTCGCGGCTATGGCTATGGCGGGCGGATGCCGGCCTACCCCTCGACCTATATCGACTGCGCCTATGCCTGGCCGGGCCAGATCAGCGACACCATCGAGCGCAGCTGGAACGGGGCGACGATCACGCTCACCTCGTCCAATGGCCGCGCCTGTCAGGAAGCGGTGGTGATCAACCGCCCGGTCCGCATCATCGGCGATCCCGGCGCCCCGGTGCGGTTCGCCCAGCCCCTGCTGGTCGCGCCCCCCGGCATGCCCTGCCTGCGTCTCGCGCCCTCGATCTGGGTCACTTTGCAGGACCTGACCATCGGCCAGGCCGAAGGCGCCGAAGCGCCTTGCATCCTGGGCCAGACGGACGAGCTGAACCTCTACAACACCAGCGTGGCCTATTCCGGCGCCGGCGGGGCGATCGCCCTGGCGGGCGACAGCAAGCTGACCCTGATCGACAGCCGCATCGTCTCGCGCAGCCAGGCGGCGGCGGTCACCACCCGCGGCCGGCTGAAGATCAGCAATGTGACGATCGGCGCGGCGGTGATCGGCCTGAAGGCCACGCCCAGCGACGATGTGAAGATCGACGGCCTGGACCTCGTGCGGCTCGACGACTGGACCGGCTCGCAGCGCTCGGCCGCCTCGGCCGGCCTGGTGCTCACCGATATCGGCCCGTCCCAGCTGATCGAGATCAGCGGGCTGGACATCAATGGCTTTTCCCGCGGCGCCTATGTCTCCGGTTCGGGCGAGGTGAACCTGCGCTCGCCCTCGATCAGCGGCGCCGACTGGGCCCTGCTGGTCGAAGGCCCCACGACCCGGGTCTCCAAGGCGCTGTTCAGCGCCGGTGAGGTCGGGCTCTATGCCGCCGCCGGCACCACCTATATCTCCCAGGCCCGTATCCAGGGCGTGATGCGCTCCGGCATCTTCGCCGAGCGCGGCGCCCAGGTGCGCAGTGTCGACAACACCGTCTTCGCGGCCAAGGAGGGCTGCGCGGCCCTGAAGAGCGGCTTCTTCGAAGGCGCCCTGACCTGCCGGCCCTGGTTCGAGGCGCCTGAGCTGGGCGGCGGCGCCGGCCAGTCGCCCCTGCCGACCTTCGACGGGTTCCAGGCCGTGCTCGACGGCGAGATGGAGGCCCGGGCCACGCCGACCTTCAAGGGTGGGCCGCCCTCGGCGCCGACCAGCTACAACCGCCCTGCAGGCCCAGGACCGGTGGCCGCGCCGCTGCCCGGCGCCCGACCCTATTCCACCACCGGCCCGCAAGGCCCGACGTCCCGCGGCGCAAGCCAAGGAGGATCTCCGAAATGACGACTTCCCCGCGCAAGATGACGGCCCTGCTGGCCGCGGCGGCGACGATCGCCTCAAGCTGCCTGATCTGGACGGCGCCGGCCGTGGCTCAGTCGGGCCCTGGACGCGGCGGCGGCGGTGGGTGCGGACAGCAGTCCCTGACCGGCGAGGCGCCGGACATCATGACCTATGACTCGCGCAGCGGGACCCAGGTCTTCATCGACCAGACGCGTCGCACCGACATCACCGCCTATAACCCGCGCACCCGCTCGGCGGCCCATGTGGCCGGCGACCTCTCGCAGCACGGAACGGCGGAAGTCTGCACCGTCGATGGCACCCCGGGCGGCGACGCCTATTCGATCCGGCCCGTGGGCGACAGCGCGCAGATCACCGGCTTCGACGGCAAGACCGGCCAGAGCTGGCGGATGGACGGCGACGGCAGCCTGATGCGCGAGCATGACTGTTTCAAGTTGGGCCTGGGCCTGTTCGCCGGCAGTCGCGGCGACATGGGCGTGCTCGGCCCGACCCTGGCCGCCGGTCGCGACTTCGCGGCGGTGGGCGTGGCGCTGGGCGACCATGTGGTCGGCCTGGGCGCCAAGGACGGCATGATCGGGGTGGGGGCCCTCAAGTGCTGAGCCGGGTCCTGCTCGCTGCGATGGCCGGCCTGACGCTGATGGCGCTTGGCGCCTGCGTGTCCGAGCCGTCGCATCGAATCCCGCACCCCACGGCGCCGTCGCCCAGCCGGGTGATCCCGCCGCCGCCGCCGATCGACGTGCTGCGCCCGAGGTAAGTTTGGGCAGGGCTCTCCGTTGTCAAAGATTGACAACGACGGTATCTTCGTCGCTTGACGGAGCTGCAACATGACCGCCCGAAACGTCAATCTCACGGATCATCTGGCCCACTTCATCGACCTGAACGTCGAGTCCGGCCGCTTCCAGAACGCCAGTGAGGTGGTGCGAGAAGCCTTGCGCCTGCTTGAGCACCAACAGCAGGAGGACGAGCTGAAACTGGAGGCCCTTCGCCAGGCGATCGCCGTGGGGATGGCGGATATCGCGGCCGGGCGGTTCATCAGCCTTGAGAGCCATGAGATCGCGGGCTTCCTGGAAGGTCTCGGCCAGTCCGAGGCAGACTGATCTGGTCGCGCCGTGCGCCGTCTGATCATCTCCCTGGAAGGCCAGGTCGACATTTCAGGAATCCTGGCGCACAGCGCAGAGGCGTTCGGCCTAAATGCTCGGAGCCGCTACCGCACCTTGCTCGATGTGGCGCTGCGCGACCTTATCAATGATCCCAACCTCGTCGGGAGCCAGGTGCGAGCGGAACTGGGCGCCGGGGTCCGAGTATATTCTCTACGGAATAGTCGGCAGCGCGCGCGGGTATCGGGGGGGACCGTTTCCGAGCCCCGTCACGTCATCGTCTATGAATACGATGAGGCCCAGGTCCGGGTCATGCGAATCCTGCACGAGGCGATGGACCTTGCGCGGCATATTCATCCGAGCAGCCCACTTTAGCCTTTCCCTCACGTCCCCGGCGCGAAGGCGATCTCATAGGTCGGCCCGACACTGACTGAGGGCCGGAAGGTGGGCGTCATCCGCGCGCGGGTCGCCTGTTCGAAGGCGTAGCCGAGCGACAGCAGCCGGGCTTCGGACCAGGCCGGGCCGATGAAGGACAGTCCGACCGGCAGGCCGGACACCTGGCCCATGGGCACGGTCAGATGGGGATAGCCGGCCACGGCGGGCAGGCTGGACGCCGAGCCCAGCCACTTGCTGCCATTGACCGGATCGACCACCGAGGCGGGGCCGCCGCTTTCGGCGACCAGGACCTCGACCTTGGCTTCGGCCAGCAGGCGGTCGATGCCTTCGGGGCCGGCCAGCCGCCTGGCGTCGGCCTTGGCCTTGAGATAGGCCGGGTCGTCCAGGCCGGGGCCGGCCTGGCTCTCTTCGAAAATCTCCTGGCCGAACAGGGCCAGTTCGCGTGGGCTCGCGGCGTTGAAGGCGATGAGGTCGGCCAGGGTGCGGGTCTTGACCTGGGCCGGGGAGGTCGAGGCCAGATAGGCGTTGATCCCGGCCTTGAACTCGACCCGCAGCACCGTGTCCTCGGCGGCCTCCATGGCGGTGGCGTCCGGCGCCTTGACCTCGACCAGGGTCGCGCCGGCGGCCTTCAGGGCGGCCAGCGCGGTCTCGAACACCGCGTCGGTGGGGGGCGAGCGGCCGGCCGTGGCGCGCAGCACGCCGATGCGCGCGCCCTTGAGGGCGGCGGGGTCGAGGGCTTTCAGATAGTCGGTCCTGTGGGCGTCTGCCGGGGCGGTGGCCGGGTCATCGGGGTCGGAGCCGGCCAGGACGGTAAGCAGGGCGGCGGCGTCGGCCACGTGGCGGGTCATGGGCCCGGCGGTGTCCTGGCTGGCCGAGATCGGAATGATGTGGGTGCGCGAGACCAGGCCCACGGTGGGCTTCAGTCCGACAATGCCGTTCATGGCGGCGGGGCAGGTGACCGAGCCGTCGGTCTCCGTACCGATCGCGGCCGAAGCCAGGGCGGCGGCCACGGCCGCACCGGATCCGGCGCTGGAGCCGCAGGCGCTGCGGTCGAGGGCGTGGGGATTGCGCACCAGCCCGCCGACGCCGCTCCAGCCGCTGATCGAGCGGGTCGAGCGGTAGTTGGCCCATTCCGACAGGTTGGTCTTGCCCAGGATCACTGCGCCCGCGTCGGTCAGGCGCCGGACCAAGGGGGCGTCGCGGTTGGTGACATTGTCCTTCAGCGCCAGGGAGCCGGCGGTGGTGGCGGTGTCGTCGGCCGACTCGATATTGTCCTTCAGCAGGATCACCACCCCGTGCAGGGGGCCGCGCACATGGCCGGCCTTGCGCTCGGCGTCCAGCGCCCGGGCGTCGGCGAGGGCATGGGGATTGAGGGCGATGATGCTGTTGAGCCTGGGGCCCTGGTGATCCAGGGCCGCGATGCGGGCGAGATAGGCCTTGGTGAGGCTCTCGGCGGTCGCCTGGCCCGAGGCCATGGCCGCCTGTTGCTGGCTGAAGGCCGCGAAGGCCGGATCTTCCGCGCCTTGCGCGGCCGATCCCAGAAGTCCCGTCATCAGCACCACCCCCGCCGCCAGTCCGCCGATCGTCCTGCGCATGACCGCCTCCCATAGTTGGAAGGCATTGGACGGCGCCGGGCGCAGGATGACCAGACATGACGAGGGCCGCGTCCCTTCGGACGCGGCCCTGCCTGTTCCGTCCGCACCCAGGGGGGGCGGGGCGAAGACGGTGTGTAGGTTATTTCTTGAGGGCGGCGGCCGCGGCGTCCTTCAGGTCGCCGACGCTCTTTTCGATCTTGCCGACCGTCTTCTCGGCCATGCCTTCAGCTTGCAGGCGCTCATTGCCGGTGGCCTTGCCGACGGCTTCCTTGATCGATCCGACGGCTTCCTTGGCGGCGCCCTTGATGGTGTCCTTGTGCATCTCGGAGTTCCTTCTGCGCTGGGGAGGTTC
>NZ_CANCLE010000084.1 GCF_947378715.1 Phenylobacterium aquaticum
ACCCAAATCCGAAAACCCGGATGGCTCATGGTATTGTCTTCAAGAGACCGCAAATTCGTCGACGTCTATATGGCCTGGTTAAGGCCATCGCTAGAGCGCCGCCGCCTGCGTTTCTCTTTCCAATTCAACAATGTCAAAGACCAAACCCGACTTCCGCCAGGCCCACTGTTTAGCGCCGGTGGCCGGCGGAGGCGGCTATCTAGTGGCCGACCTCATTCGTGTCAATCGGTCGTTTCGACCATTTCGCCGGGGCCCATCTTTCGATGGAAATCGGCAAAACCAAACCCTTGGGCCGCCGAGGGGCTTCCCTCATCAGTCCGTAGCGATTCGATTGAGGAACGGGAACTTAGCGGCGAACGCTCAAAAATCAAGGAGTTTTTAAATCCTTGGTTCTGCGCGGACGACGCCTCGGCCCCGAACGGAGCGCGCTTATGATGGTGACCGCCGATCGCGTCAACCGTCCTTAGGCCGATTATGGGGGACATCGACCGCCCTCCCCCGCCGCTTGTTATGGCCGCCCCCGCCCCCTAAGGGATGAAGGCGCGAGAAAACAGGAGGATGGCCCAGACATGTTGTCTCAAAAGGCTCGTTACGGGCTGAGAGCCCTGGTCGAACTCGCGCGTGCGGAGGGCGTCCAGCTGACCTCCGGCGAGCTCGCCCTGCGCGCCGACGCGCCGCGCAAGTTCCTGGAAGCCATTCTGCTGGAGCTGGCGCGCAACCGAGTCGTGGTCAGCCGGCGCGGCAAGTTCGGCGGCTACACCCTCGCGCGGCCGGCGCCGGACATCACCTTCGCGGAGATCATCCGCATCATCGACGGGCCGCTGGCGCTCGCGCCCTGTGTGAGTCGCACCGCCTTTCGCAAATGCGATGACTGTCCCGACCTGGCGACCTGCTCCTTGCGCGAGGCGCTGTTGCGCGCCCGCGACGCCACGGCCGACGTCCTGGAGGGCTATAGCCTCTCCGACGCCGCCGCTTGCGAGGGCGCGGAGGTGTTCAAGACCGCCTAGCGGGAGCCCGAGCGCTCAGCCGGTGGCGATATAGGCCTTCAGGCCGTCGGCCTCGGCCTCGACCTCGGAAATCTTGCTCTTCACCAGGTCGCCGATCGAGACAATGCCGAGCAGCCTCGCCCCCTCCACCACCGGCAGGTGGCGGATGCGCCGGTCGGTCATCTTGGTCAGCAGGGAATCGACCGTCTCACCCGGCTTGGCGAACAGCACCTCGCGGGTCATGAACTTGGAGATCGGCTGGGTCAGCGCCTCGGCGCCGCCTTCCGCCACCGCGCGAACCACGTCGCGCTCGGAGACAATGCCGGCCACCGCGTCGCCGTCCAGGACGACCATGGCGCCGACCCGCCTCGCATAGAGCAAAGCGCAGATCGCCCCCACCGTCTCGTTTGGCGTGGCCGTGAAGACCAGGTCGCCCTTGGTCCTCAGGATCTGAGATACAAGCATGAACGCTAACTCCCTTATCCCCTAGAGGGAGAGCGTCGCTCAGCCGGAACTTTAAATCAATCAGAGATATCCCGCCGGGCCAGCCAGGCGAACGGACCCGCGAGCAGCGCGCCCGCCGCGAAGCCGAACAGATGCGCCTCCCACGCCACTGGCGCGTCACCCATCCCCGGCGCGAAGCCCAGCACCGCGACGAGCAGATTCACCACCAGCCAGGCGATCCCCATGCCGATCACCGGCGCGCTCAGGATCGGCCCCATGCCGCCGCGTCCGGCGATGATTCGCGACGCCGCAGCCATCAGGGCCGAGACCGCCCCCGACGCCCCCACCAACAGCATCTGTCCGCCCGGATGGACCAGGGCGAAGCCAAGATTGGAAAGCGCGCCACAGACCAGGCAGAACAGGAAGAAGGCCCCCGCCCCGGCGAACTTCCCACCGAACAGCCGGGCGAGCGGCGTGCCGAACGCCAAGGCTCCAGCGCTGTTGGCCAAGGCGTGGGGCCAACTCCCGGACAGGAACAGGGCGCTGACCAGGGTCTCGTAGCGCCCCTGCTCCAAGGCCTGTGGCGAGAAGGCCCAGCGCGGCAAGATTTGCTCGGCCGGCAGGAATGACTGCGCGCCATAGACCACCAGGATCACCACGGCGATCAGCAAGGCCGGCCACGGCGCGTTGAACATGGGCTGTCTGTCGTCGTCCAAGCGGGGAATCCTCAATATGGGCGGCGAAACATCGGGTCGCGCGGCCCGTCTTAACCAAAAAGCCAGGGTCTTTAACGTTTAGTGCCCAGTGACCGCATTTGGCACGCCGGTTGCGTGCCTGATCTTATGTGTTTCGCCCGCGCGGAGTTTCAGAAGTTCCCATGGCCGCTGTCTCCCCCGCCGCGCCGCGTCTGATCGTGCTGACTGTCGGCCTCCTCGCCGGCCTCGCCTGGGCCGGCGCCGCCGACGCCCAGAGCATGAACGCCAATTCCGCCGCCTATAACGCCGGCTACGGCCGCGTGGCCGGATCGGAGAACCAGCCGGTCAATGTCTCCACCCGCGACGCCAACGGCAACCGGGTGATCGTCGACGGCCTGATCCTCACCGGCGAGGACCAGTCGAGCTTCTCGACCGCCTCCGGCGCGATCGATTCCTTCGCCGGCGTCGGCGCCTCGTCCGGCGGCTCGACGGCGATCGGCAACAGCCTTGTGGTCGTCACCCAGGGCAACAACAACACCGTCATCATCAACTCGACCCAGACCAACACCGGGGCGGTGACCGCCACCACCAAGGTGAACAGCGGAGGGGTCGGCAATGGTCAGTAGGCCCAGGCTGATGCGCGCCGCCGCCGTACTGGCCGCCGCCTCGGTGGCCCTGGCCGGCTGCGCGACGCCGGTGGCGGGGCCCAGCGGCAACTACGCCCATTCCATCGGGTCGGCCCCGGTGACCGCCAATCCGACGCCCTATTCCGCCGCCCTGGTCTGCATGGCCGGCTATGCGCGCTCCACCCAGCTGGTGGCGCCGCGCATCGCGGTCGGCCGCATCGCCGACTACACGGGCAAGTCGGAGTCCGACGGCTCGGGTCGCAAGATCACCCAGGGCGCCTCGCTGATGGCCATGTCGGCCTTCGCCAAGGCCGGCATGCCGCTGGTCGAGCGCTTCGACACCTCGGTCTCCGAGCTGGAGCTGAAATACGCCAACAACAAGCTGATCTCCGACGCGCCCAATCCCGCGCCCAACCAGGCGGCCGACTATCGCCGCATCCTGGCCGGCCAGGTGCCGGGGTCGGACTTCTATGTGGCCGGCGGCATCACCGAGCTGAACTTCAACATCCGCTCCTCCGGTTTCGACGCCGCCGCCGGCGGCCAGAACACCGACGATCTGAAGGGCACCTTCCGCGGCCGTATGTTCATCATGAACATCGGCATGGACCTGCGGCTGATCAACACCCGCACCCTGGAGGTGGTCGATGTCATCTCCTACCAGAAGCAGGTGGTCGGCCGGGAAGTCGGCGCCGGCCTGTTCGATTTCCTGGGCGGCAACGTGTTCGACATCTCGGCCGGGGCCGGGGCGCTCGAGCCCATGCAGCTGGCCGTGCGCTCCCTGGTGGAGCGGGCGGTGGTCGAGATGACCGCCAATCTCTACGGCATGCCGGGCCCCAAGGCCTGCTTGGCCAGTGACCCCCTGGGGGATGGCACGGTGGGGATCACCGGCGGCTATGTGCCCGCCTACAACAATCTGGGGACCAATAATGGGCAAACGCGGGCTGATCCTTCTCGCTGGAACGCTCGCCGTGATTCTGCCGTGCGGGGCCGCTACTAGCCAGACGGCTCCCAGCTCGGTTCTGAACACCCAGATCCAGCTCGGCGACGTCTTCGCCACCCAGACCCTGAACGTCGAGACGGTGACCGACCAGACCGCCGCCGCCAGCGGCGCGACCGCCAACAGTTATGAGGCGGCCAGCACCGGCAATAATATCGACATGCGCTCCAACCAGACGGCCGGGGGCGGCGTGACCGCCTATACCCAGGTCAATGTCGGGTCCAATTCCGGGGCGACCACGACAACCACAGCTGCGGCGGCCGGCAATTCCGGCTTCGCCGGGGTGACCGGCGCCACCATGACCGGGGTCTTCACCCAGACCACCAACGCCGTGCCGATCGCCTCCATCAACAAGATCGAGGCCGCCGAGGCCCAGGCCGGCGACGTCTCGGCCTCCAGCCAGGCGCTCGGCAACAGCCAGTCCCTGTCGGTCAGCGCCGGAACGGCGGGCCTGCGGGTCAATCAGACCAACGCCGCCCAGGTCACCTCGGACGGCGGCGGGGTCTATGGCCTGGTGGTCGGCAAGGCCGGCTTCGACGCCGCGACCATCGCCAACAACGTAAGCTACAGCGGCGATTCCGGCTCCGGGACGGCCCTGGCGGTCTCGCAGAACAACACCGCCGACCTGACCCAGGCCGCCCAGTTCACCAACTATGGCCAGGTGCAGGAGGCCAAGACCACGGCCCAGGCCACCGGCAACAACGTCAGCGCGGTCAATAGCGGCTTCGTGCTCGACGCCACGGTCCAGCAGCACAACCAGTCCTACGTCCGCGCCCAGGCCGAGGGCACGGCCGCCTATTTCGGCGCGGTCTCGACCACCGCCAGCGGGGTCGGCAACAACGCCCTGCTCGGCGATGTTGGCGGCGAGGTGCTGATCGACAACACCCAGGTCAATGATGGCGGCGGCATCGACTCGATCGCCTCGACCACGGCCCAGGACGGCTATGACGCCACGGCGACGGCGACCGCCACCGGCAATTCGGTCACCGGCTACGCCTGCGCCGCCTGCGAGGGCCGCATGAGCGTCGCCAACAGCCAGACCAACACGAGCGAGGTTGGCGCGTCCGCGACCACCACCACGACCGGGACGGTGCGCTCGGCGACCGGCGTCGCCACGGCCGTCGGCAATACCGCCACCTATTATGTGAGCCGCCCGGCCGGCCAATAGCGGCGGCCCTCGCCTTGATCCCGCCTTGCGCCGGTCATGACGCCCGGCGCATGTTGCCCGCCTTGTTCAATCAGATCGGAAATCTGGATGCACCGACCGTTGCGCACGGCGCTTGCCCTGGCCGCGTCCCTTTCGCTCTCAGCCTGCGCCGTTCCGCATCTGTCGCTCCCCAAGCTGCCCCGGTTCGAGCATGCCCCGCGCGCGCCGAAGCCGGCCGCGCCCGTCGCACCGGTCGCGCCGGCTGAACCCACGGCGTCGAAGGCGGCCAGGCATCCGTTCGCCTTCTCCGTCCCACATCTGTTCCCCAAACTCGAGGCGCACACCGCGCCCGCCGCCGTTCGCAAGGTCGGCGAGTGGCCACAGGTCCGTTCCGACATCACGCCGGATCCCGATTTCCGCTTTGGCGCCCTGCCGAACGGCATGCGCTACGCCATTCGCAAACAGTCGATTCCGCCCGGTCAGGCCGCCCTGCGCCTGCGGTTCGACGCCGGCTCGCTGATGGAGACCGACGCCCAGTCGGGCCTCGCCCACTTCCTGGAGCACATGGCCTTCAACGGATCCAAGGCCGTGCCCGAGGGCGAGATGGTCAAGATCCTGGAACGGCTGGGCCTGGCCTTCGGCGCCGACACCAATGCGGCGACCGACTTCAACGAGACGGTCTACAAGCTCGACCTGCCGCGCACCGACGCCGACACCGTCGACACCTCCCTGATGCTGCTGCGCGAGGCCGCCGGCAATCTGACCATCGATCCGGCCGCCGTCGACCGGGAGCGGGGCGTGGTGCTGTCGGAGGAGCGGGCCCGCGATGCGCCGGCCTATCGCGTCTACAAGGATCGCCTGGCCTTCTGGCTGAAGGGGCAAAGGCCGCCGCAACGCCTGCCGATCGGCAAGGTCGAGGTGCTGCAGACCGCGCCCGCATCACTGATCTCCGACTTCTATCACACCTGGTATCGTCCGGACCGCGCCGTGCTGGTGGCGATCGGCGACTTCGACCCGGCCGAGATGGAAGCCAAGATCAAGGCCCGCTTCGGCGACTGGTCGGCCACGACCCCGCCGCCGGCCGAGCCGGACCTGGGCGCGGTCGCCCCGCGTGGCCCGGAGGCCAAGCTGGTGGTGGAGAGCGGTGCGCCCCTGTCGCTGCAGATCGCCTGGATGGCCCCGCCCGAGCGCGCCGCCGACACCGCCGCCAAGCGACGGAGCGACATCGTCGAGCGGCTCGGATTCGCCGTGCTCAATCGCCGGCTTTCCAGCATGGCGCGCGCGCCGCAGCCGCCGTTCCTGGGGGCCGGCGCTTTCAAGAGCCAGCAATATCACGCCGCCCAGGTCACCCTGCTGACCGTCAACGCCGAGCCGGCGCGCTGGCGCGAGGCCCTGACCGCCGCCGCCCAGGAGCAGCACCGGGCTGTGCAGTACGGCGTCCGCCAGGATGAACTGGACCGCGAAATCGACGAGATGCGCGCCAGCCTCAAGGCCGACGCGGCCGGGACCGCCACCCGCACGCCCTCGGAAATGGCCTCTGAAGTGGTTGATTCCCTCGATGACGACGAAGTGGTCACCAGCCCGACCCAGGACCTGGACTCCTTCGAACTGGCGGTGAAGGGGCTCAAGGCCGATCAGGCCTCCGCCGCCCTGAAGGCCGCCTTCAAGGGCGATGGCCCCCTGGTCTTCATGACCTCGCCCAAGCCGATCGAGGGCGGCGAGGCCGCCCTGATGGCCGCCTACCAGGCGGCGGACAAGACCGAGGTCGCCGCGCCGACCGCGCCCGTCCAGGTCGCCTGGCCCTATGCCAGCTTCGGCGCCCCGGGCAAGGTGGTCGAGACCCGCGACGTCGCCGACATGGACACCACCTTCGTCCGGTTCGCCAACGGCGTCCGGCTGACCATCAAGCCGACCCACTTCCAGGACGACGAGGTCCTGGTCCGGGTCAATGTCGGCGGCGGGCGGATCGACCTGCCCAAGGACCGGCCGAGCATGGCCTGGGCGGCGGGCGCCTTCATCGAGGGCGGCCTCAAGCAGATCAGCGCCGAGGACATGGAACGCGTGCTGGCCAGCCGGGTCTATGGCGCGCGCTTCACCATCGCCGACGACGCCTTCGCCCTGACCGGTGAGACCCGGCCCGATCACCTCGACACCCAGTTGCAGGTCCTGGCCGCCTATGTCTCCCAGCCGGGTTGGCGTCCCGAGGCCTTCGAGCAGATCAAGGGCCGCGGCAAGACCATCCACGACCAGTTCGAGGCCACCGATTCCGGCGTCCTCTCCCGCGACCTGGCCGCCCTGATGCATGCCGGTGATCCGCGCTGGGCCTTCCCGACCCGCGAGCAGATCGCCAGCGCCAAGCTCGCCGATTTCCGCAACGAGGTGTCGCCGGACCTCGCCACCGGAGCGCTTGAGGTGGTGATCGTCGGCGACATTACGGTCGACAAGGCCACCGACCTGGTGGCCGAGACCTTCGGCGCCCTGCCCCCGCGTCCCGAGCCGGTGGCGGCGTCGGAAAGCCAAAGACAGGTCGGCTTCCCCGCCGGGGTCTCACAGCCGGTAGAGCGCACTCACAAGGGCCGCGCCGACCAGGCCATGGGCTACCTCGCCTGGCCCACCACCGACTTCTACGCAGATCCCCAGGGCGCCCGCGACACCGCCGTCATGGGCGAGGTCCTGGAGTTGCGACTGATCGACGAACTGCGCGAGAGCCAGGGCGCCACCTACTCGCCCCAGGTCTCCTACAATCACAGCTATGTCTGGCCGGGTTGGGGCTATGTCTCCGCCAATGTGGAGATCGCGCCCGAGAAGCTGCCCGCCTTCTTCACGGATGTCCGCAAGATCGCCGCAGACCTGCGCGCCAAGCCCCCGAGCCCAGACGAACTGGAGCGGGCCAAGAAGCCGCGCCTGGACCAGATCGAGAAGGCTCGCGAGACCAATGGCTATTGGCTGGGGGAACTCTCCGGCGCCCAGGCCGACCCGCGCAGGCTCGATGTGATCCGCGCCATCATCCCGGGGACGGAGCGGGTCACCGCCGATGACGTCCAGCGCGCCGCCCAACGCATCCTGAAGGACGAGCGCATGTGGATGCTGGAGGTTCGGCCGGAGGCGCAGAAATAGGCCTCGCCTACAGCCCGCGCGCGCTCAGGCGGCGGCGCCCTCGGCGGTCACCCGGGGCGGAATGGCGTTGAGGTCCAGCCCTTCGTGCCGCAGATGACCGAGCAGCTGGCCGAAATGATGCACCACTGAGGCGCCGCCCTCGAGCACGGCCGGCGCCTGCATGAATTCGACCCGGGTCATATAGCCGCCCGGGACCGCCATGCAGCGATCCAGCTTGATCAGGTGGCTGATCCGCCGGCGCATGGTTTCGCGCGGGATCGACAGGCGCTGCGCCAGTTCGGCGATGGTCGCCGGTCGCCGCAGGCTGTCCGGTGGCGGCGTCTCTGCGCCGGAATAGCGCCAGGCCATGGTTGGATCATGGGTGATCGGCTCAGCGTTGGCGTTCATCAAAGCGACGAAGACCACCGCATCGAGCATGGAGCCGTGCGCCCCGACGCCGCTTTCGAGGATTCGCAGGATGAAGTCGTCGAGCAGATTGCGCACCGTCCCCTCGCCGGGTGGGGTCGATGAGGGCTCGCGCGCACCGGCCGCGGGCATGATCTGGTCCAGGGAGAAGCCCAGGGTCTTGAGGTCGGCGATCGCCGCTACGACGGTTTCCAGGGCGGTGGGGCCGCGACCCGCTTCATATATGCTCAGGTCGGTGGCGGCCACGCGCTGGGCGCTGACCCTGCGGCAGTAGCCCTGCTCTTCAAGCTCCAGCACCTTGCGGCGGGTGGTCTCATAGGGAAGACCCAGGGACTGGGCGATGGCCCTGACACTGATCGCGCGCTGGCCCTCGTCAGACCCGCCACGGCTGGCCTGAGCCACCGCCAGGTGGATGATGGCGCGAATGAAATCGCGCTCGTGGGCGGCGACCAGACGGCCAGCCTCATCGATCAGCAGTTCGGAAATGCACCTGTAGACCAGCCGTTGCGTCCGGCGCTTTGCGTCGTCCGGCCCAATCTGCACGGCCATTCCCCCTACTGCCAAGCTTCGCCCGATTTGAGTAGGTGGCGCGGTCGAAAGCAAGACCGCGCGCCGCCGGGAGTGTCCTTTTCGCCCATCGGTAGGCTGAACACTAGTAGACCGTGCCGCCCACGCCGCCGTCCAAACTCATGGTTGTGGAGACGACAGCCGACTCAGTCCGCTCTTCCTCTTCGCGATAGGCGGTATAGGTCTCGGTGAGGGTCATGGTCAGGATCTTGATCCCCGCCCCGAACCGGCGAAGCAGCGAACGCTCGTTGCAGTCGCGGGCCGGCTTCTGCGGCCGGCATTCCACCTTGCCGCCCGGCGCGTGATAGAGCGCGTCGCCCTTGTGGCAAGTGAGGGTCTGGCCGCCGGAGAAATCCGCCTCACCCTTATATTCGGCGATCGTCGCCTGCAGCCAGGTCCCGGCGATGCAGCGATAGAGTTCGCCGTCATAGGCGTCCTCGATGTCGCGATCGGGAGTCGCCTGCGACGCCGGGTGCGGAATCGTCCGGTCGTCCAGGCAGACCGATTGGATCACCACGCGCCGCGTGCGGGTCCGCGTCGCCTGATAGGCGGTGCGCTTCATCCGCTTGCCGGTGTCGACGCTCAGTCCCTGGATGATGCCGCTGGCCATGGGTGGGGCGTAGCCGCCGCCCCCGCCACCACCGCCGTAATAGACCGTGCTGCCCGAACCCGAACCCGAACCCGCGCCTGCCCCCGCCGAAGATCCCGCGCTGGAGGCCGCATTGGCGATCGCAATGCTGACGGTCGAGACATTCACGTTGATATTGCTGCGGAAATTATTGGTCGTGTCGCAGCAGGTGACGGGTGGCGTCGGGGTCGTGCAACAGGGGGGCGTCGGTGTGGTGCAGCACGGCGGTGTGGGTGTCGTGCAGCAGGGCGGCGTCGGCGTGCAGTGGCAGTCGCCGGCCAGGGCCGTGACCGGCGCCGAGGCGCCGAAGATCAGAAGGGCCAGTCCCAGCAGGAAACCCAGAAGGCTTGTTCGCGTCGTCATGGGACGGCCCCTCCTTCGCAAGGCCCCGCCGTTAAGCATGCAAGAATCGCGCCGCAGGGGCGGCCCGCCTCGTTCCGTTTCCAACCGCCTGTCCCGATTGGGGACGTTTCGCGGCTGGCCCGTTTCTGCCTGCAAGCCCCATGCGGCCGCTTCTGGCCGGTTCCGGAGCTTGCTTCGAGATGTCGGTGTTCCATTCAAATACGGAACGGTTGATAGACTATTGGCGTAGCCGCGGCGGCGAAGGCCGTTTGCCCACGCGCATGGCCGTCAACCCTGCGGATTTCTCCGATCTGATCGCCCAGGTCTTCATCCTGGGGCGCGTCGGAACCGGCATCTATCCGATCCGTCTGGCCGGCGCTTTCCTTGGCGAACTGCACCAGCGCGACCTGCGCCAGCAGAACGCGCTGTCGCTGTTCCGCGAGCGCGACAAGCTGGAGATTAAGGCCGCTCTGGAGATGGCGCGTCGCCGGCCCGAGCCCGTGGTCACCACTGTCGAGGTTCCAACCGAGGGGCCCTCCATGAACATGGAGATCCTGTTCGCCCCGCTCGCCACCGCCGAAGGCGCGCCGGAGCGCTATCTGGGCCTCTATCAGCCACTGAACATGGTCTCGCGCCTGCGCGGTCTGCCGGCCCAGGAGTTCGCTGTCCGCTCGATCCGCGGCATGGGCCCGGCCAATGAGGAGACGCCGCGCCTGCGCCTCGCCACCCTCGACGGCCGCCGCATCGCCTGACGCGCGCGACGCGGGCGGCTAGGCTATCCTCTGAGTCCGGCCTTCGCCGGAGATGGAGGACCGCTTGGCTGGCAGTCAGGATTTCGCCGTTGATCCCCGCAACGCCACGGCGCGGGTCTGGCTGAACGGCCAGCTGGTTCCCAAGGCCGAGGCCCGGGTCTCGATCTTCGACGCCGGCTTCGTGCTCGGCGACGGGGTCTGGGAGGGCCTGCGCCTGCACAAGGGCCGGCTGATGTTCCTCGACACCCACCTGGACCGGCTGTTCGAGGGCGCTGCGGCGATCGAGCTCGACATCGGCCTGACCCGCCAGGGCGTGATCGACGCCCTGAACGAACTGTTCGCCGCCAATGACATGACCGACGGTGTCCATATCCGCCTGATGGTCACTCGGGGCGAGAAGTCGGCCGCCAATCAGGACCCGCGCAACGCGCTCGGCCGGCCGACCATCGTCATCGTCGCCGAGTGGAAGACGCCCAGCCCGGCCATCGCCACCCGGGGCCTGTCGCTACGGACCGTCTCGGTACGCTGCACGCCGCGCGAGATGTTCGACATGCGGTTGAACTCCCACAGCCGGCTGAACCTGATTCTCGCCCTGCAGGAGGCGATTCGCGCTGGCGCTGACGAAGCCTTGATGCTGGATCCGGCGGGAAACATCGCCAGCTGCAACGCCACCAACCTCTTCTGGGTCCGGGGCGGCGAGCTGCGCACCTCCCGCGATGATTTCTGCTTCAACGGCGTCACCCGGGCCAATGTCATGGACCTGGCCCGCGCCCACGCCATCCCCTTCGTCCAGGGCGACTTTCCGCCGGAGGATGCGCGGCTGGCCGACGAGGCCTTCGTCACCGGCACCTTCGGCGGCCTGACCCCGGTGCGCGAGATCGACGGTCGCGCCTTGCCCGCCGCCCTGCCCGGCCCGCTCACCACCCGCCTGCGCGCGCTCTATGACGCGCTCAAGGACGCCGAGGCGGCGAAATGACCACGCCGGAGCCCATCCGCGTCGCCATGTGGTCGGGGCCGCGCAACATCTCCACGGCCATGATGCGGGCCTTCGAGAATCGCGGCGACACCACCGTGGTCGATGAGCCGTTCTACGCCGCCTATCTGGCGACCACCGGCCTCGACCATCCGATGCGCGACGCGGTGCTGGCCTCCCAGCCCACCGACTGGCGAATCGTCGCCCAGGCCATGGCCGGGCCCACACCTGCAGGCGCAGCCGTCTTCTACCAGAAGCACATGACCCACCACATGACGCCCGGGGTCGAGCTCGACTGGACCACCGCCTGCCGCAACGCCTTCCTGATCCGCGCGCCGGAGGCGGTGCTGGCCAGCTACACGGCCAAGCGCGAGGACGTCACCCTGGCCGATATCGGCTTCGAGCGGCAGCGCGAACTGTTCGAGCGGGAAGCCGACCGGTTGGGCGCCCCGCCGCCGGTCGTGGAGGGTCGCGACGTGCTGGCCGACCCCCGCGGAACCCTGACCGCGCTCTGCGAAGCTCTGGGCGTCAGCTTCGATCCCGCCATGCTGGCCTGGCCCGCCGGCCCCCGCGACACCGACGGGGTCTGGGCGCCGGCCTGGTACGACGCTGTCGAGCGTTCCACGGGCTTCGGACCGCCGGGGCCCGAGGTTTCCTCCGCCGGCCTCAACGACGACCTGCGCCGGATCGCCGACGCCGCGCGCCCGCACTACGAACGCCTGGCCGCCTTCAGGCTGGCCGCCGCGCCCGCCCTGGATTGACCGCGCCTCGCTCAACCTTGAGTATCAGCCGCCACGAGGGTTGGGGGAACCGCCATGAAGCGTTTGTTGAAAATGGTCTGCGCGCTGACGGCGCTCAGCCTGCTGGCCGCGCCGGTCGCCCAGGCCGCGCCCAGCCCGATGCTCAGCACGGCCGAGAAACTCACCCTCAAGGGCAAGAAGGGCGAGAGCCTGTTCCGTCCCGGCTACGTGCTCGGCGAATATACCGGCGCCTCGGGCGGCGTCGCCTCGTCGACGCGAACGCCGGGTATCTATTCCAAGGACAAGCTGAAGGCGGACTTCACCGTCACCCGCCCCGGCTGGGCCGCCCCGGTCACCGTGACCTGTTCCGGTGGCCAGAGCCGCCTGGGCCTGGGCTGGATCACCTTCAAGCGCGACACCCTGGACTATGTCTGTGAATTCGGCGGCTCGGCGCCCCAGGGCGCGGCCTTCGCGCTCGCCATGACCAAGGGGGGCTTCCTGCAGGAACTGGCCCAGCCGCAGCGCGCGGCCGAGCTGCGCTATGGCGCGGTCACCCTGCGCGCCCAGACCAAGGTCCTCGGCGGCCTGCCGATCGGCGGCGGCGGCGCGACCAGCTATGTCTTCATCAAGGGCGAGCAGGAGATCGGCGGATTGCAGCTCAACGCCTTCCCGCCCGCCTTCTATCTGCCGCCCCAGGGATCAGCAGACCGCGACGCCGCCGCGATCCTGTCGCTGATCCTGTTCTATTTCCGCGACCCGGGCCGCCAGGACCACTAGGCCAGCTCGGTCGAGCTCGCCCAGTCCAGCCGCGCCAGGTCCTGTTCCGTCAGCTTCAGCCGCGCCGAGCCCATCAGCTCGGTCAGCTGCGCGACACTGGTCGCCGAGGCGATCGGGCCGGTCAGGCCGGGCTGGGCCATGACCCAGGCCAGGGCCACCTGGGCCGGGCTGGCGTCGTGCACCGCCGACACCTCGTCCAGCACCGCCAGGATGCGCAGGCCGCGTTCGTCCAGATAGCGCTTCACGCCGCGCCCGCGCGGGCTCTTGGCCAGGTCGGCCTCCGAGCGGTACTTGCCGGTCAGGAAGCCGGAGGCCAGGCCGTAATAGGGGATCACCCCGACCTCGTTCTCGATGCAGAGCTGCTGCATCCCGGCCTCGAAGCCCGTTCGGTCATAGAGATTATAGAGCGGCTGCTCGCTCTGATACCGCGCCCAGCCCTTGGCCGCGCTGAGGTCCAGCGCCGACTTCAGTCGTTCCGGCTCGAAGTTCGAGGCGCCGATGGCCCGCACCTTGCCGGCCTTGACCAGCCGCTCATAGGCCTCGGCCGTCTCGTCCTGGCCGGTCTCGGGATCGTCGCGGTGCGACTGGTAGAGATCGATGACGTCGGTTTGCAGCCGCTTCAGCGAGGCTTCCACGGCCTCGACCATGTACTTGGCCGACAGCCCCTTCATCCCCTCGCCCATCTCTGAGCCGAGCTTGGTCATCAGCACGACCTTGTCGCGCTTGCCGCTGGCCTTGAACCAGGCGCCGATCACCGTCTCCGAGGCCCCGCCGCCCGCGGGCGCCCAACGGGAATAGACATCCGCCGTGTCGACCGCATTGAACCCCGCGTCGACGAAGGCGTCGAGGATGGCGAACGAGGTGGCCTCGTCCGCCGTCCAGCCGAACACATTGCCCCCCAGGATGAGCGGCGCGACCATCAGGTCGGATTTCCCTAGCCGGCGCAGATCCATACCGTCTCTCCCTGGTTGGCGCGCTTCAGGCCGCCTTCTGGCCGTCGTCATACACCGCCACGTCGTCGGCCGGCAAAGCCGCCTTGCCGCGCAGCATGTCGGAGGCCTTCTCGGCGATCATGATGGTGGGCGCATTGGTGTTGCCGCCCACCAGCGTCGGCATGACCGAGGCGTCGATGACCCGCAGGCCTTCGATGCCCTGGACCTTCAATTCCTCGTCGACCACCGCCATGGGATCGCCCTTGGCGCCCATGCGACAGGTGCCGACCGGGTGATAGATGGTCTCGGCCGCCGTCTTGATCCAGGCGTCCAGCTCCTCGTCGGTCTGCACCGCCTTGCCGGGGAACAGTTCCTCGGTGCGATAGGGGTCCAGCGCCGACTGTTCGGCCACCTTGCGCATCATCTTGACGCCTTCGCGCAGGGCGCGGCGGTCTTCCTCGGTCGACAGATAATTGGCGAAGATCGCCGGATCATCGAACGGATCGGCCGACTTCAGCCCCACCCGGCCCCGGCTCTCGGGGCGCAGCTGGCAGACGTGGAAGGTGAAGCCGTCCTTCGGCACGGCGACCTTGCCGTGCTCCTGCATCACCGCCAGCACCACGTGGACCTGCAGGTCGGGGCGGTCGAGATCGGGGCGTGACTTCAGGAAGGCGCCGGATTCCAGCGCGTTCTGACGGCCCAGGCCCTTCTTGAACAGCAGGTAGTTCAGGCCGACGAACAGGGTGCGGATGCCCTTGCGCATCGAATAGATGGTGATCGGCTTGGGGCACTCCCACGACAGGGTGCAGTCCAGGTGGTCCTGCAGATTGGCGCCCACGCCGGGCAGGGCCTTGACCACCGCGATGCCGTGCTTGGCCAGTTCCTCGGGATCGCCGATGCCGGACAGCTGCAGGATCTGCGGCGACTGCACCGCGCCGGCGCAGAGCAGCACCTCACGGCCCGCGTGGACGATCTTCTTTTCCTTGGTCTTTTCGTCGGCGTACTCGACGCCCACGGCCTTGCCGTTCTCGATGATGATCCGCGTCGTCCGCGCGCCGGTCAGGCAGGTCAGGTTCGGGCGGTTCAGCACCGGGTGCAGATAGCCCCGCGCCGCGCTCCAGCGCTCGCCGTCCTTGATGGTCAGCTGGTAGGGGCCCCAACCTTCCTGCTGGAAGCCGTTGAAATCGCTGGTGACCATGTGCCCGGCCTGCTTGCCGGCGTCGATGGCCGCCTTGTAGATCGGGTTCGGGGTCGAGGCGCGGGACACCGACAGCGGGCCCTCGCCGCCGTGATAGGCGTCGCCGCCGCCCTCGATGCTTTCCGAGCGCTTGAAGTAGGGCAGCACGTCCTTGTAGGCCCAGCCGTTCAGGCCCATCTGGCGCCACTGGTCATAGTCGCGGGCGTGGCCGCGGATATAGATCATGCCGTTGATCGAGGACGACCCGCCCCAGCCCTTGCCGCGCGGCCACCAGAGCTTGCGGTCGTTCAGCTGCGGCTCCGGCTCGGTCCAGAAACCCCAGTTATAGGTGTTCTTGGTCGGCAAGAGCGCGCCGACCCCAGCCGGCATCCGCACCAACAGCGAATTGTCCTTCACGCCCGCTTCCAGCAGCAGGACCTTGACGTCCGCATCCTCGGTCAGACGGTTGGCCAGAACGCAGCCGGCCGAGCCTGCCCCGATGATGATGTAGTCGTAGCGGTCCATGCGCGGTCCTGCCCTGAACGGTGTTTAGTTGGCCGGAACTTACAAGCCTCGCCGGAGGTGGCAAGACGCGACGCGGGGTCAAGACGCATAAAGTTGACGCCCGCGTCACCCATTCCGAAATCGCCGCCTCGCCCGCGCCACCGAAATCCCGCTAAACAACGGCCAAAGCCAGGAGACCGCGCCCATGTCCCGCCGCCCGCTCATCGCCCAGATCGTCGCCGCGATCATCGCCGGCCTCGGCTTGGTGGCCGCCACCTCGGCCCACGCCTGGGGAACCCGGGGCCATGAGTGGATCACCGGCCTGGCGATAGAGCGCCTGCCCCCCGCCCTGCCCGGCTTCCTGCGCACGCCCCAGGCCGCCGAGGACATGGCGGTGATCAGCCGCGAGCCGGACCGCTGGCGCGCCTCCGGCCAGGCCCACGACGCCGAGCGCGACCCCGGCCACTACATCCATGTCGACGACGCGGGCCTGGTCCTCGGCGTCACGCCCTTCGCGGCCCTGCCGCCCACCCGCGAGGCCTTCGACACCGGCCTGCGGGTCCAGGGCGCGGACCAGTATCAGGCCGGTTACCTGCCCTACGCCATCGACGACGGCTGGCAGCAGCTGGTCCGCGACTTCGCCTTGTGGCGGGTGGAGCGGGTCGGCGCCAGGACCGCCAAGTCCCCCGCCGACCGCGCCTGGTTCACGGCCGACCTCAAGCGGCGCGAGGCGCTGACGATCCGCGATCTCGGCGTCTGGAGCCACTATGTCGGCGACGCCGCCAACCCCATGCACGTCAGCACCCACTATGTGGGCTGGGGCGCCGGCCCCAATCCCAAGGGCTACTCGAACGCCAAGGACCTGCACTGGCGGTTCGAGGCGATCTTCGTGAAAGCCAATCTCGACCGCGCCCAGCTCGCTCCGCTCTTGAAGCCCTACCGCGACTGCGCCTGCGCCATCGCCGCCCGCACCACCGCCTATCTGGA
>NZ_CANCLE010000085.1 GCF_947378715.1 Phenylobacterium aquaticum
GCGCCCATGATGTAGTCGTGGCCGGCGAGCGAGGCCTCGACATAGCCCATGTGGTTGGCGATCTCGCTTTCCAGGCGCGGATGCAGGGCGGCGCCGGCCTCGCCCAGGCGGCCGACATACATGAACAGCATCAGGGGCAGCATGGCCGAGCCCTCGGCATAGTGCAGCCACTGCTGATAGGTGTCGTAGGCCGGGGTCTGGGGATCGGGCTGCAGCCGGCCGCCGGCATGGCGGCGGATGATGTAGTCGATGATCGCGCCTGATTCGATCACCGTCGACTGGCCGTCGGTGACCACCGGCGACTTGCCGAGCGGGTGGATCGCCTTCAGCTCCGGCGGCGCCAGGCGGGTCACCGCGTCGCGCTGATAGCACTTCAGCTCATAGGGCAGGCCGAGCTCCTCCAGCAGCCACAGGATGCGTTGCGAGCGCGAGTCGTTGAGGTGGTGGACGGTGATCATGGCGGGCTTCCCCTTGGGTTGGCGTGTTCTGGCGTGGCTTGGTGTTGGCTGACGCACGGCAAGTATCTCTATAGTCGCGCCCCATGAGCGCCGACCTGATCCTCCCGAACCTCCCTCGCCTTCTACACGCCGCGGCCGCCCAAGCCGACGCCCTTTCCGCCCGGGCGCGTGACGCGGTCTCGCTGCGGGTGACGCAGGGTGGGCGGCTCGACCGGCGAACGCTGGACGCCGAGCAGCATGTGGCCCACGGCCTGGCCTGGGTGGCCGCCTATGCCGAGACCCTGACCCAGACCGCAGCCTGGGCCCAGGCCCTGGCCGACCAGGGTCGGCTGGGCGAGGCCGAGGCCCTGCCCGCCCAGTTGCTGGCCTTTGAATATCTGAGCCAGCTGGCCGGCGGCGTGCCGATGAACCAGGGCGAGACCTTCCGGGCCAGCGACCTGGGCCTCGACGCCGCCCGGATTCTGGAGGTGATCGAGGACCTGCGCCCGGGCGCGACCCAGGCGGTGAAGACCCGCATCGTTGAACTGCTGGCCGAGGCCCGGGGCCGGCCTTCGCTGGAGGCCAGCGGCCTGGACGAGACCCTGGACCAGGTGCGCGACCAGTTCGCCGCCTTCACCGCCCAGAAAATCACCCCCTTCGCCCATGGCTGGCATCTGCGCGACGAGCTGATTCCCCTGGAGCTGCTGGAGGAGCTGGCGGCGCTGGGCGTGTTCGGTCTGACCGTTCCAGAGGACTTCGGCGGCGCCGGCATGGGCAAGATCGCCATGTGCGTGGTGTCGGAGGCCCTGTCGCGGGGCTGGATCGGCACGGGCTCGCTGGGGACCCGTTCGGAGATCGCCGCCGAGCTGATCCTGGCCCATGGCACGGACGACCAGAAGGCCCGCTTCCTGCCGGCCATCGCCAGCGGCGCGATCATTCCCACGGCCGTGTTCACCGAGCCGGAGTCAGGCTCCGATCTGGGGTCGCTGCGCACCCGGGCCGTGCTGGACGACGGGGCCTGGAAGGTGACCGGGGCCAAGACCTGGATCACCCATGCCGCTCGCGCCGACCTGATGACCCTGCTGGTCCGCACCGACCCGGCCTCGAAGGATCACCGAGGCCTCTCCATGCTGCTGGCCTCCAAGCCCCGGGGTACGGCGGCCGACCCATTTCCGGCGGAGGGCATGAGCGGCGGCGAGATCGCGGTGATCGGTTATCGCGGCATGAAGGAATATGAGCTGGCCTTCGACGGCTTCTCGGTGCCGCTGGCCGATCTGCTCGGCGGCCAGGTTGGCCAGGGCTTCAGCCAGCTGATGGCCACCTTTGAGAGCGCCCGTATCCAGACTGCGGCCCGGGCCATCGGGGTCGGCCAGGCCGCGCTCGACATCGCGCTCGACTACGCGCTGGAGCGCCGTCAGTTCGGCCAGCCCATCGCTGAATTCCCGCGCGTGGCCAACAAGCTGGCGATGATGGCCGCCGAACTGCTGGGCGCCCGGCAGCTGGCCTGGTTCGCGGCCCGGGCCAAGGACGAAGGGCGGCGCTGCGACCTGGAGGCCGGCATGGCCAAGCTGGTCGGGGCCCGCGTCGCCTGGGCGGCGGCGGACAATGCGGTGCAGATCCACGGGGGAACCGGCTTTGCGGTCGAACAGCCGGTCAGCCGCCTGCTGGCCGACGCCCGCATCCTGAACATCTTCGAAGGCGCCGGGGAGATCCAGGCCCAGGTGATCGCGCGCCGCCTGCTGGAGGGCGCGAACTAGGCCGGAATGATTAGACCCTGGGCTGGAAGCCCTGGGCCAGCAGCCCGACCTGGCGGTCGAACACCGCGCTCATCTCGGCGGCGTCGGCGCCTTCCCAGGCCGCCAGGCGATAGGTCCAGGCATAGATGGCCATCAGGGCGTCGACCACGACATCGAGATCCTGGTCGGCGGAGACCTCGCCGCGCGCCACGCCCTCGGCCAGGCAGTCGCGGACCACCTGGCGCAGGCGCTGATTGCGGCCATAGGGTCGGGTCGAGGGACTGAGCGTCCAGTCATAGGCCGCCGCGATATGGGCCAGGAACAGCTTGGTGCGGCGGGTCTCGAAGGCGAAATGGATCGCGAACAGCGAACGCAGCCGGTCGGCGACGCCGCCCCGCAGGTGCGGGATCACCCGGTCGAGCTCGCCATAGAGCTCTTCCAGACGGTCGGCCATCACCTGGCTGAGGATATCGCCCTTGGAGGCGAAGGTGGTGAACACGCTGCCCACCGCCACCTCGGCCTTGCGAGCGATCTCACGCACCGTGGTCTCTTCATAGCCCTGGGCCTCGAAGAGATCGCGGGCCGCGTCCAGCACGCGCTGGCGCGTGGCTTCTTTCTGGGACTTCCGAACGCTCACAAGCTTTCCCCCAGGGGGCGGTTCGAACAGTCCGCCGCTCCTGAAGGTTATGACGTCGCCGAGCTTGGGCGCCCCCAATACCGAGGTCTCGAATTCCATCAACCGCGGCGCGCGCCGGCCAGGATCACGCGAATCTGGTCGCGGGCCTTGGCCTGCAGAGCCTCCAGGCTCCAGCCGAGGAAGATCGCCTCGGGATAGTTGGCCAGGTAGCAGTCAAACAGCATGTCGCCGCGCAGCTTGACCTCGGCTTCCTGGGACAGCTCGCCGCGCTCGACAGCCAGTTGCACCTGTTCGGTGATCAGGTCGCGCAGGGCCTGGGCGGTGTCGCTGAAACGCAGCTCCACGCCCTCTTCCGGCAGCCAGGAGACACTGAAGGCGGCCCGGGCCAGGGGGAGCTGGCTCTTGTAGAAGGCGTAGCCGACGCTGAAGGCGCGCAGCAGGGCGTCCTCGACGCCGCGCCCACGGCTGGCGGCCTCACGCATGGTCTCGGCCAGGGTGGCCATGTCCGAGAACATGATCTCGCGGAACAGATCCGACTTGTCGGTGAAATTGGCGAACACCGCGCCGGTGGACATGCCCGCCTCGGTGGCGATGTCGCGGATGGTGGCGCCCTCATAGCCGCATTCGGAGAACAGGCGGCGCGCGGCGGCAAGGACCTTGGCCCGCGTCTGCTGCTTGGCGAGCGCGCGCCGGGTGGGGATCTTCACCCCGGATTCAGGATCGCCGGAGAGAGCGCCGGAAACATGTTTCATCAAGAGTCGAGCCTCGCGAAAATCGCGCTCGCTCGGTGTCCGAACTCCACGCAACGGGTTCCAAATGTCTCAAAGCGCCGCGCCGCATCGGTCACTGCCGCGCTGGAGGGGCCAAAATTCTCTATCAAATCAATTTTGCCCGGCATGCGCCGGCCGGTGGTGTCAAAGCCCATCACTCGGTTGTCCCAATCTAGCGTCGGTCACCTAGGCGTGTCCATTTCAGCCAGTTGATGATCGCGATCAGCGAACGCGTTCTACGAAGCTCTATTGCGGGTTCTTTTGCAGCAGAGCAAGGCCGCAAGCTGCGTGGCGAGACGCCGCATCCCTTGGTATAGCCCGGCGCTCAGCGCGAATCTGGCCTGCGACGCGGTGCGCCTAACCGCGGAACATTGCTCACTGAGCATGCTCGCAGAACGTCGGCCACGCCCCGGGCCCAGCTATGGCGCGCGGCGCCGCCAAAGCCTAGATAGAGGGCATGGATCGCCTGTTTAACATTCTGATTCCCCTGGCCCTGGCCGGGGTCGTCATCGCCCTGGGCTTCGGCCTCTTCGCCCTGTTCCGGGGCGGGGAGTTCGGCCGCTCCTACTCCAACAAGCTGATGCGCCTAAGGGTGCTGATGCAGGCCATCGCTGTGGCCCTGCTGGTCGCCGCCGCCTGGTGGCGGCACAAGGGCTGAGCCGATGGTCACGCTCAACCGCATCTATACGCGGACCGGCGACGCGGGGGAGACGCGGCTGGCGACCGGTGCGCCGGTGGCGAAGTCCGACCTGAGGGTCACCGCCTATGGCGAGGTCGACGAGACCAACGCCTGCGTCGGCCTGGCGCGGCTGCACACTGCAGGCGACGCGCTGGATCCGCTGCTGGCCCGGATTCAGAACGAGCTGTTCGATCTGGGCGCCGACCTGGCGACCCCGGCCAGGCCGGATGAGGTCGAGGGCCAGGCCCTGCGCATGCTCGACAGCCAGGTGGAGCGGCTGGAGCGGGAGATCGACGCCCTGAACGAGACCTTGCCGCCCCTGACCTCCTTCATCCTGCCGGGCGGAACCCCAGCTGCGGCGGCCCTGCATCTGGCGCGCACGGTGGCGCGGCGGGCGGAACGGGCGGCGGTGGGCCTGATCCTGTCGGGCGAGAGCGTCAGCCCGCCGGCCCTGCGCTATCTGAACCGGCTGTCGGACCTGTTGTTCGTCGCAGCCCGCGCCGCCAATGACGGCGGCCGCGCCGAGGTGTTCTGGAAATCCGGCGCGACCCGGTAGGTCTTAGGGCTTGGGCGTCGGAGCGGCGGGCGCATGGACCTCCGCCTTGGCCGCGGCCCGGGTCTTGTCGTCGGTGATGACCCGGCCGGTGAGGTCCGAGATGGCGATCGGCCGGGCGCAGACCCGGTCATGCCAGTCCCACCACATCCCCTGGGCCTCGCATTTCTTGCCGGGAATGATCCAGACGACCTGGGTCACCGCGATCACCGTGACGATGCCGGCGAAAACGATCAGGAAGTAGCGGGCCAGGCGGGTGATCGTCGGGTTCATGGTCTCGTTTCTGCTGTGGCGGACAGGTCCCTATGGACCGCTTCCGTCGAAAATGCGGCCTAGCCTAGTCGCCCACGCGCTTGCAATGCGCGTCGGAACCGTTATTCCGCAGCCGTTCAGTTTTTTCCGCAATATAATTTGAGGCGCTAGCGAAGCCATGAAGGTGCTCGTCCCCGTCAAGCGGGTGATCGACTACAACGTCAAGGCCCGGGTCAAGCCGGACCAATCCGGCGTGGACCTCGCCAATGTGAAGATGTCCATGAATCCCTTCTGCGAGATCGCGGTCGAAGAGGCCGTTCGCCAGAAGGAAAAGGGTGTGGCCACGGAAGTGGTCGCCGTCTCCATTGGTCCGATCCAGGCGCAGGAAACCCTGCGCACCGCCCTGGCCATGGGCGCTGATCGCGCCATCCTGATCCAGACGGACCAGGATCCTGAGCCCTTGGCCGTGGCCAAGCTGCTCCAGGCGATCATCGCCGAGGAAAGCCCCGATGTCGTGATCATGGGCAAGCAGGCGATCGACGGCGACAATAACGCCACCGGTCAGATGCTGGCTGCTCTGCTCGACTGGCCGCAGGCGACCTTCGCCAACGCGATCGAGTTGAGCGCTGGTTCCGCCAAGGTGGCCCGTGAAGTCGACGGCGGCATCCAGACGCTCGACGTGGCCCTGCCGGCGATCATCACCGCCGACCTGCGCCTGAACGAGCCGCGCTACGCCTCGCTGCCGAACATCATGAAGGCCAAGAAGAAGCCGTTGGACATCAAGGAAGCCGCCACGCTCGGCGTCGACCTGACCCCGCGCCTCAAGGTCGTCAAGGTCACCGAGCCCGCGAAGCGCGGCGGCGGCATCAAGGTTGAGAGCGCCGCCGACCTGGTCACCAACCTCAAGACCGCCGGGGTGCTCTAATGGCTGTTCTCGTCATCGCCGACCACGACAACGCGTCGTTGAAGGACAACACCAACAAGACCGTCACCGCAGCGCTGGCCCTGTCGGGCGACGTCGATGTGCTGGTCGCCGGTCAAGGCGCCAAGGGCGTCGCTGACGCCGCCGCCAAGATCGCCGGCGTCCGCAAGGTGCTGCTGGCCGAGAGCGACGCATTGGGCCAAGGCCTGGCCGAGGCGGTCACCGCCGTGGTCCTGCCGCTGATGGCCGGCTACGACGCCGTCCTGACCCCGGCCACCTCGCAAGGCAAGAACTTCAGCCCGCGCATCGCCGCGAAGCTGGACGTCTCGCAGATCTCGGAAATCGTCGAGGTCGTGGACGCCAACACCTTCGTGCGTCCGATCTACGCCGGCAACGCGCTGGAAACCGTCCAGTCGTCCGATCCCAAGAAGGTCATCACCGTCCGCGCCACCGCCTTCAAGGCGGCCGGTGAAGGCGGTTCGGCCGCGGTCGAATCGATCGGCGCCGGCGACGGCGCGCCGAAGACCAAGTTCGTCGATCAGCAGCTGGTGAAGTCGGCCCGTCCGGAACTCACCGCCGCCAAGATCGTCGTCTCCGGTGGTCGCGCCATGGGTTCGGCCGAGGAATTCCAGCGGGTCATCGAGCCCCTGGCCGACAAGCTGGGCGCCGCCGTGGGCGCCAGCCGCGCCGCCGTCGACGCCGGCTACGCCCCGAACGACTATCAGGTCGGTCAGACCGGCAAGGTCGTGGCGCCTGAGCTGTACGTGGCGATCGGCATTTCCGGCGCCATCCAGCACCTGGCCGGCATGAAGGACTCCAAGGTCATCGTGGCGATCAACAAGGACGGCGACGCGCCGATCTTCCAGGTCGCCGACTATGGCCTGGTCGCCGACTACAAGTCGGCTGTGCCGGAACTGATGGACGCCCTGACGGCCGCCGGCAAATAGGCCGGCGCGCCCAGTTTGGGTGAGCCTTTGAGAGGGGCGGCTTCCGCGCGGAGGCCGCCCCTTTTGCTTGCCCCATTGGCCCGCACCGACACATCCCCAGATTGAAACCGCGACCCCGGCGCCACACTATCGGGCGCGCCGTTCGCTGCGTCGCAGCAAAACCCTTGGCGGCGCCGCACACGGCCATGTTAGATAGTCGCCCCAGGCGGCGGGCGGTCATGGAAATCGCCCCGCAATATTGAGGCTTTGTCGATGGTGGAAATCAGGTCGGTCGGCGTCATCGGCGCGGGCCAGATGGGTGCGGGCATCGCTCATGTCTGCGCGCTGGGCGGCTATGACGTCCTGCTGCACGACGTCAGCCCGGACCGGATCGCCCTGGGCTTCGGCCAGATTCAGCACAATCTGACCCGTCAGGTGGTGCGCGGCATCATCGACCAGTCGACCATGGACCAGGCGATGAACCGCCTGAAGGCCGCGCCGGAACTGGCCATGATCGGGGCGACCGACATCGCCATCGAGGCCGCGACCGAGAACGAAGAGGTCAAGAAGTCGATCTTCAAGGCCCTGACCCCCTATCTGGGTCCGAACACCCTGTTGGCCTCCAACACCTCGTCGATCTCGATCACCCGCCTGGCCTCGGCCTCCGACCGGCCGGAGCGATTCATCGGCCTGCACTTCATGAATCCCGTCCCGCTGATGAAGCTGGTCGAGATCATCCGCGGCATCGCCACCGACGCGCCCACCTATGAGGTCGCTGTCGCCTTCGCCAAGTCGCTGGGCAAGACCACCGCCAACGCCGAGGACTTCCCGGCCTTCATCGTCAACCGCGTGCTGGTGCCGATGATCAATGAGGCGATCTACACCCTGTACGAAGGTGTCGGCACGGTCGACGCCATCGACACCGCCCTGAAGCTGGGCGCCAACCACCCGATGGGCCCCCTGGAACTGGGCGACTTCATCGGCCTCGACACGGTGCTGTCGATCATGAACGTGCTGCACGAGGGCCTGGCCGACTCCAAGTACAGGCCCTGCCCGCTGCTGGTGAAATATGTCGAGGCCGGTTGGCTGGGCCGCAAGTCGGGCCGCGGCTTCTACGACTATCGCGGCGAGACCCCCGTTCCGACGCGCTGATGCCCCCGATCGGCGGGGTCGCGCGGATATAAAACGCCCGCAAGCCAGGCTGCGGCCCTCTGCGACCGTTAATCATTCGACTTGGCGGTCGCGGTCATCGGATACTGCGTTCGATTCGAACCGGCGGAACGATGCGACGCCTCACCTTGCCACTGCTGTCGGCCAGCTATCTCAGCCTGGCCTTGATCCTCGCCCTTTCGCTCTGGCGAAACGGGGGCGGCTGGGGTGCGGGCGTGGCGGGGCTGGTGGGCATGCTGGCCCTGTGCTTCACCTTCCACGGCCTGATCGGCCGGGCGCTGGAGACCGAAGGCCTGCGCAAGGAGCTGGAGCAGATCCGGCTGGCCCACCGGATCATGATCACCCAGATGGAGAAGCTCGACGCCCGGGTCTCCGAGGTGGTCTCCACCGTCGCTGACGACGCCGTGCGTCGCAACGAGGAGCTGTCCGGCGAGGTCCACATGCTGGAGGACCTGGTCCAGCGGATGGGCCAACGCCTTGAAGAGCGGATGAGCGCCCCGGCCGTCCACGCCGCCGGCCGGGCCCCGCACCAGACCCGCCAATCGGCCGCCCTGCTGGAGACCGTCCGCGCGGCGCTGGCCGACAACCGTGTCGATCTCTATCTGCAGCCGATCGTCGGCCTGCCCCAGCGCCGCACCGTCTTCTATGAAAGCTTCTCGCGCCTGCGCGATGAGACCGGCCGGATCATGATGCCGGCGGAATATCTGTCGGTCGCCGAGCCCGAGGGCCTGGTCACCTCGATCGACAACCTCTTGCTGTTCCGCTGCGTGCAGATCGTGCGCCGCTTGGCCAAGACCGATCGCAAGGTCGGGATCTTCTGCAACATCTCCACGGCCAGCCTGGCCGACGAGACCTTCTTCCCGCAGTTCCTCGACCTGCTGGCCGCCAACCGCGACTTGGCCGGGGCCCTGATCTTCGAGCTGGGCCAGGCGGCCTTCGACGCCCGTGGCGCGATCGAGGCCCGCAACATGGGCAAACTGGCCGACCTCGGCTTCCGCTTCAGCCTCGACAAGGTCGTCGACCTGGACATCGACTTCCAGGATCTGGCCCGCTCGGACGTAAAGTTCCTGAAGGTCGGCGCCCAGTTCCTGCTGGAGCAGCTGACCGACACCGACGAAGGTCTGGTGCTGAAGTCGATCCCCGACCTCGCCGCCCAGGACTTCTCGTCCCTGACCCGCCGCTATGGCGTGGAGATCATCGTCGAGAAGGTCGAGGAGGAGCGCCAGATCGTCGACATCCTCGAGCTCGACATCGCCTATGGCCAGGGCCACCTGTTCGGCGAGCCGCGCGCCATCCGCGACCAGGTGCTGGCCGAGACCGATCCCCCGGCCGACTTCATGCGGACCAATATGCGCGGCGCCACTCGCCGACGCGCCGGGGCTCGCGGCTAGGTCGCCGTTGACCCGACCTCGCCGGACCGCTACCGCCCCCGGATGACCACGCCCCAAGTTATCTCCGGCCTGTCCGACCTCCTCGACCGCTATGACGTGATCCTCTCCGACGTCTGGGGGGTGATCCATAATGGTCGGGAGAGCTTCCCGCAGGCCTGCGGCGCCCTGGCCCGTTGGCGGGCGGAGAAGGGGCCGGTGGTGCTGATCTCCAATTCACCGCGCCCGTCCGCCGCCGTCCACGCCCAGCTGGATGATCTGAAGGTGCCGCGCGAGGCCTGGTCGGCCTTTGTCAGCTCCGGCGACGCCACCCGGGTGCTGCTGGGCGGCCGTGCGCCCGGCCCGGCCTGGGCCATCGGGCCCGACCGCGATGAACCGCTCTATGCCGGGCTGGAGCTCAGCTTCGCCGGGCCCGAGGACGCCGCCTTCGTCTCGGTCACCGGGCCCTATGACGACGAGGTCGAAACGCCGGAGGACTACCGCGCCCGCTTCGAGGCCGTGGCGGCGCGCGGCCTGACCATGATCTGCGCCAATCCGGACCTGGTGGTGCAACGCGGCGACCGGCTGATCTATTGCGGCGGGGCGCTGGCCCAGCTCTACGCCCAGCTGGGCGGCGAGGTGATCATGGCCGGCAAGCCCTACGCCGCCATCTATGGCCTGTGCCTGGGCGAGGCTGAGGCCCTGTTGGGGCGCCCGGTCGATCGGAGGCGCGTGCTGTGCATCGGCGACGGGCTGCCCACCGACGTGAAGGGCGCCAATGATCAGGACCTCGACGTCCTGTTCGTGGCCAGCGGCATCCATGGCGCAGAGACCATCGGGCCTGATGGGCTGAAGGCCGACGCCGTGGCGGACCTGCTCGGCAAGGCCGGGCTCACCGCCACCTACGCCATCGCCGACCTGGTCTGGTAGGACGCGCTCAGCGCGCCCGGGTCAGGGTGTCGGGCAGGCCCTTGGGCAGGGGCTTCATGTCGCCGTCCAGGGTGCGGATCGCCTGGTCGTCGCCGACCCTCAGGAAGTGGCGCGCACGCTTCGGGTCGTCCGGATTGAGCTCATAGACGGTGGCGTCGTCATCCACGGCGTCGCCGCGCAAGGTCGTCCAGTCGCCCTTGGTGACGATCGGCGGCCCGCGATCCAGATAGGTCTCGACCAGCCGGTAGGTCCCCTCGGCCCAGCCGGCGGCCTTTCGGGTCAGGGTCAGCTCGGTCCTGACGCCGGGGCAGTCCGCACAAGGCAGGGTCCCGGCGAACGCGAGGCTCATCGGCTCGACCTGAGCGGTCAGGGCGACATCGTCGGGCTGCGGAATGGGCGACTTCGGCGGGGCGAACTTCGGCGGCGGCGGCGCGGTCGGGGGTTCGGCGCCCCTGGAGCATCCGGCCAACACCAGCAATCCCAACAGCAACATCGGCGCGCGCATCATATTCCCTCGCCATCAGCCCCTTGCCAGCCTGGGCTCGAACGCCGATCTCGTCCAGGAGGCTTCGCTTAGGCCGCCAAGGCGGCTAAGGAAACTCAGGCCTAAGGGAGTTGCAGCGCCGGTGCAGGGTTTGTTCTTCGAGGATTTGCAGGTCGGTCAAAGCGCCGAGATGACCAGGATCGTCACCGCCGCGGACATCGAGGCCTTCGCGGCCGTCTCCGGCGACAACAATCCGGTCCATCTGGACGAGGCCTATGCCCAGACCACCACCTTCCAGGGGCGGATCGCCCACGGCATGCTGTCGGCCGCCTATATCTCGGCGGTGATCGGCACGAAGCTGCCTGGCCCTGGCGCGATCTATCTGTCCCAGAGTCTGAAGTTCCGTCGCCCGGTGCGGATCGGCGCGGCCGTGGTCACCAAGGTCACGGTCGAGGCCCTGGACGAGCGGCGCGGTCACGCCACCTTCGCCACCCTGTGCCAGGTGGACGGCAAGACCGTGGTCGAGGGCGAGGCCCTGATCATGGTTCCCCGCAAAGCCGGCGGGAGCGTCTGACCCCATGCGTATCGTCGAGGGGTGGAAAGGCCTGGCCGAGGCCGACAAGGGCGCGTCCGTGGCGCTGGGCAATTTCGACGGCGTGCATCGTGGCCACCAGCGGGTGATCGCTGCGGCCGCGCGTGCCGCCCAGGCCACCAAGGCGCCCCTGGGCGTGATCAGCTTCGAGCCGCATCCGCGCCGCATCTTCCAGCCCGACGCCCCGGCCTTCCGGCTGATGAACGCCGACCAGCAGACCCGCGCCCTCGCCGACCTGGGCGTCGATCTGTTCTATGTGCTGCCCTTCGACGCCGAGATGGCCAATCTCACCGACCGCGAGTTCGCCGAGCTGGTGCTGCATCAGGGTCTGGGCGTGCGCCACGTGGCGGTGGGCTTCGACATCTCCTTCGGCAAGGGCCGCACGGGCAGTCCCGTGACCATGACCACCTATGGCGCCGAGTTCGGCTTCTCGGTCTCGGTGGCAGAGGCGGCGGGAGAGGGCGGCGCCAAGTTTTCGTCCACCGCCGTGCGCGAGGCCCTGCGCAATGGTCGCCCCGAGACCGCCGCCGCCGTGCTGGGCCGCCCCTTCGCCATCCAGGGCATGGTCGAGCATGGCCGCCAGCTGGGCCGCCAGCTGGGCTTTCCCACGGCCAATGTCGATCTGGCCGACTATGTGGTGCCCCGGTTCGGGGTCTACGCGACCCGCACCCGCCTGCCCGATGGCCGCGAGATCGCCGGGGTGGCCAATCTGGGGGTCAATCCGACCGTCACCGGAACGATCGCGCCGCGCCTGGAAGTGTGGCTGTTTGACTTCGATGAGGACATTTACGACCAGGTCATCGAGACCGACCTGATCGCTTTCCTGCGCGACGAGGAAAAGTTTGTTAACCTTGAGGTCATGACCGAGCAGGTGATGGCCGACGCCCGACGGGCGCGGGCGTTGCTGCTGCCGGACTTCTGACGCGTGTTCTGACAGCGGAAGGCGGGGGGCCCTCCATGCCGATGGCGATCAAGGGACTGAAATATGCGGCCTTCGCCCAGGCCAAGCGCCGCCGCACGCGACGCCCGCCCTCCTTCGCCTTCCCACCCGGCGGCCGGGCCACCTTCGCCTTTTCCGAGACCCAGATCGTCACCCCCGCCGCGCCGCTGTCGCCGCCCTCGGACGGCAGCCTGCTCGACGCCTATTCCCGCGCGGTGGTCGATGCGGTCGACCGGGTCGGACCGGCCGTGGTGCGGGTGCATCCCTGGACCAGCGGCGGGGCGGACGGGGTCGGCTCGGGCATCGTCATCGCCCCGGACGGCCTGATCCTGACCAACAGCCATGTGGTGCGCGGCGCGGCCCAGGCCGAGGTGGTCGCCCTGGATGGTCGGGTGATGACCGCCCGGGTGGTCGGCGACGACCCGGACACCGACCTCGCCCTGCTGCGTATCGACCAGCCGGTGAACCTGCCCTTCGCCAAGCTCGGGGATTCCAAGGCCCTGCGCCGCGGCCAGCTGGTGATCGCCATCGGCGCGCCCCTGGGGTTCGAGGCCACGGTCACCGCCGGGATCATCTCGGCCATGGGCAGGTCCCTGCGCGGCGAGCGCGGCCGGTTGATCGAGGACCTGATCCAGACCGACGCAGCGCTCAATCCCGGGTCCTCCGGGGGGCCGCTGGTCAACGCCTCGGGCGAGGTGGTGGGCGTGGCGACCGCCGTGATCGCCGGCGCCCAGGGCCTGTGCTTCGCCGTGGCCTCCAACACCGCCGCCCTGGTGGTCGGCGAACTGGTCAAGCATGGCCGGGTGCGGCGCGGCTCGATCGGGGTCATCGCCCAGCAGGCGCCCATTCCCCGCGACCTGGCGCGGGCCGTGGGCCTGACCCAGCCCTTCGGCATCTGGATCGCCACGCTGGAGGCGGGCGGCCCCGGCGCCAAGGCCGGACTGGTCCCCGGCGACCTGCTGGTCTCGGCCGGCGGCCAGACCCTGATCGGCCTGGACGACCTGATGCGGGTGCTGGACACCCAGTCGATCGGCCACCCGATGAGCTTCGCGATCATCCGCCAGGGCCGGCGCATGACCATAGACGTCACCCCGCGCGAACGGCGGCGCTAGGCAGGTTGCGCCATAAGGGTTGGGTTCGGGCCTCGCCTCTGCTACAGCCCCGGGCCATGACTTCGGTTCGGATGAGCTCGCGAATTACCCGCCCGGCGTGACGCCGCCGGACGATCTCCAGCGCGCGCCGGGCACAATCCCCGACCTCTCCTCCTAGCCTCCTTGGCCGCCCCCTGGGCGAGCCCGTTTGGAAAGCCCCATGGCCGACGACGCCGAAAAGCCCTCGCGCGACTATCGCGAAACCGTCTTCCTCCCCGACACCCCGTTCCCCATGCGCGCGGGCCTGCCCCAGAAGGAGCCGGAGATCCTGGCCCGCTGGGCGCAAATGGATCTCTACAACGCGCTGCGCGCCGACCGGCAGGCGAAGAACGCGCCGCTGTTCGTGCTGCATGACGGCCCGCCCTACGCCAACGGGGCCATCCATATCGGCCACGCCCTGCAGAAGACCCTGAAGGACTTCGTGGTCCGCTCACGCTTCGCCATGGGCTTCGATGTGGATTACGTCCCCGGCTGGGACTGCCACGGCCTGCCGATCGAGTGGAAGATCGAGGAGGAGCTGCGCGGCCAGGGCCGGCGCAAGGACGAGGTCTCCAAGGCCGAATTCCGCGAGAAGTGCCGGGCCTACGCCGCCCAATGGATCGACGTGCAGCGCGAGGGCTTCAAGCGCCTGGGCGTAGTCGGCGACTGGGAGAACCGCTACGCGACGATGGACTATGGCTCGGAAGCCGCCATCGTCGCCGAGTTCCACAAGTTCGTGGTCTCCAACCAGCTCTATCGCGGCTCCAAGCCGGTGATGTGGAGCCCGGTGGAACGCACGGCGCTGGCCGACGCCGAGGTCGAGTATCACGACCACACCAGCCCGACGATCTGGGTGAAGTTCCCGGTCGTCCAGGGCTCCGACGCCACCCGGAACGCCAGCGTGGTGATCTGGACCACCACCCCCTGGACCATCCCCGCTAACCGGGCGATCAGCTATTCCGACCAGATCGCCTATGGGGTCTATGAGGTCGAGGCCATGGAGACTGGGCTCGCCTTCGAGCCCTGGGCCAAGGCTGGCGACCGACTGATCGTCGCCGACAAGCTGGCCGCCGAAGTCGCCAAGACCGCCAAGATCGAGGCCTGGCGTCGCATCGAGACCGTCGACTGCCAGGGCATGGTCTGCGCCCACCCGCTGGCGGGCCTCGACGCGCACTACGGCTTCGCCGTGCCGCTGCTGGAAGGCGACCATGTCACCGACGACGCCGGCACAGGCTTCGTCCACACCGCGCCGGGTCACGGCGCCGACGACTATCTGGTCTGGCTGGCCCACGGTCATCGCGAGATCCCCGAGACCGTCGATCCGGACGGCGCCTATTATCCGCACGTGGCCCTGTTCGCGGGGCTCAAGGTGCTGGAGACCGAGGGCAAGAAGGTCGGCAAGTTCGGCCCCGCCAATGGCGCGGTGATGGACAAGCTGATCGAGGCGGGAAACCTGCTGGCCCGCGGCCGGCTGGAGCACTCCTACCCGCACTCCTGGCGCTCCAAGGCGCCGGTGATCTTCCGCAACACACCCCAGTGGTTCATCCGCATGGACACCGCCATCGAGACGGAGATCCATGGCGGCAAGACCCTGCGTGAGACGGCGCTGGGCGCCATCGCCGCCACGGCCTTCTATCCAGAGGCCGGGCGCAATCGCATCCGCGCCATGGTCGAGAGCCGCCCCGACTGGCTGATCAGCCGCCAGCGCGCCTGGGGCGCGCCCCTGGCCATGTTCGTCGACAAGGAGACCAACCAGCCCCTGGTCGACGCCACGGTCAACGCCCGCATCGTCGCCCTGATCGCCGCCGAGGGCGCTGACGCCTGGTTCACCCGGCCGGTCTCCGACTTCCTGGGCGAGCACGACCCGGAACGCTTCGAGAAGGTCGAGGACATCCTCGACGTCTGGTTCGATTCAGGCTCCACCCACGCCTTCACCCTGGAGGGCCGGGCGAACACACGCTGGCCCGCCGACCTCTATCTGGAAGGCTCCGACCAGCATCGCGGCTGGTTCCAGTCCTCTCTGCTGGAAAGCTCCGGCACCCGGGGCCGGGCGCCCTACAACGCCGTCCTCACCCATGGCTTCACCATGGACGAGAACGGCGAGAAGATGAGCAAGTCCAAGGGCAACACCATCGACCCGCAGACCGTCATCAAGGACTCGGGCGCCGAGATCATCCGCCTGTGGGCGGCCATGGTCGACTATTCGGACGACCAGCGGATCGGCAAGACCATCCTGGCCACCACTTCGGACGCCTATCGCAAGCTGCGCAACACCGTGCGCTACATGCTGGGCGCGCTCGCCGGCTTCGACGAGGCCGAGGCCGTGGCCCATGCCGACCTGCCGCCGCTGGAACGCTTCATCCTGCACCGGCTGCTGGAACTGGATGGCCAGGTGCGCACGGCCTATGAGGGCTATCTGTTCCAGGACGTGGCCCGGCCGATCGTCGAGTTCTGCCAGACCGAGCTGTCCAGCCTGTTCTTCGACATCCGCCGCGACGCTCTCTATTGCGACCAGCCGGGCTCGCTCCGCCGCCGCGCCGCCCGCACGGTGATGCATGAGGTGTTCCTGCGGCTGACCGCCTGGCTGTCGCCGCTGATCCCCTTCACCATGGAAGAAGCCTGGACCACGCGGTTCCCCGAGGGCGGCTCCAACTGCCTGCGCGTATTCCCCGACACCCCGGCCGCCTGGGCCGATCCGGCCGAGGCCGCGCGCTGGGGGAAGATCCAGCAGATCACCTCCGTCGTCACTGGCGCACTTGAGGTCGAGCGACGCGAGAAGCGCATGGGCGCGGCGCTCGAGGCCGCCCCGCGCGTCTGGCTGACCGACGCCAGCCTCACCACTGCCCTGGAGGGCCTGGACGCCGCCGAGGTGTTCCGCACCAGCCAGGCTGTCCTCTCGCAAGGCGAGGGCCCGGCCGAGGCCTTCCGCCTGGCCGAGGTTCCCGGCGTCGCCGTCGAACCGCTGAAGGCCGAGGGCCGCAAGTGCGCCCGGTCCTGGCGCAT
>NZ_CANCLE010000086.1 GCF_947378715.1 Phenylobacterium aquaticum
GGCTCCGGAATGTAGTCATCCATCGCCGCCACCAGCTTCTCGATGGAGCCCACCCCTAAATCCGTCTTCTCCCCCTCCAGCGCCTTCAGCGCGCTGCCGATGATGATCGGGGTCTTCGCCCCCGGGAACTGATACGACGACAGAAGTTCGCGAACCTCCATCTCAACCAGTTCCAGCAGCTCTTCGTCGTCGACCATGTCGACCTTGTTCATGAACACGACCAGCGCCGGAACACCGACCTGACGCGCCAGCAGGATGTGCTCGCGGGTCTGCGGCATCGGGCCGTCGGCGGCCGAGACCACCAGGATCGCCCCGTCCATCTGAGCCGCGCCGGTGATCATGTTCTTCACGTAGTCGGCGTGCCCTGGGCAGTCGACGTGCGCATAGTGACGGTTCGCCGTCTCGTATTCCACGTGCGCCGTGTTGATCGTGATCCCGCGCGCCTTCTCTTCAGGCGCAGCATCGATATCCGCGTAAGCCTTCGCCGTCGCGCCGCCGGTTTTCGCCAGCGTGATCGTGATCGCAGCCGTCAGCGTCGTCTTCCCATGGTCAACGTGACCAATCGTGCCGATGTTGCAGTGCGGCTTATTGCGTTCAAACTTCTCTTTGGCCATTTCAAGCTCCAGCCCTGTCCGGGCTTGTCCTCTAAACTAGGGTTGGGATTAGGCGTACTTCTTGATCACTTCGTCGGCGACGTGTTGCGGCACCGGATCGTAGTGGTCGTATTGCATCGTGAACTGAGCCCGGCCCTGTGACATGCCCCGCAGGGTGTTCACATAGCCGAACATGTTCGCCAGCGGCACGAAGGCGTTGACGACGATCGCGTTGCCGCGAACGTCCTGGCCCTGGATCATGCCGCGACGGCCGTTCAGGTCGCCGATGACAGAACCCAGATACTCTTCCGGGCTCACGACTTCGACGGCCATGATCGGCTCGAGCAGCTTGGGGGCGCCCTTCTCACGAAGTTCCTTGAAGGCCGCCCGCGAGGCGATTTCGAAGGCTAGCACCGAGGAGTCGACGTCGTGGTAGGCCCCGTCGATCAGGGTCGCCTTGAAGTCGATCAGCGGGAAGCCGGCGAGCAGACCGTTGTCCTTGACGGACAGCAGGCCCTTTTCGACGCCGGGGATGTATTCCTTCGGCACCGAACCGCCGGTCAACGAGCTTTCGAACACGAAGCCCGAACCCGGTTCACCCGGCTCGAACACCAGCTTCACGCGGGCGAACTGGCCCGTGCCGCCGGTCTGCTTCTTGTGGGTGTAGTCGATCTCGCACTTGCGGCCGAGGCTTTCGCGATAGGCCACCTGAGGCGCGCCGATATTGGCTTCGACCTTGTAGGTCCGCTTCAGGATGTCGATCTTGATGTCCAGGTGCAGCTCGCCCATGCCCTTCAGGATCGTCTGGCCCGACTCGTGGTCGGTGGAGACGGTGAAGGACGGATCCTCGGCGGCCAGCTTCTGCAGGGCGACGCCCAGCTTTTCCTGGTCAGCCTTGGACTTGGGCTCGACGGCGATCTCGATGACCGGGGCCGGGAACTCCATCTTTTCCAGGATCACCGGCGACTTGGTCGGGTCGCACAGGGTGTCGCCGGTCCGGGTGTCCTTCAGGCCCGCCAGGGCGACGATGTCGCCGGCATAGGCTTCCTTGATGTCTTCCCGGTTGTTGGAGTGCATCAGCAGCATGCGGCCGACCCGTTCGCGCTTGTCGCGCGTCGAGTTCATCAGGCCCATGCCGGTTTCGAGCTTGCCCGAATAGATGCGGCAGAAGGTGAGCGAGCCCACGAAGGGGTCGTCCATGATCTTGAAGGCCAGGACCGACAGGGACTCGTCGTCCGAGGCGCGGCGGGTCACCGGCTCCTCGGTCTTGAAGTCGATACCCGGGGTCGGCGGGATGTCCACCGGCGAGGGCAGGTAGTCGACCACCGCGTCGAGCAGGGGCTGCACGCCCTTGTTCTTGAAGGCCGAGCCGCAGAGGATCGGATAGAAGGCGCCGGTCAGCACGGCCTTGCGGATGCACTTCTTGATGGTGGCTTCCGAGGGCTCTTCGCCGCCCAGATAGGCTTCCATCGCCTCATCGTCGAGCTCGACCGAATTCTCGATCAGGTAGTGACGGGCTTCCTTGGCCTTCTCGACCATGTCGGCCGGGATCTCTTCGTCGTGGAAGTTCGCGCCCAGGCCGTCGTTTTCCCAGACCACGGCCTTCATGCGGACCAGGTCGACCAGACCCTTCAGATTGGTTTCCGAACCGATCGGCAGCTGGATCGGAACCGCCTTCGCGCCCAGGCGGTCGCGGATGGATTCGACCGACTTGTCGAAGTCGGCGCCGATCTTGTCCATCTTGTTGACGAACACGATCCGCGGAACCTTGTACTTGTCGGCCTGACGCCAGACGGTCTCGGTCTGCGGTTCGACACCGGCGTTGCCGTCCAGCACCGCGACGGCGCCGTCCAGCACGCGCAGCGAACGTTCGACTTCAATGGTGAAGTCCACGTGGCCGGGGGTGTCGATGATGTTCAGGCGCTTGTCGTTCCAGAACGCAGTCGTCGCGGCCGACGTGATGGTGATGCCGCGTTCCTGCTCCTGGTCCATCCAGTCCATGGTGGCCGCGCCATCGTGGACTTCGCCGATCTTGTGGCTCTTGCCAGTGTAATAGAGGATCCGCTCCGTCGTCGTCGTCTTGCCAGCATCGATGTGGGCCATGATGCCGAAGTTGCGGTAGTCTTCGATTTTGTGCGCGCGGGGCATAGCGGAAGCTCTGCTGGTAAAGGCGTTCGGGGGTGTCAGAACGGACAGCGCGGGCGGTTTAGCCTAAACCGCCCGCGCCGGGAAGCGATGGATTAGCCGGTGTTACCAGCGGTAGTGCGAGAAGGCCCGGTTGGCTTCGGCCATCTTGTGCGTGTCTTCACGCTTCTTGACGGCCGAACCGCGGTTGGACGCCGCGTCGAGCAGTTCGCCAGCCAGCTTGTCGGTCATGGTGTTCTCGCCGCGCTTGCGCGCCGCGGTCACGAGCCAACGAATGGCGAGCGCCTTGCGGCGATCGGGACGAACTTCGACGGGCACCTGATAGGTGGCGCCGCCGACCCGGCGGGAGCGGACTTCGATCGCGGGCGCGACGTTTTCCAGAGCCGAGTGGAAGGTTTCCAGGGGACCCTGGTCCTTGCGCTTGGCTTCGAGGATCTCGAAGGCGCCATAGATGATGTTTTCGGCGACGGCCTTTTTACCCTCGTACATCACATAGTTCATGAACTTCGTGACGGTCAGATCCCCGAACTTGGGATCCGGCAGGACTTCACGTTTCTCAGCGCGGCGGCGGCGGGACATTCTTCTTCTTCCTTACTTAGGACGCTTGGCGCCGTAGAGCGAACGGCGCTGCTTGCGGTCCTTGACCCCTTGGGTGTCGAGCACGCCACGCAGGATGTGATAGCGGACGCCCGGAAGGTCCTTCACCCGGCCACCACGGATGAGCACGACGGAGTGCTCCTGCAGATTGTGGCCTTCGCCCGGGATATAGCACACCGCTTCGATGCCGGTGGTCAGACGCACCTTGGCGACCTTACGAAGCGCGGAGTTCGGCTTCTTCGGGGTCGTCGTATAGACGCGGGTGCAAACACCACGGCGCTGAGGGCAGCCCTTGAGGGCCGGCACCTTGTTGCGCACCGGCTTGTTCTGCCGGGGCTTGCGGATGAGCTGGTTGACTGTTGGCATCTAATCTCTGCTCTGGAGGCGTGTGCCGTTTGGCCGTGGCGCCTCGATGGGGGTCTATGTTGACTTAGGTTCCGAAGCCCCCCGAGGAACGCAAAAACTCGCCGGCGCGCGATGGTTTGCGTTCCGGCGGGTCAGGACGTCCGGTGGGGGACGAACCGTTCATCGGGACCAGGAAAGAATCCCCGGCCTCGAAAGGAGCGCGGTTCATACTCGGGAAGGCCTGTGACGTCAACGCCGGGCGAACAACCCCTCCCCCGCCCGGTTTCGGCCACGAAATCGCCCCGCCCGGCCCGAAGGGTCAAGCTCCAGTTTGGGGGCGGGAAAGGACAGGCCATGGCGCATTCCGACCGGCGTCGGATCATGACCGTCGTCGCGGCCTCGGCGGCCTTTCACCTGGGCCTGCTGGGCTTGCTCGCGCTGCAGCGGCCCAACCTGCGGGAGCGGGCCCTGGCCCCGGCCCTGCTCGACGTGACACTCGCCCCCTTCTACCTGATCGAGCCCGAGGCCAAGGGTCGCCGCACCCGGGCGCCATTGAAGACCCACGGCAGCCGGCCGCTCGAAGCCGCCTTGCCCGTCGCCCCGATCTACGCCGCACCGGCCGACACCCGGCCGAACCAGGCCGTGGCGCCCGGCCCCGTCGCGCCCGCCAGCCTGACGCCCGGCGCCCAGACGCCTTTGGGCCTGGTCCTGCGTCGCGGCGGCGTGGGCTGCGAGACCCCGAACCTGCCCGGCATGACCCAGGCCGATCGCGACCGCTGCCTTGAGCGCCTGGGCGCCGGCGCCCGGCTGGCCGCCTTCAAGGGGCTGGGACTGGCCAAGGACAAGCAGGCCTGGCTCGACGGCCAGGCGGCGGCCAAGGATCGCTACATCAAGTACCGCAACGGCCCCCTGCCGCCGGGCCTGTCGACCTCGGACGCTGCGGGCGGCATAGCCGGCCTGGGCGACACTGGCCACGAAACCAAGATCCCGTTCTGAGGCGCCTAGTTCAGGGTGAGACGGGCAGGTTCTTGGCCAGGAAGGCGCCCAGCGTCTCCAGCATCTGGGTGCGGGTCGCAGACTGCATGAGATAGTGGTCGTCGCCGACCAGGGTGACGTACTCCACCGACTTGCCGGCTGCTTTCAGGGCGTCGGCCATAAACTTCGACTGTTCGGGGAGAACGACCGTGTCCTGGTCGGCGTGGATCAGCAGGATGGGCGCGCGGACCTTGGCCGCCTGCGCCACTGGCGATCCCTCGCGCAACTTGTCGAGGCTTGCGGCGGACACGGCTTCCCGCAAAGACCGCAGCCCGGCTGCGTCCGGGCCATAGGGTCGCACCACCTCATCGCTCAATTTGGCCAGGTCTGAGATGCCGCCGACCGACGCGGCGCAGCGATAGGCCTCAGGATGCAAGGCGGCCCCGGCGAGCGCCGAGTACCCGCCGAAGGCCGCACCAACGATACAAACCCTGCCAGGGTCGATCTGCCCGCTCGCCGCCACCGCCGCGATTCCATCCAGCAGATCGGTCTGAATCTTGCCCGACCATTCGCCACGGCCCGCCTTCTCAAAGGCTGAGCCGAAGCCGGCTGATCCTCGAAATTGCGGCCTCAGAACCGCGTAGCCCCGCGTCGCGAGGAATTGGGTCAGCCAGTCAAAGCCGTCTTCGTCCCGGGCCGCCAGCCCCGCATGTGGCAGGACAATCAGGGGCAGCTTGGCGTTCGCCGCGCCCGCACCTGGCGGCAGGGTCAGAAAGGCCTCGATATCCAGACCATCGCGAGCTTTGTAGATGATCCGCTGAGTGGAACCGAGCGCAGCGCCGTTCAACTCGGGATAGGCCTCTCCAATCGGCGACAGTTCCTTGCGCGATCTATCGAACAGATACCAGGTAGGGGGCGTCATCGAGGCGGTGACCCGGACCAGGAACCGGCTGCGGTCTGCAGACCAATCCATCAGGTTCGCACGCTTGCCCTTGAAGACCTTCGTCAGGGTGGCGGCTGTCGCCTCGATTTCCGGATCGAGCCACTGGACAGGCTGTTCCTCGCCGGCGGCGATGCCGACATACGAGCCCCGGGCTTCATCGCGGATCAGCGACGGCGTCGCGCCCGTCACGGGTTTGCCCACGGGCATGGCGACACCATCCGCCAGCCCTCTCCGCGTCACCTGGACCGCGCCATTCGTCTCGTAGCCCAGATAGACAGCGTCCTCGGCCGTCGAATAGCCAAGGTAGTCCGGCGCGCTGTCCAGATCCTGATGCGCGAAAATCGCGGTCCATTCCCGCACGCCCTTGGCCCGCCCATAGAGGCTGTATTTGTGGGAAAGGTTGTCGACATCACGCCGTACGCGCGTCTCGCCGGCGGAATCCACGTCCCATCCCGCTGTGTCGAAGTTGCCAAGCTCCTGGATGACACCCTTGCCCGTAGCGGGGTCCACGTTCCACAGCGCCAGGACAAAAGGCGCGTCCTCGCCCTTCCGACGCAGATGAGTATTGATCGAGGTGTCAGGGCCTGTCGACATCTGCAAGCCCAGCACCACCGCCCGCGGTGACGGTCCCTGGGTTACGCCGATGACAGGCTGACTGACTAGGACCTGGGACGAGACGTCCCCTTGAAGCAGCTGTGACACCACCCGCCCCTGTGGGGAGATGGCCAGGTTGCGCTCAAACCGATAGGCCGATTTGGCCTCAAGACGTTCCCAGCGGGCGATCCGCGCGAGCGCATAGCCATCACCCGCCCATCGGATGCCAACCGCTTCCACATTGCCCAAGGCGAGCGTCGGCAGGTCCGGCTTGTCGATCGTCGCGAAGCTGAGGGTGCGGACCTCTGGCGTGCCGCCGAGGATCGCGATGGTCTGGCCATTCGGCGAGATGGCGGCGTCGAAGATGCCGGGCTGGCGGCCAAAGGCCGAGGCCGGCGGCGGGGTCTGGCCATGGGCGAAGCCGCCCAGGGCCGTGGCCAGGACCACGGTCGCGACAAACAATCTCAAGACATCCCCCAACTCAACGCGCGCGGGTGGACGCTAGCCAAGCTTCAGCAGGCGCACAAGCCCAGGGTGTCGGTCAATTGGCCCTTCAACGTCGGCGCGAAAAAGGACCCGCGCCCTGGAGAAGACGCGGGGTCAGTGGGGGTTGGATAAGGTTGTCCGGCGGCGTCGCCGGACCACGCTCCAAACCCTAGTCGCGACACCCCCGCCAGGCTTGACCCAGATCAAGCCGTCGCGATTTTCACGCGCAGGGCCCTGGAACGCGGAACGGCCCGGGATTGCTCCCGGGCCGTTCGCTTATCAAGGTCCGATCGAGGGCTTTAGCCGTCGACAGTCTCGGCCGCCGCCTCGATGGCGATGGCTTCCGGCAGGGGCTCCATCGCCTCTTCGCGGCTGGCGCTGAGCGCCTCATCCCGCTTGGCGGCGATCCGCTGGAGGTTGCGCAGATACGAGCCCGTGCCCGCCGGGATCAGGCGGCCCACGATCACGTTCTCCTTCAGCCCTTCCAGGGTGTCGGTCTTGCCCTGCACCGAGGCCTCGGTCAGCACGCGGGTCGTTTCCTGGAAGGACGCCGCAGAGATGAAGCTGCGGGTTTGCAGGGACGCCTTGGTGATGCCGAGCAGCACGGGCTGGGTGAGCGCCGGGCGGCCGCCACGGGCCTCCGCCTTGGCGTTCTCGTCATCGACTTCGATCTTGTCGAGGTGATCGCCCTTGAGCAGGCCGGTGTCGCCCGGCTCGAGGATCTCGACCTTCTGAAGCATCTGACGGACGATCGTCTCGATGTGCTTGTCGTTGATCGGCACGCCCTGGAGGCGATAGACCTCCTGGATCTCGTCGACCAGGAACTCGGCCAGCGCCTCGATGCCCTGAATGCGCAGGATATCGTGCGGGTCCGGGTTGCCGTCGATCAGGTACTCACCCTTGCGGATGATGTCCCCGTCGTGGACGGCGATGTGCTTGCCCTTGGGGATCAGGAACTCGACCGCCTCGCCACCATCTTCCGGGGTGATCTTGATACGGCGCTTGTTCTTGTAGTCGCGGCCGAATTCGACGCGGCCGTCCATTTCCGCGATGACCGCGCAGTCCTTGGGACGGCGGGCTTCGAAGAGTTCGGCGACGCGCGGCAGACCACCGGTGATGTCCCGGGTCTTGGCGCTTTCGGTCGACATGCGGGCCAGAACCTCACCCGGCTTGATCTCGTCGCCGTCGCCGACGGAGAGAATGGCCCCCACCGGCAAGAGGTAACGGGCTTCACCGCCATTGGAGATCCGGCGATAGGCGCCATCGGCGTCGAGCACGGCCATGGACGGACGCAGGTCCGTACCCTTGGTCGAGGCGCGCCAGTCGATGACCACGCGGTTGGAGATGCCGGTGGCTTCGTCGGCTTCCTCGCGGACGGAGACGTTCTCCACCAGGTCTTCGAACCGGATGCGGCCGCCGACTTCGGTGATGATCGGGGTCGAATAGGGGTCCCACTCGGCCAGGCGCTGGCCGCGCTTGACCTTGTCGCCGTCCCGCACCTTCAGACGCGCGCCGTAAGGCGGCTTGTAGGCTTCGCGATCCTTGCCATCGACCTGAACGACGAGCTGCAGGTTGCGGCTCATGCAGATCAGTTCGCCGTCGGGGGCCACGACCGTGTTGCCGCCGGAGATCTTCACCACACCGATATTGGTGCTTTCGAAGAAGGACTGCTCGGCCACCTGGGCGGTGCCGCCGATGTGGAAGGTGCGCATGGTCAGCTGGGTGCCGGGTTCGCCGATCGATTGGGCGGCGATGACGCCGACCGCTTCGCCGATGTTCACCGGGGTGCCGCGGGCCAGGTCGCGGCCGTAGCAGGTCGCGCAGACGCCGTTCTTGGCTTCGCAGGTCAGGATCGAGCGCACCTTCACCGACTGGACGCCGGCGTTCTCGATGACTTCGCACATGTCTTCATCGAGATAGGTGTCGGCGGGGATGATGATCTCGCCGGTGTTAGGGTCCTTGATGTCCTCGCCGGCCGAACGGCCCAGGACGCGCAGGCCCAGCGAGACGAGGACGTCGCCGCCCTCGACCACGGCCCGCAGGGTGATGCCCCGGGTGGTGCCGCAGTCTTCCTCGTTGATGATGCAGTCCTGCGCTACGTCGACCAGACGACGGGTCAGATAACCCGAGTTGGCGGTCTTCAGGGCGGTGTCAGCCAGGCCCTTGCGGGCGCCGTGGGTGGAGTTGAAGTACTCCTGGACGGTCAGGCCTTCCTTGAAGTTCGAGATGATCGGGGTTTCGATGATCTCGCCGGACGGCTTGGCCATCAGGCCGCGCATCCCGCCGAGTTGCTTCATCTGGGCCTGGGAACCCCGGGCGCCAGAGTTGGCCATCATGAAGATCGAGTTGATCTCGTTCTCGCGGCCGGTGACGGGGTCACGATCGGCGGTGGAGATTTCGAGCATCATCTCGTCGGCGACCCGGTCCGTGGCCTTGGCCCAGGCGTCAACGACCTTGTTGTACTTCTCGCCCTTGGTGATCAGGCCGTCGGCGTATTGCTGCTCGTATTCCTCGACCAGCGCACGGGTCTCGGCCACGATCGGCTTCTTGCGTTCCGGAATGACGATGTCGTCCTTGCCGAAGGAGATGCCGGCCTTGGCCGCTTCCTTGAAGCCCAGGCCCATCATCTGGTCGGCGAAGATCACCGTCGCCTTCTGACCGCAGTGCCGATAGACGGTGTCGATCAGATTGCCGATTTCCTTCTTGGTCAGGTTCTTCTCAAGAAGCCGGTGACCCACCGCCGGGTGATGCGGGAACAGGGCGACGATCTTCATCCGACCGGGGGTCGTCTCGATCACCTTGCGCTCCAGAACGCCGTCAGCGTTCATCTCGGTGTGGCGCGCGCGGATCTTGGAGTGCAGCGACACCACGCCAGCGTCGAGCGCCGCGTCGATTTCGCCCAGATCCCCAAAGGCCTTGCCCTCGCCCGGCTCGCCGCTCTTGGCCAGCGACAGGTAGTAGAGGCCGAGCACGATATCCTGCGACGGCACGATGATCGGGCGACCATTGGCGGGCGACAGGATGTTGTTCGTGCTCATCATCAGCACGCGGGCTTCCAGCTGGGCTTCCAGCGAGAGCGGCACGTGGACGGCCATCTGGTCGCCGTCGAAGTCGGCGTTGAAGGCGGCGCAGACCAGCGGGTGAAGCTGGATGGCCTTACCCTCGATCAGCTTGGGCTCGAACGCCTGGATGCCCAGGCGGTGCAGGGTCGGGGCGCGGTTGAGCAGGATCGGGTGCTCGCGGATCACCTCGTCCAGGATGTCCCAGACGGCCGGCTGTTCGCGTTCCACCATCCGCTTGGACTGCTTGACGGTGCCCGACAGGCCCTTGGCGTCCAGGCGCGCATAGATGAACGGCTTGAACAGCTCGAGCGCCATCTTCTTCGGCAGGCCGCATTCATGCAGCTTCAGCTCGGGACCCACCACGATGACGGAGCGGCCCGAATAGTCGACGCGCTTGCCGAGCAGGTTCTGACGGAAGCGGCCTTGCTTGCCCTTCAGCATGTCGGCCAGGGACTTCAGCGGGCGCTTGTTGGCGCCGGTGATGACCCGACCACGACGGCCGTTGTCGAACAGGGCGTCGACGGCTTCCTGCAGCATCCGCTTTTCGTTGCGGATGATGATGTCCGGCGCGCGCAGCTCGATCAGGCGCTTCAGGCGGTTGTTGCGGTTGATGACCCGGCGATAGAGGTCGTTGAGGTCGGAGGTCGCGAAACGACCGCCATCCAGCGGCACCAGCGGACGCAGTTCCGGCGGGATCACCGGGACCACCGTCAGGATCATCCACTCGGCCTTGTTGCCCGACTCGATGAAGCTCTCGATCAGCTTCAGGCGCTTGGACGCCTTCTTCAGCTTCATTTCCGAGGTGGTGGTGAGGAGCTCCTCACGCAGCTTGTCGGCTTCCTTCGAGAGGTCGAGCGCCTTGAGCAGGCCCTGGACGGCTTCAGCGCCGATCTCGGCTGTGAAGCTGTCGTCGCCGAACTCTTCCTGGAAGCGCATGTACTCGTCTTCCGACAGCAGCTGGTGCTGCTTCAGCGGGGTCAGGCCCGGCTCGGTGACGATGTAATATTCGAAATAGAGGACCCGCTCGATGTCCTTCAGGGCCATGTCCAGCATCATCGAGATGCGGCTGGGCAGAGACTTCAGGAACCAGATGTGGGCGACCGGCGAGGCCAGCTCGATGTGCCCCATCCGCTCGCGCCGAACGCGGGCCAGGGTGACCTCCACGCCGCACTTTTCGCAGATGATGCCCTTGTACTTCATGCGCTTGTACTTGCCGCACAGGCACTCGTAGTCCTTCGTCGGACCGAAGATCCGCGCGCAGAACAGGCCATCACGCTCCGGCTTGAAGGTCCGGTAGTTGATCGTCTCGGGCTTCTTGATCTCGCCGAACGACCACGAGCGGATCTTCTCGGGCGAAGCCAGGGCGATACGGATGCGGTCGAAGGTCGGAGCGGCCTGGACCGGATTGAAGATATTCAGGACTTCCTGGTTCATTGGATATCCAGTTCGTCAGTATTTTCAGGAGCGAAGCGGGAGGAGCTGACGGGCCCCTCCCCTCGCGTGACGACGGCGGCGGTTTGGAACCGCGCCTAGCTGTTTTCCAGCTCCACGTTCAGGCCAAGGGAACGCATTTCCTTGACCAGCACGTTGAAGCTTTCCGGGATGCCGGCCTCGAAGGTGTCGTCGCCACGGACGATGCTTTCGTAGACCTTGGTCCGCCCAGCCACGTCGTCGGACTTCACCGTCAGCATTTCCTGCAGGGTGTAGGCGGCGCCGTAGGCTTCCAGAGCCCAGACTTCCATTTCCCCGAAGCGCTGACCGCCGAACTGGGCCTTGCCGCCCAGAGGCTGCTGGGTGACCAGGCTGTACGGCCCGATGGAGCGGGCGTGGATCTTGTCGTCGACCAGGTGGTGCAGCTTCAGCATGTAGATGTAGCCGACCGTGACCGGGCGCTTGAACTGCTCACCGGTCTGGCCGTCGTAGAGGATCGACTGGCCAGAGCGGGCCAGGCCCGCCTTTTCCAGCAGGTTCTCGATGTCGTCGATGTGGGCGCCGTCGAAGACCGGGGTCGCGAAGGGCACGCCCTTGCTGAGGTTCTTCGCCAGCTCGATCAGCTCTTCCTCAGTGTCGGGAAGTTCCTGATCGGCGCCGTAGATGCCCTTCAGGTGGTCGATCAGGGCCTGCTTCTGGCCGCCGTTCTGCCAGGCTTCCAACAGGTCGGCGATCTGCTTGCCGAGGCCCGCCGACGCCCAACCCAGGTGGGTCTCGAAGATCTGACCGACGTTCATGCGCGACGGCACGCCCAGCGGGTTCAGCACGATGTCCACATTGGTGCCGTTGGCGAGGTAAGGCATGTCCTCGATCGGCAGGATCTTGGAGATGACCCCCTTGTTGCCGTGACGGCCGGCCATCTTGTCGCCCGGTTGCAGCTTGCGCTTCACCGCCACGAACACCTTGACCATCTTCATCACGCCAGGCGGCAGTTCGTCACCGCGCTGCAGCTTGTCGACCTTGTCCTCGAAGCGACGGTCCAGACGCTTGCGGGCCTCGTCGAACTGACGGCGCATGGCCTCCAGCTCGCCCATGGCCTTCTCGTCGTCCAGAGCGATCTGCCACCACAGGCCGGGCGCAATCTCTTCCAGCTTCTCGAGGGTGACCTCGCCGCGGCCCAGGCCCTTGGGGCCCGAGACGGCGGTCTTGCCGACGATCAGTTGGCGCAGACGCGAGGTCATGTTGCGGTTCAGGATGCCGAACTCGTCGTCGCGGTCCTTGCCCAGACGGTCGATTTCAGCCCGTTCGATGGCCAGGGCGCGTTCGTCTTTGTCGACGCCATGCCGGTTGAACACCCGGACCTCGACGATCGTCCCGGCGACGCCCGGGGGCAGGCGCAGGGAGGTGTCGCGGACGTCGGAGGCCTTCTCACCGAAGATGGCGCGCAGGAGCTTTTCTTCCGGCGTCATCGGGCTCTCGCCCTTCGGGGTCACCTTGCCGACCAGGATGTCGCCCGGCAGGACTTCGGCGCCGATCGCCACGATGCCGGCTTCGTCGAGGTTGCGCAGGGCTTCCTCGCCGACGTTCGGGATGTCGCGGGTGATCTCTTCCGGGCCCAGCTTGGTGTCGCGGGCCATGACTTCGAATTCCTCGAGGTGGATCGAGGTGAAGACGTCGTCGCGCACGATCCGCTCGGAGATCAGGATCGAGTCTTCGAAGTTGTAGCCATTCCAGGGCATGAAGGCGACGAGGGTGTTCCGGCCAAGCGCCAGTTCACCCAGTTCCGTCGACGGGCCGTCGGCGATGACGTCGCCAGCCTGGATCCGGTCACCCACCCGCACCAGCGGACGCTGGTTGATACAGGTCGAGGTGTTGGAACGCTGGAACTTCTGCAGACGGTAGATGTCGACGCCGGCCTTGGTCGGGTCGGTCTCTTCCGTCGCGTGGACGACGATGCGGGTGCCGTCGATCTGCTCGACAACGCCCTCGCGGCGGGCGACCACGACGGCGCCGGAGTCCCGCGCCACGATGGCTTCCATGCCCGTGCCGACCAGGGGCGCATCCGATTGGATGAGCGGCACGGCCTGCTTTTGCATGTTCGAGCCCATGAGGGCGCGGTTGGCGTCATCGTTTTCCAGGAACGGGATCAGCGAAGCGGCCACGGAGACGACCTGCTTCGGCGACACGTCCATCAGGTCGACATCGGCCTTGGGCAGCAGCGAGGGTTCGCCGTTGATCCGGCCGGGGACCAGGTCGTCGACGATCTCGCCGTTCTCCAACTTGATGTTGGCCTGGGCGATGACGTGCTTGGCCTCTTCCATGGCGGACATGTAGACGACCTCGTCGGTCGTCTTGCCGTCCTTGATCCGGCGGTAGGGGCTCTCGATGAAGCCGTACTTGTTCACCACCGCATGGGTGGCGAGCGAGTTGATCAGGCCGATGTTCGGGCCTTCCGGCGTCTCGATGGGGCAGATCCGGCCATAGTGGGTCGGGTGCACGTCGCGAACTTCGAAACCGGCGCGCTCGCGGGTCAGACCACCCGGGCCAAGCGCCGAGAGGCGGCGCTTGTGGGTGATTTCCGACAGCGGGTTGGTCTGGTCCATGAACTGCGAGAGCTGCGAGGAGCCGAAGAACTCCCGCACCGCCGCCGCCGCCGGCTTGGCGTTGATCAGGTCGTGCGGCATGACCGTGTCGATATCGACCGAGCTCATGCGCTCCTTGATCGCGCGTTCCATGCGCAGCAGGCCGACGCGGTACTGGTTTTCCAGCAGTTCGCCGACCGAACGGACCCGGCGGTTGCCGAGGTTGTCGATGTCGTCGATTTCGCCGCGGCCGTCGCGCAGACCCACCAGGGTCTTCAGCACCGCCAGCACGTCGTCCTTGCGGACCACGCGGACGTCGTCGGGGCAGTCGAGTTCCAGACGCATGTTCATCTTCACGCGGCCGACCGACGAGAGGTCGTAGCGCTCGCCGTCGAAGAACAACGACTTGAACATGGCCTCGGCCGCTTCCACGGTCGGCGGCTCACCCGGACGCATGACGCGGTAGATGTCGAACAGGGCGTCTTCACGGGCCGAGTTCTTGTCGATGCGCAGGGTGTTGCGCATGTAGGCGCCCATGGTCACCTCATCGACGTCGAGGACGTCGAGGGTGGTGAAGCCTTGCTCTTCCAGCGAGGCCAGCAGGGCCACGTCGAGTTCGTCGCCGGCTTCGGCGTAGATTTCACCGGTGGTGAAATTGACCAGGTCGCGGGCCAGATAGCGGCCCATCAGGGCTTCCGGCGCCAGCAGCAGGGTCTTGAGACCGGCGTCGGCGAACTTCTTGGCGTTACGGGCCGAGATCTTCTGCCCGGCCGGCGCCACTTCCTCGCCGGTGTCGGCGTCGATCAGGGCGAAGTCCGGCTTCACACCGCGCCAGCGCTCGGCCTTGTAGGGCGTCGCCCAGCCACCGGCCTGCTTCTCATAGGGGACGGTGTCGTAGAAGGTGCCGAGGATCTCCTCGCCATCCATGCCCAGCGCCATCAGGAAGGTGGTGGCGGGCAGCTTGCGGCGGCGGTCGATGCGGACATAGACGATGTCCTTGGCGTCGAACTCGAAGTCCAGCCACGAACCGCGATAGGGAATGACCCGGGCGGCGAACAGGAGCTTGCCCGAGGAGTGGGTCTTGCCCTTGTCGTGGTCGAAGAACACGCCCGGCGAACGGTGCATCTGCGAGACGATGACCCGCTGGGTGCCGTTGACGATGAAGGTGCCCTTGTCGGTCATGAGCGGGATGTCGCCCATGTAGACGTCCTGCTCCTTGATATCCTTCACGGAGCGGGCGCCGGTCTCTTCGTCGGTCTCGAACACGATCAGGCGCAGCTTGACCTTCAGCGGCGCGGCGAAGGTCATGTCACGCTGGACGCATTCCTCGACGTCGTACTTCGGCTCCTCGAACTCGTAGGAGACATATTCGAGGACGGCGCGTTCGTTGAAATCCTTGATCGGGAAGACTGACTTGAAGACCGCCTCGATCCCCTCTTCCTTACGTTCGCCGGCGCGGACCTCGCGCTGCAGGAACTGTTCGTAGGAAGAGCGCTGAACCTCGATCAGGTTCGGCATCTGCACGGCTTCGGGGATGCGGCCGAAAGAGTAACGGATCCGCTTCTTTCCGGTGAAGGATTGCGCCATTTTATTCCCTTGATCGACGCGCGGAACGGTTTCCACGCGTCAGGTCGTTGATCCCGCGTCCACCCTCGAACGTCCCAGATGGGACGCCGGACGCTGGAGGCCCCTGTATCGCCAGGGGCGTCCCCTCGCATGGCCGGAGGGTAGCGGGCCATGCCTCGGAACGTAGGCGCGCGAAAGAATCGCGTCTGAGACGAATCGTAATTTCGCGAAGGACGGCAGATAGGCGCTTTGCCTCGAGATGGGAAGCCCCCTTTTCACAGAAACCTCACCCTTGCCCACAGATCAGGCGCGCATCCTCGGCAGCAGCCGGCGCCATCGAGCGCTAACACATTGAACATCTTGAGACTTTGTTAGTTTACCCGGCACGATCCTGACCTGGGGCGCGAGTCGATCCCGCCGTCGCGCCCGGCATGGAAAGGCGCGCGCATGAAGGTGTCTCCCGAGTTCGAACTGCGGATCCAGGGCTATGGCCTGACCACCGCCGAGATCCTCTATCGGATGCCCGATCACCCGGCCCTGCTGCAGAGCTACATCTGGCAGGAGTACGACCTGTTCCCGAAATTCCCGAACCTGAGGAAATTCCTGGATTTCTGGAGCCACCAGCTGGACGGGGTGCTGCACACCATCACCGTCGCCCACAATCGCCTGATCAAGCCGGCGGAGTTCCGCGCCGTCGACGGGTCTTTCAACCTGCACTGACTAGATCGACAGGCGGCGCATCATCATGGCGACCAGGAACGGGTGGAAGCGCCCGACCGGGATCATATAGAGCCGGCCCAGCAGATTGTGGGTCTGGACCAGAGCCGAGACGACATAGGTCGCGCGCCCGGGCCCGCCGCGCCGCAGATAGGAGATGCGGACGTCGAGGTGACGGTCGTCGATGCCGAGCACCAGTTCATCTGCGTCCACGGACTCGATCGTGAAGATGCTGAACCGGTCGCCGACGCTATAGCCCTTGGCGCCGGGCGGGTGGCGGGCGCCGAGCCGCCCGACGGTCTTGAGGCCCAGCGGTCGGACGATCATGTCGCGAAGCGCCAGCAATCCCTCGACCCAGGCCGGCGTCACCCCTTGGGCCCGCGCGGCGATTTCGGTCGCGGTCAGGGTCGGGTCGCGAA
>NZ_CANCLE010000087.1 GCF_947378715.1 Phenylobacterium aquaticum
CCGGCCCGCACCTGGAAGCCGCCGCCGGCCAGGGGGCTCGCGCCCTCGAAGGGGGTGGAGGTCACCACCGCCCCGCCCGCCGCCTCGATCTCACCCTGCAGGGCCAGCATGTAGCCGTGGCTGTCGAACACCCCGCTCTGCGGAGACAACAGGGCGCCCTCGCAAAAGAGCTCCGGCTCCAGGGCCAGGACCTGGGCCTTGGTCAGATGCGCCATGCCCTCGACGTCATTGGCCAGCGCCTGGTCCATGATCGCGCCCAGCCGGTCGGCCTCCTCGGCGTTGGTGGCCACCACCAGCTTGCCGCAACGGTCATAGGTGACCTTGTGACTGTCGCAGAAGGCGTAGAGGGCCCGGCGGCCCTGGACGCAGAGCCGCGCCTTCAGAGAACCGGTGGGATAGTAGAGCCCACCATGGACCACCTCGGAATTGCGGGCTGAGACCCCCTCGCCGATGATTGGGCCGGCTTCCAGAACCGCTACGGTCATGCCCCGGCGGGACAGGGCGTAACCACAGGCCAGGCCCACGGCGCCCGCCCCCACCACCACTGCGTCAAAATCGAATTCGGCCATCATCGGTCGTTAGCCGAAAGTCCCGAACGGCGGAACGGACAATCTTGGCATGGGCAGGTGTCGCGACGTCATAGGCGCGTAGGGTGCGACAATTTCGCCCCTGCCCCTGATCTGGATTGTCCACAGCCCTGGGCCCGAGGGTCTCCAAGCTAGGTTTGCCTACAACTGTATGCTGCTGACGTCCTTTCAGTGCGTCGTCCGCCTGTAGTGGACGACATCGCCGAGGCTGCGAGGGCGGCGGTCAGGTAGCGGAATATGGAGTTCCTTATTTGTTCTGTTCAGTCCGACCGAAGAATGACATGCTAGGTTGAATAGGAGGGGCGGCGACATGGTGGCTTGGTTAGCGTTCCTCACCGTCATGGCCGCGATGGCCGGTCTCGCGGTCTACTATCAAATCAGAGCCCTGCGGATGGACACTGTCGAGACGCCGCAGCTGGCGACGCGGACAGCAAATTTCCGTCGCCGAATGACGCGGGCAACCGCTCCTGCCTTGGTGTTGATCGAAGCTGACACCCCCGGCTTTTCGAAGATTGGCGGAGCCCCTGACTGGCGGTCGGGATCGTCCTGGCCACAGGGACCGGAAGGACGGCTTGGCTTTTTGTTGCAACTGGATCTCGCTGCAGCACATGACGCGGGCGGACCAGATTGGCTGCCAACGACGGGCGGCCTCTATGTTTTCCGCGACGACCGGTGGGGCCTGGCGGACCAGGTCTTGGTGCTCCACCAGCCGCTGGAAGAACTGGAGACGGCGGTCCCTCCAGGCGATCTGCGGGCCAAGTGGCGCCACCCCGAGCGACGGATCGGCTTCATGAGGCGCATGTCCCGACCAAGTCTTGAATGGCTGGGCGGCGACATTCGCGAGGTCGACGCCGACGCGTTTGACCGCTTCGATCTCACCGAGGGGGACGGTCCGTCCCACCAGGTCGGCGGCTATCCGGCCGAGATTCAGGAAACCTGCATGCCGCTTGAGTGCGAGTACGCCAGGCGAAAGCTGCCTTATGATCCCGGCACGGCGACGCCGGCGATCACCAAGGCGGCACGTGCGTGGCGGCTGCTGGTGCAAATTGACTCAGACCGCGCATTGAAGATGAATTGGGGCGACGGAGGCATGATCTACGTCCTGATCCGCGAGGCAGACGCGCGCGCCGGCGACTTCTCCAAGACCGTGACGATCACCCAGACCTACTGATCCGTCAGGCGTCCTCCCACTGCGCCCACAGCTTCGTCGCCTCTGCCCTGGCCTTGACCACGGCCGCGTCCTTCACATGGCCGAAGCCGCGGATCTGTTGCGGGACCTGGGCGATCTGGACGGCCAGAGCGCCGCGTTCCGGCGTGAAGCCCTTCAGCAGGCGATCGAGGTCGGTCTCGTAGTCGGTGATCAGCTGGCGCTCCATGCGCCGCTCCGCGCTGTGGCCGAACAGGTCGAACGGCGTGCCGCGCAGGCCCTTCAGCCGGGCCAGCACGGGGAAGCCGAACTCCAGCATCCAACCGCCGAAGGCGATCTTCTTCGGCCGGCCTTGCGCGTCCTTGGGCGCCAGGATCGGCGGGGCGAGCCAGACCTTGGCCTTGCCGCCCTTGAAGGTCTGGTCGCGGGCGCGGTCGAAGCGGCCGTCCGTGTAGAGCCGGGCGACCTCGTACTCGTCCTTATAGGCCATCAGCTTGTAGAGGTTGATCGCCACGGCCCGGGTCAGGGCCTCGGAGCCCTTGAGCGAGACCTGCTCGAGCCGGCGGCGATAGCGCTCGGCATAGGCGGTGTCCTGGTAGGCGCTCAGCTCGCCGAACCGATGGGTGATCAGGGTGTCGAGCGCCATGGTCTCCGGCGTCGGCGCATCGGCCTCGGCCTTGCCGCGCTTGGACGGATCATGGGCCACCTGACGGCCCAGTTCGAAGGCCTGGAGATTGGCCTCGGCCGCCACCCCGTTCAGGCGGATGGCGCGATAGAGCGCCCGGCTCGAGACGGGGATCAAGCCCTTCTGCCAGGCGAAGCCCAGCATGATCATATTGGCGTAGATGGCGTCGCCCATCTCGGTCTCGGCCAGATGGTGGGCCGGGCACTGGTCATAGGCCTTGGCCGCCGCCGCGATCCGGCGCGACATGCTGGAGGAGTCGAAGCGTACGTCCCGGTCGGTGACGAAATCGGCGGTGGGGGCGAAGTCCTCGTTGCCGCAGGCGACGGTGCGGTCCTTGGCGTAGAGGGCCAGGGCGTCGGGGCCCGCCGCCGAGAGGATGTCACAGGCGACCAGCACATGGGCCGAAGCCGCAGGCACCCGCCCGCCGACCACGGTGTCCTCGGTCTCGCCGATGCGGACATGGCTGAACACCGCCCCGCCCTTCTGGGCGAGGCCGGTCATGTCGACCACGGAGGCGGCGCGGCCGTCCACATGGGCGGCCATGGCCAGGATCGAGGCGGTGGTCGTCACCCCCGTGCCGCCAATGCCGGTGAAGACGATGTTGCGCACGCCTTCCAGGGTCTCGAACACCGGCAGGGGCGTGGACTCGGCGGTGAGCGCCGGCATCGCCTTGGCCTGGGCGTTGCCCGCCCCCTCCAGGGTGATGAAGGAGGGACAGAAGCCGTCGATGCAGGAATAGTCCTGATTGCAGCTCGACTGGTTGATCCGACGCTTGCGGCCGAACTCGGTGTTCAGCGGCTCGACCGAGACGCAGTTGGAGGCCTTGGAGCAGTCGCCGCAGCCCTCGCAGACCAGGGGGTTGATGAACACCCGCTTCTCGGCCTGCTCCAGCTTGCCGCGCTTGCGACGGCGGCGCTTCTCGGTGGCGCAGACCTGGTCATAGAGCAGGACCGTGGTCCCGGCCGTGTCGCGCAGCATCCGCTGCACGGCCATCAGCTCCGAGCGCGGCTTGACCTCGACGCCGGGCGCCAGGTCCCGGACGGCGTCATAGCGGCGGGGATCGTCGGCCACGATGATGGTCTTGGCCACGCCCTCGGCGGCCAGCTGGCGGGTGATCTGGGCCGGGGTGAAACCGCTCTCGGCCGCCTGGCCGCCGGTCATGGCCACCGCGTCATTGAACAAGAGCTTATAGGTGATGTGGCTGCCGGCCGCGATCGAGGCGCGCACGGCGAGCGAGCCGGAGTGGTTGTAGGTGCCGTCGCCCAGATTGGCGAAGACATGGCTTTCCGTGGTGAACGGCGCGGCGCCCACCCAGGTCAGACCCTCGCCGCCCATGTGGCTGTTCAGGTCGGTCTGAGGATCGGAGAAGCTGGCCATGTAGTGGCAGCCGATGCCGGCCAGGGCGCGGGAGCCCTCCGGCAGGCGGGTCGAGGTGTTGTGTGGGCAGCCGGAGCAGAAGAACGGCTTGCGCTGCTGCTCGGCGGCCAGGGTCACGGCGGCCATCGAGGCGGCCGACACGCGGCTCAGATAGTCGTGCACCCGGTCCATGTGCGGGCCGGGCGGCAGGCGGTCGGCGATGGCCAGGGCCACCTCGGCCACCGAGAGCGAACCGAGCTCGGAGAGGAGCGGATGGCCCACCTCGTCGGTCTTGCCGATGATCCGGGGCCGCGCATGGGCCGGCAGATCATAGAGCACGGCCCGGGCCTGGGTCTCGATCAGCGGGCGCTTGTGCTCGATCACCATCAGAGTCTCGAGGCCGGCGGCGAAGGCCTTCAGCCCCTGGGGCTCCAGCGGCCAGGGCATGCCGACCTTGTAGATCGAGACGCCGAGGCTGGCGGCCTCCTCGAGGCTGATGCGCATGGCCGCGAAGGCCTCGACCACGTCCTTATAGGCCTGGCCCTGGCAGACGATGCCCAGGCGCGGCCGGGCGGCGGGCAGCACGACCCGGTCGATGCGGTTGGCGCGGGCGAAGGCCAGCGCCGCAGGGATCTTCAGGGTGCGGAGCCGACGCTCCTTGTCCAGCGGCTGGTCCTTCAGCCGGATGCCCAGCCCGCCAGCCGGCATGGCGAAGTTGGTCGGGACGGTGATCTGATGGCGATCGAGCCCCACGTCGATGGTGACGCCGGAATCCATGGTGTCGGCCAGAGCGATCAGCCCGACCCACAGGCCGGAAAACCGCGACATGGCATAGCCCATCAGGCCGTAGTCCAGCACCTCCTGCACGTCGGCCGGGGACAGGACCGGCATCTCGAAGTCCTGGAAGGCGTATTCCGACTGCGACGGCAGGGTCGAGGACTTGCAGGTGTGGTCGTCGCCGGCCACGGCCAGGACGCCGCCGCGCGGATGGGTCCCGGCGAAATTGGCGTGCTTGAAGGCGTCGCCGGTGCGGTCGACGCCGGGCGCCTTGCCGTACCACATGCCGAACACGCCATCGAACCGGGCGCCGGGGAACAGGTTCGCCTGCTGGCTGCCCCAGACGGCGGTGGCGGCGAGGTCCTCGTTCAGCCCCTCCTTGAACACCACCTCGGCGGCCTTGAGATAGGTCTCGGCGCGATGGGCCTGCTGGTCGAGGCCACCGAGCGGCGAACCGCGATAGCCGGAGACGAAGCCCGCCGTGTTCAGACCTGACCGCTCGTCCAGCCGGCGCTGATCCATCAGGACGCGCAGCAGGGCCTGGACGCCGGTGATGAAAACCCGGCCCTCCTTGAGCAGAAATTTGTCGTCTAGCGTCACTTCGTTGTGCCGCATCGCAAATTCCTTCCTTTTGGGATCCCTAAAGAGCTTGCAAGATCATACAAGTTCGACGCAATTGCTTACTAAAGGCATGCCCCGACCAACCGGTTCCGGGGCAAGAATGACGCGCATTTGCACCGAGTGCAGGAGGAAAACTTGTCCGAGGCCCTCGACGCCGTCGATGCTAAGATTCTCGATCTTATCCAGCATGACGCAGGATTGTCCGTCGCCGAGATCGCCGACCGGGTCGGTTTGTCCTCCAGCCCCTGCTGGCGTCGTATCAAGCGCCTGGAAGACGCTGGTGTCATCCAGCGTCGGGTGACCATTCTCGACCGCGAGAAGCTGGGCCTGAACTTCGAGGTCTATTGCACCGTCAAGCTGTCCCTGCCGACCAAGGACAATCTGGATTCCTTCGAGCAGGCGATCGGCAAGCTTCCGGAAGTGGTGCAGTGCGCCACGGTGACCGGCGCCGCCGACTATGAGCTGCGGGTGGTGACCCGCGACATGCACGCCTTCGACAATTTTCTGCGCGAGAAGATCCTGGGCCTGGGCCTGGTGTCCAATATTGAGAGCCGGATCGTCATCCGCTCGGTGAAGAACACCACCGCCGCGCCCTTGGGCCTGATCAGCCCCTATGTGAGCGCCCAAGGCTAGCCAACAGGCGCGCGCCATCCCAAGTTCCCGGGAGCTTCAAGGAGAGCCCCATGATCGAACGCGTCATCGACCAGCGCCGCCGCGATATCGGCGGCTTCGAGGTGGGGCGTGTCCTGCCTCAGGCCGGCCACCGCATGGTGGGGCCCTTCATCTTCTTCGACCACATGGGTCCAAAGGGGTTCGAGGCGGGGTTTCCGCGCACGGTCGACGTCCGGCCCCATCCGCACATCGGCCTTTCGACCGTCACCTATCTGTTCGAGGGCCAGATCACCCACCGCGACAGCGTCGGCGTGACCCAGGAGATCCGTCCGGGCGAGGTCAATTGGATGACCGCCGGGCGCGGCATCACCCACTCCGAGCGGTTCGAGGACCTGCGGGCCCATGGCGGGTCCCTGCACGGCATCCAGGCCTGGGTGGCCCTGCCCGACGCGCTGGAAGAGACGGACCCCAGCTTCGCCCATCACGACGCCGCAGATTTGCCGACCTATGAGGGCGGCGGCATGTGGGCCCGACTGATCGCCGGCAAGGCCTTTGGCGCTGAGGCCAAGGTCAAGACCCACTCGCCGATGTTCTACGCCCACTGGGCGCTGGAGGCCGGCGCCAAGGCCCAGCTTCCGGCCGAATATCCCGAGCGCGCGGCCTATGTGGCGGCCGGCGAGGTCGAGGTGGACGGCCACACCTACCGAACGGGCCAGATGCTGGTGTTCAGCCCCGGCGAACCGGTGCTGTTCACCGCCCAGACCCCGGCCATCATCATGCTGCTGGGCGGCGAGCCGGTGGGCCCGCGCTTCATCGACTGGAACTTCGTGTCCTCGTCCCAGGAACGGCTGGAACAGGCCAAGGCCGACTGGCGGGCCGGGCGGATGAAATTGCCCGACGCCGACGACGCCGAGTTCATCCCCCTGCCCTGAGCGCCCGGATTAGTCCTTCAGCGCCTTGCGGGTCTGTTCCCAGTACTGGGCGCCGGTGATCAGGGTGATGAGGGTGGCCAGCCAGAACAGGCCGTGGATGGCCATGGCCACGGGATCGCGCAAGCCGGGATCGGCCGGCAGGTCGAAGGCGCCCCAGGAGGCCAGCAGCAGCTCCCCGCCCAGCGAGATCAGTTGCAGGGTGGTCTTCCACTTGGCCAGCAGGGTGACCGGCAGCTTGATCCCCTTGCCGGCCCCTACCTCGCGCAGGGCGCTGACGGTGAATTCGCGGAACAGGATCAGGCCCGCCGGCAGCACCACCATCGGCTGGGGCCCGAGCGCCATCAGGCCCAGCACGGCGCCGGCCACCAGGACCTTGTCGCCGATCGGATCGAGGATGGCCCCCCAGACCGTGACCGCATCGAGCTTGCGCGCCAGCCAGCCGTCGAAGAAGTCGGTGACTGCGGCGATCACGAAGGCCCAGAACGCCCAGCGTTCCAGGGAGAACTGCATGTCCACCGTCAGCCGCTCGCTGAAATAGGGCACGCCGCCGGCCGCCAGGGCCAGGGCGACGAACATGAAGAGCGTCAGGACCAGCCGGCCGGCCGACAGGATGTTCGGGATCGATTTCATGCGTGTCCTTTAGGCCTTGCGGAAGAAATCGAAAATGCGCTGAGCCAGCGGTTGGTTCACGCCGTCGACCTTGGCCAGGTCCTCGATCGAGGCGCGGGAGACGCCGCGCGCTGATCCGAAGGCGTGCAGCAGGGCGCGCTTGCGGCCCGGCCCCACCCCGTCGATCTCGTCCAGCGGGTTCTTCTTCATGTCGGCGGCGCGGCGGACGCGGTGGGTGCCGATGGCGAAACGGTGCGCCTCGTCGCGCAGGCGCTGGAGGTAATAGAGCACCGCCGACTTGGGCTCGAGCATGAAATAGGGCTTGCCCGGAATGTAGAAGCGCTCAAGGCCAGCGTCGCGGTCGGGGCCCTTGGCGACGCCGACGACAGGGATGTCATCGACACCCAGGTCGGCCATGATTTCCACAACCACGCCCACCTGGCCCATGCCGCCGTCGATCAGAACGAGGTCGGGTCGGATGGCTTCGCCGCCCTCCTCCTCTTCCTTCACCAGGCGGCCGAAGCGGCGACGCAGCACCTCCTTCATCATGCCGAAGTCGTCGCCGGGGGTGAGCTCCGTGTCCTTGATGTTGAACTTGCGGTACTGGCTCTTCTGGAAGCCGTCGGGCCCGGCCACGATCATGCCGCCGACGGCATTGGTCCCCATGATGTGGCTGTTGTCATAGACCTCGATCCGCTCCGGCGGCGCGTCCAGGCCGAAGGCCTCGGCCACGCCGTTGAGCAGCCGGGTCTGGGCCGAGCTCTCGGCCATCTTGCGGCCAAGCGCCTCGCGGGCGTTGGTCAGGGCGTGCTCGACCAGCTGGCGCTTCTCGCCCTTCTGGGGCTTGAGAATCTCGACCTTGCGACCGGCCTTCATGGCGAAGGCTTCGGACAGCAGGTCCCGCTCCGATGGCTCGACGCTGGTCAGGATCAGCTTGGGGATCGGCTTGTCGTCATAGAACTGGCCCAGGAAGGCGCTCATGACGTCGAGGTCCTCATCGGACTTGTCGACCCGGGGGAAATAGGCGCGGTTGCCCCAGTTCTGGCCGGCCCGGAAGAAGAACACCTGGACGCAGGCCTGACCGCCCTCGGCGAACAGGGCGAAGACATCGGCCTCGTCGGTGCTCTCTGGATTGATCTGCTGTTCCTGGGCGACCGAGGCGAGCGCCCGGATGCGGTCGCGCAGGCGGGCGGCCAGCTCGAACTCCATGTCGTCGGAGGCGGCCTGCATCTGCTCGGACATGCGGGTCATCACCGCCCGGCTCTTGCCGCGCAGGAAGGCCTCAGATTCTTCGACCAACCGGCCGTAGTCCTCCAGGCTGATCAGGCCCGTGCAGGGCGCGGCGCAGCGCTTGATCTGGTGCAGCATGCAGGGCCGGGTGCGGCTCTCATAGACGCTGTCGGAGCATGACCGCAGCAGGAAGGCCTTCTGCAGGGTGTTGAGGGTGCGGTTGACCGCGCCGGCGCTGGCGAAGGGGCCGAAATAGTCGCCCTTGATGGTGTGGGCGCCGCGATGCTTGCGCAGCTGCGGGGCGGCGTGTTCGCGGCGGATGACGATCTCGGGGAAGCTCTTGTCGTCGCGCAGCAGCACGTTGAACCGGGGCTTCATCTGCTTGATCAGATTGATCTCGAGCAGCAGGGCGTCGGTCTCGGTGCGGGTGGTGACGAACTCCATCGACCGGGTCAGGTCGACCATCAGGGCGATGCGCTGGGTGTGGAACCGCCCTTGGGCGTATTGCAGCACCCGCTTCTTCAGCGAGCGCGCCTTGCCGACATAGAGCACCTCGTCATTCTCGCCGATCATCCGATAGACGCCCGGCGAGTCCGGCAGCCGGCGCACCTGGTCCTTGATCAGGGCGGCGCCCTTCAGCGGCGTCTCGGTGACAGGGATCGACATGGCCCTCATATAGGCGAGTCCGCCGCTTCGCGCAGGCGGGTATAACAACCCAACCGTCGACGCCGGATCGCGTCGCGTCGCTGAGGGGGAGCTGTGACTATGGAGATGGAGTCCCATTCCCCGGGCGCTGACCTGGGTGCGGCCCGGCCGCAGGTCGACTTCGAAGCGTTGTTCGAGGCCCTGCCCAGCCCCTACATGATCCTGGACCGGGACCTGCGCTATGTCGCGGCCAACGCCGCCTATTGCGCGGCGACAGAACAGAACCGCGAGGTGCTGATCGGGCGCGGGCTGTTCGAGCTGTTCCCCAATCCGGACGAGGGCGGGCGCATGCTGCGCGCATCGCTGGAGCGGGTCCTGGCCACGGGGCGACCGGATTCCCTGGCCCTTATTCCCTATGCGATCCCGCTGGCGCCGGAGCGCGGCGGGGGGATGGAGATGCGCTACTGGTCGGCGGTGCACACGCCGCTGATGGGACCGGATGGCCAGGTCGCCTTCGTGCTGCAGAACACGGTCGATGTGACCGCGCTTCGCGCCCAGGCCGGCGCGCCCGCGCCCCGGCAGGGCGAAACTCAGTTGCTGCAAAGGGCCGAGGAGGTTCAGCGGCTGAACGCCAGCCTGGCCGAAGAGTCCATGCACCTGCGGGACCTGATCATGCAGGCGCCCGGCTTCATGGTGGTGCTGTCGGGGCCGGACCACGTGCTGGAGCTGGTCAACAACGCCTATCTGAAACTGGTCGGCGGGCGCCCATGGGTGGGCAAGTCCATCGCCGAGGCTCTGCCGGAACTCGCCGACCAGGGCTATATCGCCTTGCTTGACCAAGTGACCGCGACCCAACAGCCCTTCGTCGGCCGCGCCGCCCTGGTCGGGCTGCAGAACAGCACCGATGCGCCGCAGGAGGAGCGGTTCCTCGACTTCGTCCTGCAGCCGATTCTCGGCGCCGACGGGACGACGCGAGGTATTTTCGTCGAAGGCAGCGACGTCACCGACCGGATCGCGGCGGAGACCCAGCAGAAGTTCCTGCTGGATGAGCTGAACCATCGGGTGAAGAACACCCTGGCCACCGTCCAGGCCATCGCCGCCCAGACCCTGCGCCACAGCCCCGACCCTCCGGCCTTCCGCCGCGCCTTCGAGGCGCGGATCATGGCGCTCTCGGCCACTCATAACCTGCTGACCGCCACCAGCTGGCGCGGCGCCGAGCTGCGCGACGTGCTGTCGATGGAGCTCAGCCCCTACGGCGCCGAACGCTATGGACTGGAGGGCGGGGTGGTGGACCTGTCGGCGCCGGCGGCCCTGGCCCTGGGCATGCTGGTCCACGAGCTCGCCACCAATGCCGCGAAGCATGGCGCCCTGTCTGAGCCGGGGGGTCGGGTCGAGGTCGCCTGGCGTCTGGCGCCCGAGAGCAAGCTCGTCCTCGACTGGCGCGAGACGGGCGGGCCGCCGGTGGCCGTCTCGACCCACAGGGGTTTCGGTTCAAGGCTGATCGAGCGCAGCCTCAGGGGGGACCTGGCGGGCGCGGCCGTCCTGGCGTTCCACCCGGACGGCCTGTGCTGTCACATCGAACTGCCGCTCGGTCCCGCGATCTAGCTGGCGGCGTTCATGACCGCGAGGGTCATGGCCTCGACCCCCGTGCGGATGGTGGGTTCTGGCACGGGCGCGAACTGAGGGGTGTGGTTGCCGGGCAGGAACTCGCCCTTGGCCTTGGCCGCCGCGATCTTGGCCGGGTCATAGCCCCCCAGGCTGAAGAACACCGAGGGGACGCCGGCGATGATGAATTCCGAATAGTCCTCGCTGGGATAGCCGGGCGCGGGCTCCAGCACGGCCTTGTCGCCGAAGGCGGCCTTGAACACCTTGGCGGTGCGCTCGGTGAGCGCCGCGTCATTGATCACCGCGCGGCCGCCGACCACGATCTGGACATCCGGCGCCGGGGCGCCCTCCATGGCCGCGACCGCTGCGGCGGTGCGCTGCACGCCGTCGAGGATCTTGGCCCGGACACCGGCGTCGAAGCTGCGGATGGTGCCGCGGATCAAGGCGCTGTCGGGAATGATGTTGCCGACGCTGCCGGCCTGCAAAGCGCCGACCGTCACCACGCCGAACGCCGCCGGATCCTTCTCACGGCTGATCACGGTCTGGACGTCGACCACGAAGCGCGCCGCCTCGACCACCGGATCGATGGTCATGCTGGGCATGGAGCCGTGGCCGCCGCGTCCCTTGAACAGGATTTCCAGGCTGTCGGAATTGGAGGTGACCACGCCGGGCCGATAGGAGATGGAGTCATCCGGGCCAGGACCGACATGCAGGGCGAAGCCCATGTCCGGCTTGCCGAAGCGGGTGAACAGGCCGTCGGCCAGCATGCCGCGCGCGCCGCCGGTGGTCTCCTCGGCCGGCTGGCCGATGAACATCAAGGTGCCATGCCACTTGGACTTCAGCGCCACCAGGGCCTGGGCCGTCCCGACCCAGACCGCCATGTGGATGTCGTGGCCGCAGCTGTGATCGACCGGGGTCGGCTTGCCGTTCCAGGTGGTGATCGCGTGGCTGGCATAGGGCAGGCCGGTCTTCTCCTCCATCGGCAGGGCGTCGAGTTCGGTACGCACCAGTATGGTCGGGCCGGGGCCGTTCTTGTAGATCGCCACGATGCCGGTCTGGGCCACGTGCTCGGTGACCGTAAAGCCGATGGCGCGCATCTCGGCGGCCAGCTTGGCGGCGGTCGCCGTCTCCTGGAAGCCAAGCTCCGGATGGGCGTGGATGTCCTTATAGAGCGCGTCCAGATGCGGATAATTCTTGTTCAGCTGGACGTCGATCGCCGCCTTCTGGGCCGCCACGTCCGGCGCCGCCGAGGCCGGACTGGCAAGGGCCAGGGTCGTCGCCACGCCGGCGCACAGGAGGGACTTCAGGGCGATGGAGGTACGGCGCACGGACATGACTCACCTTGGCTTGGACTGCGCCAGCTTAAACACCCCGGCGGCCACGCCGCAAAGCCGGCCAGGGGGTCGCGCGGGGAATTCACGGCCAGTGACCGCAAAGACGCCTTTGGGCAGGAACCCTCGGCGGGGATTTGGCTGGCCAGGGCTTGCAATGCGTCGGCGACCGGGCATTTGAGAAAAGATTGGCGGGCAGAGGCCATCAAAGGTTGCCAGACACCCGCTCGACATTGAAATAGGCCCCCTCCGAAAGGCCCGCGCAGATGGGCCACGGTGGGTTGTTGTGGATCTAGGGAAGGAACGGCGTTTGCATTACCAGGAGCTGAAACAGGCGTGGGCTGAGCTGACCGCTCCGGGCGCGCCCTTCGAGATCGCCGTCACCGAAGTGCGTGGCGTGCCGATCCGCACCTTCAAGAACGCCCCGCCTTCGATCCGCGAGTTCTGGCTGTCCACCGCCGCCTTCGCCGACCGCACCTATCTGGTCTATCAGGGCGAGCGCATCACCTACGGCGAGGCCCACGCCCAGGTCGCCTCGATCGCCAACTGGATGATGCAGAACGGCGTGGCCCCCGGCGACCGGGTGGCGATCGCCATGCGCAACTATCCGGAATGGATGCTGATCTACTGGGCCTGCGTCTCGATCGGCGTGGCCGCCGTGGGCATGAACGCCTGGTGGACCACCGAGGAGATGGACTACGCCCTCAAGGACTCCGCGCCGAAGGCGGTGTTCGCTGACGCCGAGCGCCTGGCCCGCATCCAGGAGCGGCCCGGCATGGCGGGAGACGCCCGGATCGTCGGTGTGCGACTGGCCGGCCCCGTGGCGGGCGTCACCCCCTATGCCGATGTGCTGGCCACTGGCGGGACCCTGCCCGACGTCCAGATCGACCCCGACGCGGACGCCTGCATCTTCTACACCTCCGGCACCACCGGCTTCCCGAAGGGCGCCCAGCTGACCCATCGCGGCTGCGTCGCCAATCTGTTCAACATGATCTCCTGCGGCCAGGCCCAGGGTCTGGCGACCCAGCGCGCCACGGGGACCCTGCCGCCCGCCGAGCCGCCGATCCCGGTCTCGCTCTTGACCACCCCCCTGTTCCACGTGACCGCCAACAACTGCGGCGCCTACATGACCACCGCCGCCGGCGGGACCATGGTGCTGATGTACCGCTGGGACGCCGGTGAGGCCCTGAAGCTGATCCAGCGCGAAAAGGTCACCGCCATGAGCGGCGTGCCGGTGATGTCACGCGAGCTGATCACCCATCCGGAATTCGAAAACCACGACGTCTCCAGCCTGATGAGCCTGGGCGGCGGCGGTGCTCAATTGCCGCCGGACCTGGTGCACAAGATCGACGCCAGCGTGAAGAGCGCCCGGCCGAACACCGGCTATGGCATGACCGAGACCTGCGGGATCATCACCTCGGTGTCCGGCGACTTCTTCGTCGACCGCCCCGACAGCGCCGGCCCGCCGGTGCCGACCCTGGAGGTCAAGTGCGTGGACGATGACGGCAAGACCGTTCCGCAGGGCCAGGTCGGCGAACTGTGGGTGCGCGGCGCCCCGGTCATCAAGGGCTATATCAACCGGCCCGAGGCGACCGCGGAATCGATCACCGACGGCTGGCTGCACACCGGCGACGTCGCCCGGATCGACGAGGACGGCTTCATCTATATCGTCGACCGCAAGAAGGACATGGTCCTGCGCGGCGGCGAGAACGTCTATTGCGCCGAGGTCGAGGCCGCTCTTTATCGCCATCCGGCCGTGGCGGAGTGCAGCGTGTTCGGGGTGCCGGACGCGCGTCTGGGCGAGGAGGTGGCGGCCGCTGTCCACCTGCGTCCTGGCATGAGCGTCACGGGCGATGAGCTGCGCGCCCACTGCGCCAACCTGATCGCCAAGCACAAGGCGCCCCGCTACATCTGGATCCTCGCCGAGGCCCTGCCGCGCAACGCCAGCGGCAAGTTCCTGAAGCGCGAGCTGCGGGAAACCCTGGCCCTGGACGAGGCCGCCTGAGCCGAAGCTAGACTCCCTCGCCCACCTGGGCCAGCAGGGCCCGGCCCGCGCCGACCAGGGCGGCGTGGGGGTGCAGGATCACCCGGGTCGGAATGGCGGCCAGGTGGGACTGGAAGCGGCCCTTGGCCTCGAAGCGGCGGCGGAATTCGCCGGCCTCCAGCTCCGGCAACAGGCCCGGCGCCATGCCGCCGCCGATCAGCACCCCGCCTCGCGCGCCGAGCGTCAGGGCCAGGTCGCCGGCCACGGCTCCCAGCAGGCCGCAGAACAGGATCACCGTGCTGCGGGCCAGGCGGTCACCGGTCCGGGCCAGGACGGGGATCTGGTCGGGCCGCGCACAGGCCGGCGTGACCGCTTCGATCTCGCACAGGGTGCGATAGAGGTTCAGCATCCCGGGGCCCGAGACCAACCGCTCCACCGACACCCGGCCGAAGCGGGGGGTCAGGCGACGCACCACCTCCATTTCCAGTGGATCGGCGGCGGCGAAGCTGGCGTGGCCGCCCTCGCCCACCAGCACCACCTCGCGGCCGTCGACCCTGCGCCAGCTGGCGGCGTTGAAGCCCGTGCCGGCTCCCACCACCGCGATGGCGCCGCCCGGCGCGCCGGGAATCTGCGGTCCGATCGTGTGGAGGTCGCTGTCGGCCAGTTCCGGCGCAGCCCAGGCCACCGCCTCGAGGTCATTGATCAGGGCGGCCTGGTCGAGCCCGAGGCGGGCGCGCAGGCCCGTGGCGGTGAGCGTCCAGTCGAGATTGGTCAGGGCGACGCGGTCCTCGGTCACCGGGCCGGCGCAGGCGATCATGGCCAGGCTGATCCGCTCCCGCAGGCCGATGGCCGCCATATAGGCCATGGCGGCGTGCTCGGCCGTCTGGTGGCCGGCGGCCTTGATGCTCATCGGATCGCGCAGCATCACGCCGCCCGGCCCGATCTCGGCGATGGCGAAGCGGGCATGGGTTCCGCCGAGGTCACCCAACAGGGCGAAGCGGATCGGGCTGGTCTTCAGACGCGTGGACATGGACGCCTCGGGACTTGGCGGCCGCCGGCTGTTCACGAGGGGACATACCCGCGCAAAAAGACCGTTGTTTCCGCCCGTTGAACCAGCGATATATTGACAGCGCTGTCAACAACTGTCCAGCCGGGAGCCCGCCGTGTCCGCCGACCTGAACCTAACGGACGCTGCGGATCGGCAGGACGATCAGCCCGCCCAGACCGCAGGTCGCGGCCGCCACCAGGAACAGCGCCCGCAGGTCCGCGCCGAACGCCGTAGTCAGCCAGACCGCCAGGAGCGGCGCGATGATCTGAGGGATGGCGTTGGAGAGGTTGATCAGGCCGAGGTCCTTGCCGGCGTCATCGGCCGAGGGCAGCACCTGGGTGATCAGGGCCATGTCGACGGCGTAGTAGCAACCCGCCCCGCAGCCATAGGCGACATAGGCGATCATCGCCGTGGACCAGCTGGGCGCCAGGGCGAAGGCGGCGATGGCGAAGGCCAGGATCAGGGCGCCGGCGGCGACGAACAGCTTGCGCCGCCCCACCCGGTCGGAGATCAGCCCGCCCGCCAGGGAGCAGGCGATATTGGCCACCGCCGCCACTGCGGTCAGCAGGGCCAGGCCCTGTTCCGCCGTGCGGCCTGGGAACAGGCGCGAATAGTGCAACACGTCCTGCAGGAAATAGAGCGTGTAGCCCTGCACCACCACGAAGCCGAGGATCACCATCAGGCGTCCGGCCCAGGCCAGGGCGAAGTCGGGATGCTCCCGCGGGTCGATGGCGAAGGCCTTCCACCGCGCCGCAAGGCTCGGCCGCGATCGCGCGACCGGGGCGGCCGGTCGATCCTTCAGCGCCAGGGTGAAGGGCAAGAGGGTGGCCACCAGCACCACGGCGATGGCGATGTAGCGCAGGGCCTCGCCGGCGATCAGCCCGCCGACCACCGAGGTGCCGACCAAGGTCCCCAGGGGATAGCCCAGGCTGAGCATGGCCGAGACCAGCCCCTTCTGGGCGTCCGGCACCTGATCGGCCATCACCGCCAGCAGGGCCGCGAACAGGAAGTTGAACCCCAGTTGAAACACCATGACCGCGGTCATCAGGGCGAAGGCGTCCTGCGCCTGATAGATCAGCCCATAGGCGGCGAGCGTGCCGGCCCCGCCGATC
>NZ_CANCLE010000088.1 GCF_947378715.1 Phenylobacterium aquaticum
CAAAAATCTTGCGGGCTCGACACGGGAACCGGCCGGCCAAACTTCGCCCAAGTCCCCTCACAGGCCGGCGGCGCCTAGGACGGATGGGCCAGCGTCCCCCAGCCATCATAGCTGACCCCGTAGTCCTGCTCGATGACGAGCGCATCGAAGGTCAGCTGGCGCACCGCCGCTTCATCGGTGGTCTGATCGCGGCAAAGGTCGATCGCCATGGCCCCGTCGTCGCAGTCGATGACCTGCGCCACAGCCCAACCCAGGGACTCGGCGGCGTCCGCCAGCCGCAGAATGGGCTCACGCCCGCCCAGGAAATGGACATCCACGGAGCGCACCACCCGCGGGTCGTCGCCATTTTCCCGAAGCGACCGGATCACGTCGGCGTCGGCGGCGAGTTCAGCCTCCACACGTGCGGGATCAATAAGCTCAGACGGCATCTCCCGCCCCCTTTGCCCACACGCCCCACATCGCCCGCGTTCATAGGCTCGTGACGTAAAACTGCACGCCGACAGACGTAGAGGCCCGCGTCGTCTTGTCGAACCTGATCTCGACGATCCACTCAGCCTGGGCCAACGGCCCGACCCCACGCGCACATCGACATCGATACAGCCCCGAACTTACATCATCGTCCTCAGCGCAGGACCCGGCCGAGGCTCTGAACAATTGAATATATTGTTCAATCGGCGATCCAATCGGCAGCCGCCGCACCAAGGCGTCACGCGCGATGGCGGCATTGACCTCCGGATCCGAGCTGATCGCATGGCTGTAGAGGTCGTGGCGAAGTCCGCCGCAGGCCCCTAACATCAGCAAGGCGGATAGCAGCCCTGATCGGGCGATGGACTTGGCGAGCGCGTAGGGCATCGGATGGACCCTCACCCGCACACCCTGGAATTTCAAGGCCCGCCGCACACGTTCGAGGGGTTGGCGGTCACGCCCAAGCGGTCAAAGGCTCCCTACCCACACCGCCCCGCCGCCGCCCGGACCTCGGCGCTGTCCTTCGCCAGCCCCTGCAGGATCTGGCACCGCTGCTCATCCCCCTTCAGGCTCGGATCGGCCAGCAGGTCGCTCGCGATCCGCGCCGGGCTCTCGTGGTCGGCGATCATCCGCACCCCGCCGCCGGCGGTGCTGTCGAACACCATCAGGTTCGTGGCGCCCGGGGCGCTCGACCACGTCTTCCACTCCGGCAAGGTCCCGTCCACGCCCCGCCCCGGCGCGCCGGTGGCCGCGAAATTGGCCCAGTAGCTCATCATCGTGTCCGACAGCGCGATCCGCCCCGGCGCATTGTCCTTGTTGAAGGCCAGCGGATCGAAGGCGCCCAGCAGCTTGAAATGGCCGAACACGAAGGGGATCTCCAGGCTGTGGCCGGCGCCCAGCAGTTGGCCCAGGTCGGTCACCAGGATCCTGCCCTCCTCCTTCCAGTCGAAGCGATAGGTCCAGACCCGGCTCTGGCCGCCGGCGACCATGCGGGCGGCGGGGCCATCCACCGCGTTCGAGCGCCACATGCGGCTCGGATAGAGCGAGGCCGCCTCATAGAAGGCCGGGTCGCGGGGGATCGGCAGCCTGCCGCCGACATAGGTCACGAACTTCGGATTGAGCGCGTTGAACAGCTTCATCTCGTCGTGATTGGTGCCGGTGATCACCGGCACGGCGTTGTAGCCGGCCGGGTTGTCCAGGCCGGAATCCAGCCCCGCAGCGGGGATCACCACCCCGTCGGCGATCAGGCGGAAGGGGTCGAGCTGGCGGCCCTCGATCCTGTAGGCGTCGAACAGCGCGCTGACCGGGACGGCGCGCAGGGCCGCGCCGCTGACCGGCTTGCCGGTCCCGACCAGGGCCTGGGCGATCTTCAGGCCGGCTTCCGGACGGTCGCCGGTCTCACCCTCGGCCAGGGCCAGGGGCTCGGACTTGAAGCCGCCGGACTGGACGATGGCGCGCTGGAACAGGCCCTTGGCGCGCGGGCTGGTCAGCAGGGTCGCGACGTTCTGGCCCCCGGCGCTCTCGCCGAAGATGGTCACCCGGCCGGTGTCGCCGCCGAACGCCGCGCCATTGGCCTGGATCCATTGCAGCGCCTGGATCTGGTCGAGCGTGCCGAAATTCGCCGAGGCGTCGTCGGGGACCGAGCCGCCGGCCCGCAAGGCCGGATGGGCGAACCAGCCCAGGGCGCCAATGCGATACTGGACCACCACCACAACCACCTTGAACCGGGCGGCCAGAGCCGAGCCGTCATATTGCTCGGCCCGGCCCCAGGTGTTGGAGCCGCCATGGATCCACATCATGATCGGCAGCCTGGCCGTGGCCGCCGCCTGCGCCGTCATCGGCGGGGCGTAGACGTCCAGATAGAGGCAGTCCTCCTGGCCGGCGATCTGGCCGTATTTCTCCTTGCCCACCCCGTCGAGCGCACTGAGCTGTTGCGGGCACCAGGGGGCGGGCTTGGTGGAGATGCGCTGCGCCGTCCAGGGCTCGGCCGGGCGCGGCGCCCGCCAGCGCAAGGGCCCCACCGGCGGCTTGGCGAAGGGAATGGCCCGCCAGGCCTGAGCGCCGGTCTCGGCGTCCACATAGCCAACGACCGGGCCGTCCTTCAGGGTGCGGGCGGTCGCGGGATCGGGGGCGCGTTCGGGCGCATTGGCCGGCGTCTGGCCCTGAGCCGCCAGGGCGATCGAAGCCGCCAGGCACCCCGCGATGATCGAAACCCAACGCGTCATGACATCCCCCCTTTGATCTTTGTCTGGAGGGATAGGGGAATCGCGACGGCGGCGCATTCAATTCCCGAGCGCCAGGGCCGTCAGATATTAATCCCGGCCCTTCTCATCCTGCGCCCAGCTGGGTGAACATCACCGCCGAGGCCATCGCCATGATCGCCACCGCCGCCCAGCCGACCACGCGCTGCAGGAACGTCGCGGTGAAGCGGCCCATGATCGATCGGCGGGTGGCGACCAGCATGATCACCGCCATCAGCGGCACGGCGATGACGCCATTGACCACGGCGCTCCAGAACAGGGCCTGGATCGGATCGAGCGGCGAATAGCTGAGCGCCAGGCCGGCCAGGATGGCCACGGCGATCACGCCGTAGAAGCCGGTGGCGTCCCGGAGCCGGCGCTCCAACCCCTCCTCCCAGCCCAGGGTCTCGGAGAACGCATAGGCGGCCGAGCCGGCCAGGGTCGGTATGGCGAGCAGGCCGGTGCCGATGATGCCCAGGGCGAACAGGGCGAAGGCGAAGTCCCCGGCGATGGGGCGCAGCGCATTGGCCGCCTGGCCCGCCGTCTTGATCTCGGTCACCCCGGCCGCGTGCAGGGTCACCGCCGTCGACAGGATGATGAAGAAGGCGATCAGGTTGGAGAAGCCCATGCCGACATAGGTGTCCCAGCCGATCCGCTTCAGGGCGGCCGGCGCCTCCCGGGGCGCCTCGGTCAGGGGGTGCTGGCCGGCCGGGGCGATGTCCTCCACCTCCTCCGAGGCCTGCCAGAAGAACAGATAGGGGCTGATGGTGGTGCCGAAGACGGCGACCACCAGGGTGGCCTCTGCGGCCGTGAACTTCAGCTTCGGCCGGAAGGTGGCGTGCAGCACCTCGCGCCAGGGGGCATGGACGATGAAGGCCACCGCCACATAGGCGAACAGGGCGAGCGTCAGCCACTTCAGGAACCGCACATAGCGGTGGTAGGGCACGAAGATCTGCAGGGCCAAGGTCAGCAGGGCGAAGCCGGCCGTATAGAGATGCTGGTCGCCGCCAATCACCAGGGCGGCCGCCTCGCCCATCGAGGCCAGGTCGGCGGCGATGTTCAGGATGTTGGCGACCAGCAGCAGGCCGACCACCGAGATCACCACCCAGGGCGGGAAGACCCGCTTGATATTGGACGCCAGCCCGCGCCCGCTGACCCGCCCGATCCGCGCGCAGACCGACTGGAAGGCGGCCATGAACGGATAGGTCAGGACCACGGTCCACAGCATCTGCAGGCCGAAGCCGGCGCCGGCCTGGGAATAGGTGGCGATGCCGCTCGGGTCGTCGTCGGCGGCCCCGGTGATCAGGCCAGGCCCCAGGGCCGTGAAGGGGTTGAAGCGACGTGGGCGTCCGGAACGATCAGTCACGACGTCTCCTGGGCGCCCCGCGCGCCGCCGGACGGAACCATGCGCAAGCCGGCCCCGGCCTGTCGAGCGGCGAGCGGCTTTTTGACGCCGACGTCAGATCATTGACCCCACCCGATCCGGGGCGCACTGTCAGCTCAGTGCCCAGCTTCGCCGGGCGCGGATAGGGCGCGCGCCGGCGGCCCTGCAAGACCAGCCGGTCACGCCCTTTTCGGGCGCCCGTCGCTACTGGGACCGAGGCATCGTCCTCCAATCAGAACGCGAGGGAACGTTATGCAGTCAGAGACCGGCCCAAAGGCCGAAGTCCGTCATCATCGTAAGGGCCACCTTCTGGAGCGCTTCGAAGGCGCGACAGACTTGCTCGTCGTGGGCATCATCATCGCCCTGGGCGCCGCCATGCTGATCGGCCTGCTCACCGCCCAGGGTCACGTCACCTGGTAGGCGGCGCGGACCCATCCAACCGGCGCGCCAGGACCAGATCGTCATAGACCTGGGCGCCCACCTGAAACTTGCGAACGCCCGCCTGGGCGAACCCCTGGCGGGCGTAGAAGGCTATGGCTGTGTCGTTCTCGCCATATACGCCCAGCAGCAGGCGTAGCGCGCCCTGGCTCCGCGCCGCCTCGACCACTGCGCCCATCAGGGCCGCCCCCGTTCCGCCCCCATGGAACCGGTGCAGCAGATAGAGGCGCTTGAGCTCCATGTCCCCGGGCTCCGTCGCCCCCGGCAGGTCCGGCGGGCTCAGCACCGCATAGCCGACCAGCGCCCCGCCCGGCGCGATCTCCGCCCCCCAGATCCGATAGGCCGGGTCGGCCAGCCAGGCCGCATAGCGCGCCTGCGCGTGCTCGTGGGCGCAATGGTGGGCGATGTCGGCGGCCGGCAGGCTGTCGGCATAGCTCTGCAGAAACGTGGCTTGGCCCACCAGGGCCAGGGCCGCCGCGTCGGCCGGGCCGCAGGGTCGGATCGTGATCGTCATGATCGGCCTCTAGCACAGCCTGCGAAGCTTTGAAGCTGGGCAAGGGCCAGGCTCTCGGCTAGGCGTGATGCAACCAGGTTATCAACGATAAGGGGAAACGACATGGGCGGACGGGTAGCTGGCAAGGTGGCGCTGATCACCGGTGGCGCAAGCGGCATCGGGCGCAGCAGCGCCGAGCGTCTGGCCGAGGAAGGCGCCATCGTCGTCCTCACCGACCTGCAGGACGCCAAGGGCGCCGAGGCGGTCGCCGCCATCCAGGCCCAGGGCGGCCAGGCCGAATATCATCACCACGACGTCACGGTCGAAGCCGACTGGATCGCCGTCGCCCAGGCGATCAAGGCCCGGCATGGCCGGCTAGACATCCTGGTCAACAACGCCGGGGTCGCCTTTTCCGGCTCGGTGGTCGACATGCCGCTGGCCCAGTTCCAGCTGCAGAACGCCATCAATATCGACGGGGTGTTCCTGGGGGTGAAGCATTCGCTACCGGTGATGCGGCTGTCCGGCGACGGCGGCTCGATCATCAACATGTCCTCGGTGGCCGGCCTCAAGGGCTCGGCGATTCTGGCCGGCTATTGCGCGTCCAAGGGCGCGGTGCGGCTGTTCACCAAGTCGGTGGCCCTGGAATGCGCCAGCGTGAAGGATGGGGTGCGGGTGAATTCGGTCCATCCCGGCATCATCGAGACCCCGATCTGGGACACCATCGTCGGCACCGGCGAACCCGGCGACAACGCCCGCCCCTCGCGCCCCGCGACCCTGGACGCCATGACCGCCGACGCCGTGCCCTTGGGCAAGAAGGGCTGGCCGGAGGATATCGCCAATGGCGTGCTGTGGCTGGCCTCGGAGGAGAGCCGTTATGTCACCGGCGCGGAGCTGGTCATCGATGGCGGCTTCTCGATCCGCTGACCCAGACAACCTGCGCGGCACGGCCTCCGCACGACAATCTTAGGCTGGATTTCCCGCCCCCTCGGACGTAGCTTCACCTGGCGTCCGGGGGGAGCCGCGCCATGGACCTTGAGAAGTCACTGACCTTCGCGGAGACCTACGCCCGCGAATATGTGCGCTACCTGCTGGAGTTCTTCGGCCGCGCGCCCGACGCCGTGAACCCCAAGGACGCCCGCACGCCCGAAGGCAAGGTGGTGCTGTTCGCCATGCTCAGCGCCGCGCTGGGCGCCTTTCTCGGTCAGAAGTTCATCAGCGGTGGGGCGATCGCCCAGGGCGATCTGATGATCCGCGTCCTGCTGGAATTCCTCTACTGGCTCTCGTTGTCGATCCTGCTCGAGCTGTCCCTGTTCGTCCTGCGCGCAGCGCCGGATTTCATGGACTCGATCCTGACCACTCTGAAGGTCCTGCCGGTCGCCTACGCCATGTCCGGCTTCGCGGCGTTCCTGGCCTACAACCTCGCCCTGGCCTTCATGGCGGACCCGGTCGCCGAACCGGAAGGACCGCATAACGCCGCCCGGGCCGCGGCGGCCTTCGCCGAGCTGGCGGTCTGCGCCGTCTATCTTCCCACCAGCCTGCGCCGACTGCACAAGACCGGCTGGCTCCGCGCGATCCTCGCCAGCCTGATGGTCCTGCTGGTGATCTCCATGGTGCACTTCACCGCCTACTGGACGACCGTGAAGGCGCCCGCCAGTCCCACCCATGCGATCACTGCCCCCGCCGGAGCGCCTCGGACATGAACCCTGTTCCGCGCGTCCGTCGACCGACGGGGACGATTCTCGGCCTCGTCATGGCGGCGCTGCTCGCGCCGGCGACCGCCCAGGCGGCGGCGCCCTTTTGTCGACCCGTCCATGCCAGCGCCGCCCAGATGTTCTGGGTCTGCGTCCTCAGCGGGCACCCCAAGGTCTGCGGGCGGGCCTATCCCGAATGTCCGGAGTGGATGACGCTTGCCGAGGCGGAGAACCCGCCGCCGCCGCCGCCTCCTCCTCCGCCACCTCCGCCACCTCCGCCCCCCCCGCCACCTCCCCCGCCGCCGCCGCCCGCCTATGAGGCCAAGGACTTCATCATCTATTTCGACCTGGACGTGGCCGCCTTGTCCGCCGACGGCGATCAGGTGGCGAGCGAGGCGGCCAACTACGCCCTGGCCGGCCAGGCCACCCGGATCGTGGTGGTGGGCTACGCCGACACCTCAGGGCCGGAGGACTACAATCTTCGGCTTTCCGAACGCAGGGCCAAGGCGGTTGCGGACGCGTTGGTGGCGCACGGCGTGAAGCCCGAAGCCCTGTCCATCGACTGGAAGGGTGAGACCAATCCGGCGGTGCCGACGGCCGACGGCGTCAAGGAACCTCTCAATCGTCGTGCGACCATCGACATCAACTTTTGACGCCAGGCCGGTTGCCGCGCCGCGCTCCAGCGCCTAGCAACCGGTCATGACCGCCACGCTTCACGTGATCTTCGGCCCCTCGGGCGCCGGCAAGTCCACCTACGCCAAGGCCCTGGCCCGTTCAGAGCCGGCGGTGCATTTCGCCATCGATGACTGGATGGCCCGGCTGTTTGCGCCCGACATGCCCGAGCCGGTGGAGTTCGAATGGATGATGGCCAGGGTCGAGCGATGCGAGGCGCAGATCTGGGCGACGCTGGCGGCGGTCATGGCCACGGGCGTCTCCACGGTGCTGGACCTCGGCCTCATGCGCCGGGCCGACCGCGCCCGGGTGGCCGAGATCGCCCAGGCGGTCGAGTTGCCCTGCCAGTTCCACTTCGTCACCGCCCCGCCCCTGGTCCGCCGGGCGCGGGTGCTGGAACGCCATGAGATCAGCGGCGATGGCTTCTCGCTGGCGGTCACGCCGCAGATGTTCGACTTCATGGAAGGCGTGTTCGAGGCGCCCGACGCGGCCGAGTTGGCCGGCTGCGTGGTGTCGCAGAGCGCCTAGCTCCAGCCGCCGGCGGTGAGCGCCTTCTCGAAGATCGCCGCATAGCCGGCGATATCGGCGGCGCGGTCTGTCCCGTTGATGACATAGCGCGCCAGCACATATTGGCCATTGGTCGCGGTCTTGGCGGCCTCGGGGATGTAGCGGCCCAGGCCCTTGCCGGTGAACCAGCCATTGCGCATGCCGCTGCACATGATCTTGGCGGCGTAGTCCAGTCGCAGGGCCAGTTCCGGCACGCCCACCAGGTCGGCGCCCACCACCTGGCCGGCCTTCAGGTAGTTGGACTTCCAGGTCAGCTGCACATAGCCCCGGCCGCGATAGGCGATGCCGTCGCCCGGCGCAGTGTTGCCATTGGCCTTGGCCCGGGCCGGGTCGAGGCCGGTGACGTCATAGCGCCTGCGGAAATACTCGTCCCCACCCCGCTCGGTCACCGGCTCCAGGGTGTGGCCGGTCTCGTGATAGGCGGTGGCCAGCCCATAGGCCGCCCAGGCGGTGGACCAGTTGTCGCCATCGAGCGCGGTCAGCAGGGCCCCGGCGCCGTCCACCTCGTCCTGGGACAGGGTCGCGCCGAGCAGTTGGGACTGCTTGAGTTGAGCGAAAAACGCCCCCGGCTGGCTCAGTCCCATAACGTGTTCTCTCGCAGGCGGGCCGTCCGCTGCGCCCCCGGCGACATCAACCTGCGGGCGAGCCAAGGTCAAGCGGTTCAGCCGGCCGCCAGCAGGGTCGCGGCGCCGGCGGCGATGGTGGCGATGCCGATCAGCCGGCCCCGGGTCAGCCGCTCCTTCAGGAACACGATGGCGATGCCCACTCCGAACAGGATCGAGGTCTCGCGCAGCGCCGCCAGCCGGGGCGTATCCCCCAGTCGATAGGCCCACAGCGCCAGGCCGTAGGTCAGGAGCGAGAAGGCCCCGGCCGCAAGCCCCGCCTTCCATTCCGACCGCGCCGCCAGCAGGAACCGGGGGCCGCGCCACAGGGCGAAGATCACCCCGATCACCAGGCCGTCGATCAGATAGATCCAGACGATATAGCTGGGCGCCCCCGGCGCGGCGCGCACCCCTTGCGCGTCCAGCACCGTATAGAGCGCGATGGTCACGCCGGTCGCCCCCGCCCAGGCCAGCGCCTTGCGCGACACGTGACGCCCCAGGCCGACCGTCATCACCCCGGCCGAGACCAGCCCGATACCCAGGGCGGTGACCAGGCTGATCGGCTCGCGGAACACCCCCACCGCAACCGTGGCCGCCAGGGCGGGGGCCAGGCCCCGTGAGATCGGATAGGCCACCGAGAAGTCGGCGGTCTCAAAGGCCCGGATCAGGCAGAACAGATAGGCGAAGTGGACGAAGCCGGACGTGACCAGCCACAGCCAGGCCCCGGTCGGCAAGGGTACGATGAAGGCGAAGGGCAGGACGATCAGGGCCGAGAACCCGTCCATCAGGGCGCGGCTGGACATCTTGTCCTGGCCCGATTTCAGGATCGCGTTCACCACCGCATGGGCGGCGCCGGACACGATGATCATGGCGGAGGCGGTCTGGACGGGGGTCATGGCGCGGCGCAGCTAATCCTGATTCCCTTGCCGTCCTTGCGGTCCCGTGGCCCGATCTCCACCCCCGGGCGCAATCATGCTGCAATGCACCCCTTGAGTTTTGCGCGACCCGCCTCTATCCTTTACCCCCCCGGACGCCTGCGCCCGCGGCCGGAACACAATCCCAAGGGCGAACCTGAGTCACAATCTGCTATGGAAAAAGTCCCGATGACCGTCGGGGGCTACCAAGCCCTTGACGAGGACCTGAAGCGTTTGAAGACCATTGAACGGCCGGCGGTAATCGCCGCGATCGCCGAGGCGCGAGCCCACGGCGATCTGTCGGAAAATGCTGAATACCATGCCGCTAAGGAGCGCCAGGGCTGGATCGAAGGCCAGATCGCCGAGATCGAAGACAGGATGGCGCGCGCTCAGGTCATCGACGTATCCAAGCTTTCCGGCGATCAGGTGAAGTTCGGTGCGACTGTGTCTGTTGTCGACGAGGATACCGAGGAACAAGCTCGCTATCAGATCGTCGGCGAGCACGAGGCCGACGTGAAGTCCGGCCGGATCTCAATCTCGTCGCCCATCGCTCGCGCGATGATCGGCAAGGAGACCGGCGACGTTGTCGAGGTGAACACCCCCGGCGGCGTGAAGGCCTATGAGATCGCCAAAGTGGAATGGGTCTAGGCTTCGCCTTAACCCAGCCCCAATGATCGACGAGAGGACGGCGGCGCGCGCGAGATGCGCGCCGCCGTCTCCTTGACGTAGCCACGGATCACGCGCTTGGCGAAGCCCCCATCACCGCCGCCGCTGACCATCTGGGCCGTCTCTGACGGACGGGCGGGCAATGCTGGCCCGGCCCTCGGTCTCGCCGAAGCCATCCAGCGCAAGCGCAAGGCCCAGGTGGTGATCAAGACCATCGCCTGGAAGGGTCGCATTGGCCGCCTGCCCTGGTTTCTCAATCCCCTGCCGCTCCGGGCCCTGACGCCTGAGAGCGAGATCGCGGCCCCGTGGCCGGACATCTGGATCGCCGCCGGGCGCGCCACCCTGCCCCTGTCCATGCGCCTGCGCGCCTGGTCGAAGAAGCAGAGCTTCGTGGTCCAGATCCAGGACCCGCGCATGCCGACCAGCCCCTTCGACCTGGTGGTCGCCCCCAAGCATGACCGCACCCAGGGCGACAATGTCCTGCCGATCACCGGCTCGCCGCACCGGGTCACCGCCAAGCGGCTGAAGGCCGACGCGGCGCGCTTCAAGGCGATCATCGATCCCCTGCCCCACCCGCGCGTCGCGGTGCTGATCGGCGGCAAGTCCAAGGCCCATAACCTGTCGCCGGAGCGGGCCGCCGCCATGGCCCATGAGATCGAACTGCCGATCACCCAGGAAGGCGGGTCGGTGATGGTCACCTTCTCGCGCCGCACGCCCGAGAGCGCCCGGGCGATCCTGTCGTCGCGGCTGAAGCACATGCCGGGCTATGTCTGGGACGGCGAGGGCGAGAACCCCTATTTCGCCTTCCTGGCCGGCGCCGACTACATCCTGGCCACCGAGGACAGCGCCAACATGGCCACCGAGGCCGCCTCGACCGGCAAGCCGGTGTTCATCCTGAAAATGGATGGCGACAGCCTGAAATTCCGGCTGTTCCATGAGGACCTTGAGCGCCTGGGCGCCGCCCGCCCGTTCGGCGGAACCCTGCACAAGTGGAAGTACAAGGCGCTGAACGAGACCGACCGCGCCGCCGATGAGGTCCTGCGCCGGTTCGACGAGAGGCTGATCCCATGAGCGTTGAGATCCGCAACGGCGCCCCGGGGGACCTGGCCACCATCGTGGCCCTGGACCCGGCCACCGGCATAGCCGAGCGCCGCCACGACTATCTGTCCAAGGCCCTGGGCGGATTTGGCGGCAGTTCCGTGAAGGTCCTGGTCCTGGATGGCCAGATCGCCGGCTTCGCGGTGATGAGCGAATTCTTCGGCCATCCGTTCCTGGAGCGTATCGCCACAGCCGAGAACCGCCGCCGCGCCGGCGTGGCCTCAGCCCTGATGACCCATATCGAAATGGCCATCGACGACGACCGCATGTTCGTCTCGACCAATGAGTCCAACGAGGTGATGCGGACCCTGCTGGCGGCGCGCAACTACAAGGTCTCGGGCGTGGTCGAGAACCTCGATCCGGGCGATCCGGAGCTGTTCTTCGTGATCTTCAAGACCGATATCGACGCCGCCATCGAGGCTGCGCGCTAACGCGCGCTTTGCAGGCGGGTCCTTTGGGCCTTTTGTACACACACGATGATTCCCTCCGGCCCCCGTATATTGTTCATTGCCGACGCCGGTCCCGAGGTGGGGGGCGGACATGTGATGCGCTCCATCACCCTGGCCCGCGCCCTGGCCGCCCGGGGCGCCATCTGCGCCATGGCGGCCGCGCCGGCCGCCGCCGCCATTCTCGATCAGTTCGCCCCGGAGATTCCCCGCGAAGAGGCCACCTCGCTCAGCCATGACGACCTGGCTGACGCCCTGACCGGGGTGGATTTCGAGGCCATCGTCTTCGATCACTATGGCCTCGACCGTGACGACCACCGCGCCCTGTCCCGGGGTCGCCCAGCCCTGATCCTCGACGACCTGGCCAACCGGCCGCTGGGCGGCGACATGGTCGTGGATTCCGGCCCCGCCCGCTCGCCGATGGACTACGCCCTGCTGGTCGAGGACGATGTTCGCCTGCTGCTCGGCCCCGCCTATGCTCCCGTACGGCCGGAGTTCGCCGATCTGCGCGACCCCGCCCTGGCCCGGCGAGGCGGTCCTGTGCGCCGGGTCCTGCTGGCGCTCGGCCTGACCGACCCGGGCGGACTGACCTCCCGCATCGTCGATCGCCTGCGCCTGCGCCTGGGCGACAGGACGCTGGACGTGGTGCTGGGCGGCGCGGCGCCGGGCCAGAAGGCGCTGCTGCGGGTCGCCGCGCACGATCCGCGCCTGACCATCCACATCGACACGCCGCACATGGGCCAGCTGATCGCCGAGGCCGATATCGGGGTCGGCGCCGCGGGCTCCACGACCTGGGAACGCTGCGTGCTGGGCCTGCCCCAGGCGATCCTGATCGTGGCCGAGAACCAGCGGCCCGCCGCCCAGGCCTTGGCCGAGCGCGGCGCGGCCCTGGTGATCGACGCCGGCGCCGACAATCTCGACCAGGCGATCGACCGGGTGGTGGTCCGCCTGCTCACTGATCCCGTCCTGCGCGAGCGTCTGACCGCGGCCTCGGCGGTGGTCTGTGATGGTCGCGGCGCGGCCCGCACGGCCGAGGCGTTTCTCAGCCTGATCGCCGAGCGCGGCGCTCCGCCGCAGCCCAAGGATCCCATGATTTCCGCCGATTAACGGTCCTTTCGCACCCCTGGGCGCAGTTTGAGCGTCAAAGAAGCGTCAGGTCGCCGAACGCGGCCAAGAAAAGGTCCAATGGGTCCGCATAGCCTTACGGGGGGCGCGAAAGCCTCCAAGGTCCGTATTATCGGCGGAGGCCTCACCGGCCTGCTCGCCGCCTTCCAGGCCCACGACCTGGGCGTCCGCGACATCGAGCTGCACGACCGGTTCGACCAGCTGGGCGGCCACGCCCTGCCCCGCCAGGACCACGGCCTAGAGATCCGCGAGTGCGACCTCGCCTTCGGCTCCGCCGCCGACCCGGCGCGCAGGTTGCTGGAATCCCATGGCGTCCCCTTCGAGGATGTCGAAAGCCGCACAGGCTCGGTCACCGCCTCCGGCGACGATCTGCAGTTCACCAAGGACTTCGGCGGTCCCGCCCTGCGCACCCGCGACCTTGGCCTGGGCCAGATCCTGGGCCACAGCCTGGCCGACCGCATCCGCGCCTATCCGCATGACATCGCCCAGCCCCTGGCCAAGTTCTGCCAATGGCGGCTCGGCGCCTGGCTGGACGAGGTTCACGCCGACACCGCCCGGGCGCTCGGCATGCACCGCGTGTTCCCGCTTGGCCCGGAGGTTGTCGACGTCGCCGGCTTCAAGCGCGCCGATCCGCGCCACGACGCCTTCTACGGCGTCCCCGCACCGCTCTGGGGCCGGCTGCAGAGCCTCAGCGCCGGCGTCCCCAAGGACGGCCTCGCCCCCTTCTTCCTGCGCATCCGCCAGGCGCTCGGCCGCATCGGCGTGCGCGTGGTCACGCCGTCCTTCCTCGCCCCGCACGCCGCCCTGAACGGCCGCGCCCCGGACGAGGTGGTGGTCTGGGCCGCCGACCCGCGCCCGCTGTTCAAGCCCGTCGGCCTGGAGGCGCCGAAGCCCGAGGCCCACAGCCTGGTCACCTACATCCTCAAGGTCCGCTATGGCGGGCCGGTCCCCCTGGACGTCCGCAATTTCACCGCCCAGGGCGCGGTCACCCGCCTGCGTCTCTATGAGACCCGGGGCCAGGTGCTGCTCGCCGCCGAGTGCCTGTCGGAAGTCCGCGGCTGCGACCTGACCCGCGAGATCCACAAGCTGATGGCCGGCTTCAACGGCGCCTCGCTGCAGCTCGGTGAAACCCTCGCCGTGCGCATGGAGCCGCGTTGGGACATCCTGTCAGTCGACACCGCCCGGTCGCTGGTGCGGCTGCGCGCCGCCCTGGCCCGGTCGCAAGGCGGGGCCTTCATCGCTCCGCTCTGGGAGGTCCAGGACCCGGCCGCCCGGCACGAAGCCCTGACCCTGGCGCTCCGCGACTCCCTGCAGGCCGCACCCGCGAGAGCCGCCGCAGCCTGACCCCCTCGACCCTGCGGAAATTCCCGGCCATGGTCGGGATCGGTCCGCAGCCGCCGTCCTTGGGGCAGACGCCGACGGTCCGGCGCGGTTCCGGAGGCGCACAGGTGAAGGCCAGCCCCAAATCGGTCGACGACTATCTGGCGCCGCTGCCAGCCGCGCAGCGCGCCGCGCTCCAGCATCTGCGCGAGCAGATCCTGGCCGCCGCCCCAGGGGCGGAAGAGTGCATCAGCTACGGCATGCCGGCCTTCCGCAAGCATGGGGTGCTGGTCTGGATGGGCGCCGCGCGAGGGCATTGCGCCTTCTATCCGCGCGGCCTGACGAAGGCCCAGCTCGCCGAGTTCGCGGCCTATGACACCAGCAAGGGCACGATCCGGTTCCAGTCCGATTCACCCCTGCCCGACGCCCTGGTGCGCGCCGTCGTCGAGTTGCGGGTCCGAGAGGACGCCGAGCGGGCGGCGGCCGCCAAGGCCAAACCGTCGAAACGGCTCTAGCCGACCATGTTCCAGGCAAGGGGCTCGCCCCGGGCCAGATCGCGGGTCGCCGTGCGGCCCAGCACCTCGTCCAGATGGACGGGCGCGAGCCCGTTCCCCGGCCGGATCGAGCGGACGTTCGCGCGGCTGAGCGTCTCGCCCGCCTTCACGTCGGCGCTGACATAGAGCGACCGGCGGAACTGGCGGTTGGCCGTCTCCGAACCCAGCAGGTCGTAGTGGGCGCGACCCAAGGCCGTCCAGGCGTCCTTGCAATCGCGGACCAGGGCCTTGAACTCGGCCGGCTCCAGGCTGAAGGCGGCGTCCGGCCCGCCGTCGGCGCGGGCCAGGGTGAAGTGCTTCTCGACCACGCTGGCCCCCAGAGCGATCGCCGCCACCGAGGCGGCCGTGCCATGGGTGTGGTCAGACAGGCCGATGGGGCAGTCGAACCGCGCCGCCATGTCGACCACGGTGCGGACGTTGGCGTCCTCCAGCGCGGCCGGATAACTCGACACGCAGTGCAGCAGCACCACGCCCGCCGCCCCGCCCGCGAGCGCCGCGTCGCGGGCGGCGGCGATCTCGGCCAGGTTGGCCATGCCGGTGGAGATGATCAGCGGCTTGCCCTTGCCCGCTGCGTAGCGGATCAGCGGCAGGTCGATGGCCTCGAAGGAGGCGATCTTGAAGGCCGGGGCGCCCAGGCTGTCCAGCAGGTCGATCGCCGTCTCGTCGAACGGGCTGGAGAAGATCGTCACCCCCCGCTTCGCGGCGCGTTCGAAAATCGCCGCATGCCATTCGAAGGGGGTCTGGGCCTCCTGGTACAGCTCATAGAGGCTGCGCCCGTCCCACAGCCCGCCGTGGATTTTGAACTCCGGGCGGTCGACATCCATGGTGATGGTGTCGGCGGTATAGGTTTGGACCTTGATGGCGTCGCAACCGGTGTCGGCGGCCGCGTCGACCAGGGTCAGCGCCCGGTCCAGGCTGCCGTTGTGGTTCCCCGACAGCTCACAGATCACATAAGGCTCATGGCCCGCCCCGATCCGGCGGCCGGCGATCTGGATTTCGGGAAGCCCTGTCATGGGTGGAATCTAGCCCAGCCCGCTGAAGCGGTCGTTAACCAACTCCGCGCACCGCGAGGGCGAGGGTGAGAAAGACGAAAGCTCACAGCGTCCTCAGCCATTCTCGCGCTCATGGCCGATGCGCTCGCCCGGAATCTCACCTAAATAGCGCACATGGCTCAAGAGACCCCCCGCACCACCCGCTGTCTGATCCTCGGCTCCGGCCCGGCCGGCTACACCGCCGCCGTCTACGCCGCGCGCGCCCTGCTCAACCCTGTGCTGATCGCCGGCATCCAGCCCGGCGGCCAGCTGACCATCACCACCGATGTCGAGAACTATCCAGGCTTCGCCGAGGTGATCCAGGGGCCGTGGCTGATGGACCAGATGCGCGCCCAGGCCGAGCATGTCGGCGCCGAGCTGATCAACGACATCGTGATCAAGGCCGACCTCAGCCAACGCCCCTTCCGCCTGGAATGCGATAGCGGCGCGGTCTGGTTGGCCGAGACCCTGATCATCGCCACCGGCGCCCAGGCCAAGTGGCTGGGCCTGCCCTCC
>NZ_CANCLE010000089.1 GCF_947378715.1 Phenylobacterium aquaticum
CGGGTTCCGGGCGCGAGGCCCTCGCCCGGATCGCCGGCTTCCTCGTCATAGATGTAGCCGCAGGTGCGGCACTGCCAGGTCTTGTAGGGCTGATCGGCCATGACCCGCCTCAGTGCAGCTTGAAGCGGATCGGCACGGACTTGGGTCCGCAGACGAAGCTGGCGGCCATGCGCTTGGGCGTGCCGTCCAGCTCGACGCTGGCGACGCGCTTGAAGAATTCCTCCCAGAGGATGCGCATCTCCATCCGCGCCAGGTGCTGGCCCAGGCAGACGTGGGCGCCGTAGCCGAAGGCCACGTGCTTGTTGGGCGTGCGGTCGACCTGGAACTCGAAGGGCTTGTCGAACACCGCCTCGTCTCGGTTGCCGGACGGATAGGACAGGAACAGCCAGTCGCCCTTGGCGATCTGCTTGCCGGCCAGCTCGGCGTCGGCCGTGGCGGTGCGCATGAAGTGCTTCACCGGCGTGACCCAGCGGATCGATTCCTCGATCAGGCCGGGGATCAGGCTCTGGTCGGCGGCGACCTTTGCGAACTGGGCGGGGTTCTCGGCCATGGCCCACAGGGCGCCGGCGGTGGTCGAGGAGGTGGTGTCGTGGCCGGCGGTGGCGGCGATGATGTAATAACTCATCGCCTCCAGGTGACCGAGCGGCTGGCCGTTGACCTGGCCATTGGCGATGACGCTGGCCAGGTCCTGGCGCGGATTGGCCCGGCGATCCTCGGTCATGGCGTTGAAGTACAGCATGAAGTCCATCACCACCGACTGGATGGTGTCGACGCCGGTATTGGTGTCCTGGATGTCCGACCCTGTGCGGTTCAGCTCCGGGTCGGCGCTGCCGAACAGCTCTTGCGTCAGTTTCAGCATGCGGGGCTCGTCGGCCTCCGGCACCCCGATCACCTCCATGATCACATGCAGCGGGAAGAGGAAGGCGACATCGCGGGCGAAGTCGCAGCGGTCGCCCTTCTCAACCATCCGGTCGATGAAGCCCTTGGCGATCTCGCGAATCCGGGTCTCCAGCACGCGTAGGTTCTGCGGCACGAAGGAGCCCTGGGTCAGGCGGCGATAGGCCATGTGGTCGGGGTTATCCATCTGGACCAGGGAGCGGACCAGGTGGGGCGAGCCGCCCATCATCTCGCGGACCTTCTTGTCGGCGTCGATGGTGGTGAGCACGGTCGAGCGGTCGCCGTTGTGGAACAGCTCGTTCTGCTTCTCGACCTCGAGGATGTCGGCATGACGGGTCACCACCCAGAAGGGATCGAAGCCCTCGGGCTGGGCCACGTCCAGGGGCTGGTCCTTGCGCAGCTGGGCGAAGGCCTGGTCGACCCGGTCGCCATCGGCATAGGCGCGGGGGTCCACGATAGTGTTGGCGATATCGGACGAAATGGTCATGGGCGGTTCCTGGCGTGCTTCCCTGGGGTGTCGTTGCGTCTGCGCGGCGTCCACTTGCTAGTTGTCCAACAAGTAAATAGGCTTTGCAACATGTCCCTTACGGAAGCGCCTTCGAAAGTCCGCCGCAGCCAGGCCGAGCGTCGCGACGAGTCCGAGCGCCGACTGCTGGCGGCCGCCGCCGAACTGGTGGTCGAGCGCGGCATGGGGGCGGCGACCTTCGAGAATATCGGGGCGCGGGCCGGCTATAGCCGGGGCCTGGTGACCCAGAGGTTCGGGTCCAAGCAGGGGCTGATCGAGGCGATGATCGCCCAGCTGCAGGGCCGGCTGGGCGCCCTGCTGCTTGAGCGCCAGATCGAGACCCTGCCGGGGCTCGAGGCGGTGCTGACCTATGTCGAGGTGTTCCTGTCGGCGCTGGACCGCGATGGGGAGCTGCGCGCCTATTTCGTGCTGCTGGCCTCGGCCGTGGCCGATGTCTCGGAGCTGCGCGCGCCCTTCGCCGAGGCCCACAAGGGGGTGGAGAAGAACCTGGAGGCCCTGTTCCTCAAGGGCCAGGCCGAGGGCTCGGTGCGGGCCGGCATGGACGCCGACGCTGCGGCCCTGATGACGGGGGCGCTGCTGTTCGGCCTGTCGATGCAGCTGCTGCTGGACCCGATGATGGACCTGACGCCGATCCGCGAGACCAGCCTGGCGACCCTGAGGTTGAGCTTCGCCGCCTAGTTCGCGGCCACATAGGCGTCGATCTGGGCGATCCGCGCCGCTTTCTCCGCCTCATCCAGGAACGACCCCGAGAAACTGTTCTTCGCCAGGGTGACGAGTTCGGCGCGGGTGAGGTTCACGGCCTCGGCGGTGCGCAGATAGTTGTCGAGAAGGTAGCCGCCGAAATAGGCCGGGTCGTCGGAATTGACCGTGGCCTTCAGCCCCAGGTCCAGCATGCGCTTCAGGGGATGGCCTGCGAGGTCGTCGACCACGCAGAGCTTGAGGTTGGACAGCGGGCAGACAGTGAGGGTCATGCCCTCGGCGACCAGGCGGGCGGTCAGGCGGGCGTCTTCCAGCGAACGGTTGCCATGGTCGATGCGGTCGACCTTCAAGAGGTCCAGCGCCTCCCACACATAGTCCGGCGGGCCCTCCTCGCCGGCATGGGCGACCAGCTTCAGACCGGCGGCGCGGCAGGCCGCGAACACCCGCGCGAACTTGGATGGCGGATGGCCGACCTCGGAGGAATCCAGGCCGACCCCGGCGATGCGGTCCAGCCAGGGCTCGGCGGCCTTCAGGGTGGCGAAGGCGGCGTCCTCGTCCAGGTGGCGCAGGAAGCAGAGGATCAGCTTGGAGGTGACGCCCAGCTCCTGCTCGGCCTGGGCCATGCCGGCCAGGAGCCCGTCGATGGCGATGGAGAAAGGCAGGCCGCGATCGGTGTGGGTCTGGGGGTCGAAGAACATCTCCGCATGGGTTCCGCCGTCGGCGGCGAGCCGGCGGAAATAGGCCATGGCCAGGTCCTGGAAATCCGCTTCCGTCCGCAGGACCTGGGCGCCCTGGTAGTAGATGTCGAGGAAGTCCTGGAGGTTGGAAAAGGCATAGGCCGCGCGGACCTCGTCCACCGACCTGAACGGCAGGTCGATCCGGTTGCGCGCCGCCAGAGCGAACATCAGCTCGGGCTCCAGGCTGCCCTCGATATGCATGTGCAGCTCGGCCTTGGGCAGGCCCCGGATGAAGTCGGCGAGGGACATGGTGCGCTCCGGATCGGAAGAGCGCCGATCCTAGCGGCCTAGGGGACGAACAGCCAGAAGACGCCGAACAGAACCGCGAGGCTGGCGGCCGTCAGGATCAGGCTGGTGCGCAGGCGGAAGCGCAGGGAGAAGAACAGCACATAGCCGATCAGCGACAGGGCCAGGACCAGGCCGGCCGAGACATCGATCACCGCCTTCCAGACCGCGCCGGCGTTCTTGCCGCGATGCAGTTCGTTGAGGGTGGTGACCAGGTCGGTGCGGGCCACGGTGACCTCGGCCGTGCCGGTCCTGAGGTCGACCAGGATGTCGCTGGAGCCGGTGACGCCCTCCAGCCGGACCTGGGCCTCGTCGTCCAGGATCTCGCCGGACTGATAGGCGCCGCGCAGCTTCAGCTTGGCGGCCAGGACCTTGGTCAGGGCGCGTGACGGATCGGGCGCGGACTTGGCGGCGGCGAGCTCGGCCGGGGTGAGGGTCACGGTCCGCTCGACCGGATGCGGGTCGGGCCGGATGGAGAACCACTCCGGATGGTTCAGGATCAGGCCAGTGCCGGCGAAGAAGATCAGCGCGAGGAAAGCGAAGGCCGAGAGGTAGCCATGCCATAGCCGCGACTGGCGGTAGATCTCGATCTTCAGGTTCGCGCGCGGCTTCGCATCGGCCTTCATTTCAGCGTCCCGTAGCGCACGGCCACGGCGCCCAGTTCGTCCTTGGCCGGGGCGCTGGTCTGCAGCGGCTTGGCGCCCAGATCGACCTCGAAGGTCTCGTAGCTGTGGCCGCCGTGCTCGCGGGTCGCCTCGATATGGACGATGTAGCGGCCCTGGGGGACACGGGCGCCCTTGTCGTCGGTCCCGTCCCAGCCCACGGCGTAGTGGCCGGGCGCGCGGGTCGGCCGGGCCACGGCGTCGAGCAGGCCCGGCTGCTTGCGGCCATAGCGCCGCCACCAGACATAGTTGTCCTCATGGTACTCGGCCTTGGCGCCGAGGATCAGCAGGGTCTTGACCGGGGCCTTGTCGGCGTCGGTCACCCAGACCACCAGATAGGGCTTCTTGTAGTTGGAGGCCGCGACCTTGGGCAGGTCGAAGCCGACCTCCAGCTGGAAGGCTGCGGGCAGGGGCGTGGCGGCCTGGCAGGTCAGTGCCGCCCAGCCGGCGGTCTGGTGGGCGGTCCCGTCGGCGGCCAGGATCAGGGCCTCGGCGCCGGGGACGCGGGCGGCCAGTCTGAGGCCCTCGGCGGGCGGCAGGACGGCCAGGGCGGTGGCCAGAGCGTCGGCGTCGATGGCGCGGGGGGCGATCACGGCGGCCTGGGCGCGCGGTGCGGGCTGGCCGGTGGCGGGGTTCAGCAGGTGGGAGATGGCCTGGCCCTCGACCTGGCGGTCGCGGGGGCCGGGACCGCTGACGGCCAGGGCGCGGTTGGCCAGGCGCAGGGTGGCGAGCGGCGCGGCGTTGTCCTGCAGCCGGGCGGGATCGGCGACCCCGACCGTCCAGTCGCGCGCGCCGGCGCAGACCAGGTCGCCGCCGATGTCGATCAACATCCCCTGCGCGCAGGGCGCGGCCCGGCGGGCGGCGGCCAGAGCGGCGTCGAGGATGTAGCCCTTGGCCAGGCCATCGGGGGCGAAGCGGACACCGTCCGGGCGGCTTACGAACCGGCGGGCGGGGTCGAGGGTCAGGGGCGTGCGGGCGGCCTCGGCCTTGTCGCAGAGCGCCTGGGCTTCGGGCCGCCGGCCGGCGTCGGACCAGGCCGCCTCCACCAGGCCGAGCCGGGCGGAGAAGGCGCCGTCGGAGCGCACCCGCCAGGTCTCGCAGGCGCCGATCACCGCGAACAGGTCGCTCGACACGACGGCGCCCTCCGAGGCGTTGAGGGCGGCAATCTCGCTGTCGTCGCGCCAGCCGGACAGCACCCGGTCCAGGCGGGCGATCTCAGCCTGGGCGGCGGCGAAGGCGAACTGGGCCTCGGCCGGACTGGCGCCCGCGACCGCCATGTCCAAAGAGGTCCCCAGCACATGGTCGGCATGGAAGCGGAAGGTCTCGGGCTCGGCCGGCAGCGGCGTGACGGCGGCGGATGCAGTCATCAGGGCGGAGAGCAGGACGGGGGTCGGCATGAAAGGTCCGGAACTGGAAGCGGGTCGCTCTTGCTAATGATAATAGCTCGCATTAGCAAGGCGATCTGTTCTCGTGGGAGTGCGCACATGCGGCGTCTGATCGGTTTCACGGCGGGCCTGGCCGTCCTGGCTTTGGCGCCTGCCGCCAGCGCGGGCCACATGGCCTATCTCGCGCCCCTGACCTTCGCCCCGCACCGGGACATGGTGACGGTTCAGGCGGCCATGTCGGAGGAGGCGCACATGTTCGTGCCGGACTTTCCGATCCGTGGCGCAGGCGACTTCATGGTCACCGGCCCTGATGGCGTCGCGGCCAAGATCACCTCGGTCACCGTGCTGAAGGAAATGGCGATCGTCGAGGCGCCGCTGGCGAGCGAGGGGACCTATCGGATCTCGAGCGGCGAGCGCGACGGCCGCTCCGCGAAATGGGCCAGGATCGACGGGGTCTGGCGCATGGTGCGCGGGGCGGGTGGTCCGCCGCGTCCGAGCCCGGCGCCTGGCGAAGCGCCGCGCGCCGAGGGTCCGATCGACGAGGCCGCCGTGCCGGCGGGCGCAGAGACGCTGCAGTCGATCAGCACCCAGCGCGCCGACCTCTATGTCACCCGTGGCGCGCCAAAGGCCTTTCCCAAGCCCGTGGGCCAGGGGCTGGAGATCGCGCCGCTCAGCCATCCCAACGACCTCTATGCCGGTGACGCCTTCAGGTTCCAGGTGCTGGTTGATGGCCAGCCTGCGGTCGGCGCGACGCTATCCATTGTGCGGGCCAATGACGCCTATGCCGCCCAGCATTTCACCTGGTCCGGAACCACGAAGGGCGGGGCCGGCGAGGCCGTCACCTTCGACCAGCCCGGAGTCTATGTGATCCAGGCCCAGTATCCGCCCCGGGTCGAGGGCGCGGCGCCGGTGGCCAAATCCATGACCGCCACCCTGACCTTCGAGGTGTCGCGCTGAAGGCGGCGGCTTGACGCGCGCCCCCGCGACCCTGGCTAATGGGCTCATTCAAACACACGTTTGGGAGGACGCCCCGTCATGAAGATCAAGACCCGCATCACCGAACTGCTGGGCGTCGAATATCCGATCGTCCAGGCCCCCATGGGCTGGATCGCCCGCTCGGCCCTGGCCTCGGCGGTGTCGAACGCCGGTGGCCTGGGGATCATCGAGACCTCGTCCGGCGACCTCCCGGCTGTGCGCGAGGAGGTCAAGAAGATGCGCCAGCTGACCGACAAGCCGTTCGGGGTGAACATCGCCCAGGCCTATGTCCGCGACGCCGACATCGTCTCCTTCGTGGTCGACCAGGGGGTGAAGTTCGTCACCACCTCGGCCGGCGATCCCAACCGCTATTGCAGCGCGCTGAAGGAAGCCGGCCTGACCGTGTTCCACGTGGTGCCGTCCCTGGCGGCGGCGGCCAAGGCGATCGAGGCCGGGGTCGACGGCCTGGTGGTCGAGGGCGCTGAGGGCGGCGGGTTCAAGAATTCTCGCGACGTGTCGTCCATGGTGCTGCTGCCCCTGGTCTGCTCGAAGTTCGACGTGCCGATCATCGCCGCCGGCGGCATGGTCGACGGCCGCACCATGGCCGCGGCCTTCGCGCTGGGGGCCGAGGGCGTCCAGATGGGCACCCGCATGGTCTCGGCCGCCGAGAGCCCGGTGCACCAGAACTGGAAGGACGCCATCGTCGCGGCCAAGGAGACCGACACGGTGTTCCTGAACCGCTTCGGCCCGGGGCCCGCCTGCCGGGCGTTGCGCACCGAAAAGACCAGCCTGCTGGAGCGCGAGCCCGGCGAGAACGGCGTCGCGCCCGAGTTCCGCAATTCCCAGGCGCTCTATTTCGGCGGCGACATGGAGGCCTCGATCGCCCTGTCGGGCCAGGTCGCCGGGCGGATCGACGCCGTGAAGCCGGTGGCCCAGATCATCGGCGAGATCGTCGCCGAGTTCGACGAGGTCATGGCGCGGATGGCGGACAAGTACGCCCGGGTCTCGGGCTGATCAGGGCGCGGGTCGGCGGGCGGGATTGAGCCCGCCGCCGACATAGCCCAGGGCGGCGGCCTCGCGCACGGCCTGGGAGCGGCCGACGACGTGCAGCTTCTGGGCGGCGTTCTTTAGGTGAAACCGCACGGTGGGGGCGGCGATCTGGATCAGCTCGGCGATCACCGCGTCGGTCTTGCCGGCCGCAGCCCACTTCAGGCACTGGATCTCGCGGCGGGTCAGGCGGGCGGCGGCTGCGGCGGGCAGGGCGCCCCGGGCCTCGTGATAGGTCGCCATCAGCTTCAGGGCTGCGGCGTGCAGGCGCGCGGCCTGGGCGTCGAAGAGGGCGGCCACGTCGACGGAGGGGTCGGGGGTCGCCCAGACCACGGTTCCGATCACCCCGCCGGGCAGATAGGCCGGGGCGATGATGGCGCCCGCCACCCCGTGGTCCTTGGCCGACTGGTCGACGGCGATGGAGTCCAGGCGCGGCGTCGGCCGCCAGGTGGCGAAGCGACCCTGGTGGAAATAGAACGGCTCGGCCATGTAGCGGGCGGCCAGCACGAAGGGCGCGCGCAGGGCGAAGCCCCGGTCGCGCCAATAGGCGAGGTCCGGATCGACCCAGCGGAACACGCTCTCGGCCAGGGGCAGGCCATCGGCGCCCAGCATGGGGTCGGGGCTGGAGATATCGGCGCTGGCGGCCACGAAGGGCAGGTCGATCTCACGACCCAGCTCGGCGACTGCCCGGGCCAGCTGGTCGGCGAGGGTCAGGTCCGCCAGTCTTTCCTCGGGCGGCGGCATGTCGGGCTCCCTCACGGCGAGGCGGAAAAGCCAAGCTATCACTCCCGATAGCTTGATTGCCGGCCGGTCTTGGTGATGGCTAGACCGATAAGCGGCGTCGGGAAACGGCGCCCCAGGGGAAGTGCGCCATGAATCTCGACCTTTCGCCGCAAGATCTGGCCTTCCGCGACGAGGTCCGCGCCTTTCTGGACGGCGCGCTGACGCCCGAGCTGCGCCAGGCGGGACGCCGCGCCACCAGCGTGTTCATGGACAAGACCTACAGCCTGGCCTGGCAAAAGATCCTGCACCAGCGCGGCTGGGTCGCCCCGGCCTGGCCGGTGCAGTATGGCGGCCCCGGCTGGAACGAGATGCAGCGCCACATCTTCGCCGCCGAATGCGCCCGGGCCGGCGCGCCCAGCCTGTCCCCCATGGGGCTGAAGATGGTCGGGCCGGTGATCATGGGCTACGGCACCGATGAGCAGAAGGCCTACTACCTGCCGCGCATGCTGGCCGGCGAGGACTATTGGTGCCAGGGTTATTCCGAGCCGGGCGCCGGCTCCGACCTCGCCGCCCTGCAGCTGCGGGCCCGGCTGGACGGCGACTGTTACGTGCTCGACGGCTCGAAGATCTGGACGACCCACGCCCACTGGGCAAACCGGATGTTCTGCCTCGTCCGGACCCTGACGGAGGGCAAGCCCCAGGCGGGAATCACCTTCCTGCTGCTGGAGATGGACACGCCCGGGATCAGCGTGAAGCCGATCGTCACCCTGGCCGGCGAGCACGAGGTGAACCAGGTATTCTTCGACAATGTCCGGGTTCCGGTCTCCGGTCGGATCGGGGCGGAGAACGCCGGCTGGACGGTGGCCAAGTATCTGCTCGAGTTCGAGCGCGGCGGCGGATCTTCGGCGGGGCTGAAGGTTTCCTATGAGCGGCTGAAGACGCTCGCGCGGGAAGAGGCCGGCGACGGCGGCGGGGCGTTGATCCAGGACGCGGCCTTCCGCGCCAAACTGGCGGCGGCGGGGGTGGCGCTGGACGCCATCGAGATGACCGAGCACCGGGTGCTGGCGGCGCTGGCCTCGGGCAACAATCCGGGACCGGCTTCGTCGATGCTGAAGACCCAGGGCACCGAGGCCATGCAGCGGCTGGACGAGATCGCCATCGAGGGCCTGGCCCACTATGCCGCAGTCGAGCAGCTGGAGGCCCGCGCGCCGGGCGCCAACACGTCCTTCATCGGCCCGGAGCACGGCCTGACCAGCATGGCGCGCTACATGAACAACCGCGCCGCCTCGATCTATGGCGGCTCGAACGAGATCCAGCGGGACATCATGGCCCGGCTGGTGCTGGGCCTCTGAAACCCTTGCCGTAGCGGGACCTGTCGCGCCCAGAGCACAGGGGCTGGGGTTTCGCCCCGAACCTATCAGCTTCGATAGCTTGTTCCGGACCCCCGGTTTGGGGAGCTTCCCCTTCGACAGACCACGGGCGCCCTCGCAGGCGAGCCGGGCTATTGGGGAGTAGAGACCTATGATTGAGACCAAGACCTTGCGCGCCATGCTGGCGCTTGGCGTGTCCGCCGGCGCGCTGATGAGCTTCGCGCCCGCCTTTGCCGCCGCCGAGGCCGACCAGACCACCACGGTCGACGCCATCGTGGTCACGGCCCAACGCCGCGAAGAGACCGCCAACAGCGTCGGCATGGCCATCCAGGCGTTCCGCGGCGACCAGCTGGAAAAGCTGCACGTCACCAATGTGAAGGACCTGGCCAGCGTCGTGCCGAGCTTCTCGGTGTCGCAAAGCTATCAGGGCGTGCCGACCTACACCCTGCGCGGGATCGGCTTCAACACCATCAACATGTCGGCCACCTCGACGGTCGGCACCTATGTCGACGAGGTCGCCTACGCCTATCCGATGATGAACACCGGGCCGGTCATGGACCTGGCGCGGGTGGAAGTGCTGAAGGGGCCCCAGGGCACGCTCTATGGCCGCAACACCACGGCCGGCCTGATCGACTTCGTCACCAACAAGCCGACCAATGACTTCCACGCCCAGGTCTCCGCCGAGGTCGGCAACTATAAGACCCACAATTTCGAGGGCATGATCTCCGGCCCGCTGGGCGACAAGGTGCAGGGCCGCCTGGCTTTCCGCACCGACGACAGCGATGAGGGCTGGCAGAAGTCCAACAGCCGCGGCGAGAAGCTGGGCGAGGTCCACCGCTACGGGGTGCGCGGGGCCCTGGCTTTCCAGCCCACCGACGCCCTGGCCATCGACCTCAGCTACACCGCCTGGAAGAACCAGTCGGACACCGTGGCGGCCCAGGGCATCGGCTTCACGCCCTCGACCGACCCGGCGCTGGGCAAGACCACCAGCCTGTTCAACGCTCCGGGCCTGGCGAGCTATATCGCCACCCATGTTCCCACCTCGGGCGACCAGGCCGACTGGGCGCCCTATTCCACCCGCGCCACGGACGTCGGCACCGGCCTGGGCATCGGCGGACCGCTGCGCGAGAACAACACCTTCAACGCGGTCAAGCTGCGGGTCGGCTATGACCTGAGCGACGACGTGAAGATCGTCTCCCTGACCAGCTACAACAAGCTGAAGCGCGATGCGGTGTTCGACTGGTCGGGCGCGCCCTACGAGATCCTGGTCCAGCACGCCGAAGGCGACATCGAATCCATCGCCGAGGAACTGCATGCCGAGGGCCACACCGACAAGGCCAACTGGCTGGTCGGCGCCTATTACGGCAAGGACACCATCCTCGATTCCAACCGCACCCTGCTCGGCCAGAACGCCAATGTGCCGTTCATCCGCTACTACACCCTGACCCTGCTGGGCACGCCGTTCAACGCGGGCGGCTACACCCCGCTGCAGGCCAGCCAGGCGTTCCGCACCTATCGTGACGTCGGCAATATCAAGACCACCACGGAAAGCGTCTTCGCCAATGGCGACTACCGGCTGACCGAGGCCCTGAAGCTGACTGCGGGCATCCGCTACACCCAGGACAAGCAGGACTTCGCCGGCTGCAGCCGCGACTTCAACGGCAACATGCTGCCCAATGTGAACGTCACCAACCGCGCCCTGTTCTTCGGGGCCAACGGCCTGGTGGCGCCGATCACCCAGGGCCAGTGCAACACCTTCAACCCCACGACCCACAGCTTCGGCATCGTCACCTCCAAGCTCGACGAGGACAATGTGGCCTGGCGGGTGTCGCTGGACTGGAAGCCCACGGACAATGTGCTGCTGTACGGGGCGGTGTCGCGCGGGGCCAAGGCCGGCGCGACACCGATCAACGCCGCCAACATCTCCACCCAGGACGCCCCGGCCCGCCAGGAACTGCTGCTGGCCTATGAGGCCGGGATCAAGGCGGCCCTGTTCGAGCGCCGGGTGCAGGCCAACGTCTCGGCTTTCTACTATGATTACAAGGACAAGCAGCTCAGCGTCTATTTCGCCGACCCGATCTATACGGCCCTGGCCCGCCTGGCCAATGTGCCGAAGTCGGAGGCCTATGGGCTCGACGGCGACGTCACCTGGCGCGTCACGTCTTCCCTGACCCTGATGGGGTCGGGCACCTGGCTGCACACCGAGGTGAAGGGCTATACGGGGATCAATGCGGCGGGGCAGACCACCAGCTTCGACGGCAAGCCCTTCCTCTACAGCCCGGTCTTCCAGGGCAGTCTGACGGCGCTCTACAATCACGACCTGACCGACAAGCTCGGCCTGCAGGTGGCGATCAATGGCCACCATCAGACCAAGTCGCACGCCGACCTGGACGGCAATCCGCTGTTCGGCATCCCGGACTACAGCACGCTCAACGCCAGCATCGGCATCCACGCGCTGGACGACAAGTGGGAGGCGGCGCTCTGGGGCCGCAACCTGACGGACGAGTACTATTGGTCGGCGGTCAGCTCGAACGCCAACGTCGTGGTCCGCTTCCCGGGCCAGACCCGCACCTTCGGCGCGTCCTTCACGGTGAAATACTAGATCTGATTAGGCTGTCGGCCGCCGTGGCTTCTTCCCCCACGGCGGGGGCGCCTGATGCACGGGGAGGGGCGGCGTCCGGGTGACCGGGCGCCGTTCTGTTTTCAGGCGGCGACCGAGCGGGGTTCGTCCTCGACGGCGTAGCTTTCGGCGTCCCACAGATTGTCCCATTCGGCCCAGCGGGCGGCGGCGTCACGGACCCGGGCGTCGTCGCGGACCGAGACCACTTCGCCCTGGCCTTCATCCCAGACCACGGTCAGGTCGGACAGGCGGTGGTCGCCCGGGCTCAGCCGGCCCTGAGCGATCAGGGTCTCGACCATGTCGGGGCTGAGGCGCAGCTTCATGCGGCCGCCGGCCATGCGGGTGCAGAGATCGGCATGGGTGATGACCTTGGCGATCATGCCCGCGTCAGCGACCGTCTGGGGCCGGCGCGCATCGAACAGGAACAGCGGTTCCGAGCGGGCGGCGCGGGCGGGGCGGAGGTGAGCGACGTTGGGCATGAGCAGCTCCTTTCGTTTCGGCAAGGATCACCCTAGGGGGTCGATGCGTCAGAAACGGTCGTAGGTTTTTGCTATGTTCTCTTTTTCCGAGGCCCAGGCGGCCGGACCGACTCGGCCTATCAACGGGTGACGACTCTTGGGGTTGCCTGGAGACTGCATGCGCCTGCTCGCCCTCTGCGGCAGCCTGAGGGCTGTCTCCTCCAATGGTTCGGCCCTGGTCGCCGCCGCGCAGCTGGCGCCGGCCGGCGTGGAGGTCGTGATCTATCCGGGGCTTGGCGACCTGCCGCACTTCAATCCGGACCTCGACACCGAGGCCCCGCCGGAGCCCGTCCTCGCCCTGCGCCGCGAGATCGGCCTGAGCGACGGCCTGATCCTCAGCACGCCGGAATACGCCCACGGGCTTCCCGGGGCGCTGAAGAACGGGCTGGACTGGCTGGTCTCCAGCCTGGAGTTCGCCGACACGCCGACCATCCTCATCAACACCTCGCCGGCCTCGGTCCATGCTCCCGCCCAGCTGCGCGAGATCCTGACCACCATGTCGGCGCGGCTGGTGGAGGCGGCCTTCGTCACCCTGAACCTGCGCGGCCGCGGCCTCGACGCCGCCGGGATCGCGGCGGACCCCGACCTGTCGGCGGCCCTGGCGGGCGGGCTTGAACGCCTGGTCGCGGCCATCGCCGCCCAGCCCCGCGCCCGCTGGTAGCGCGCGGCCCGGCCCGGTAGAGTTCGCGACCTTCAGGGGAGATCGGCGTTTGCGGCACGAGAAGGCGACACGGCTATTGGAGCTGGCCCGCCTGCTGGCCTCTTCCGCCGAGGGCCTCACCCTGGACGAGATGGCCCGGGCCCTGGGGGTTGGGCGACGCACGGCCGAGCGCATGCGCGACGCGGTCCGCGAGGCCTTCCCGCAGATGGAGGAGGTCGATGATCCGCCGACCCGGCGGTTCCGGATTCCGGCCGGGCTGGACGGCATTTTCCAGGCGCCGACCGCCGACGAGTTCGCCGCCCTGCGCGCGGCGGCGGAGAATTTCCGCACGCTCGGCGCCACCACCCGCGCGGCGGCCCTGACCAGCCTGGAGCAGAAGGTGCTGTCGGCGGTGCGGGCCGGGGTGCGCCGCAAGCTGGCGCCCGACATGGAGGCCCTGCTGGAGGCCGAGATCATGTCCTTCCAGGCAGGCCCTCGCCCCTTCGAGGACCAGACGGTGCTGGGGCCGGTGCGCGAGGCGATCATGTCGCTGCGCCGGCTGCGCTTCAAATATGAGGGCGGCTCGACCCCGGGGCGGGAGCGGGAGGTGACCCCCTTCGGCCTGCTGTTCGGGCGGGCCAATTATCTGGTCGGCGCCGAGGGCCCCTCGACCGAGCCCAGGACCTGGCGCCTCGACCGCATCCGCGACATCAAGGTCAGCCCGACGCCGGGCGCCCGGCCAGCGGGCTTCACCCTGCAGGCCTTCGTCACCCGCAGCTTCGGCATTTATCAGGACGCGGTGCAGGAGGTGCGCCTACGCATCCTGCCCCACGGCGCGGAGGAAGCCCTGGTCTGGCGCTTCCACCCGACCCAGACCCTGGAGCGCCAGGCCGACGGATCGGTGCTGGCGACCTTCCAGGCGGGCGGCATGCGGGAACTGGCCTGGCACCTGTTCACCTGGGGCGACAAGGTCGAGATCCTGGCGCCTGAGCGGCTGAAGACCATGATGGCTGAGGAACTGGCCGTGGCTGTGAAGGCGCACGGCCCCTTGGGGAGCGGCTAGACCCGCTTCGCCCGGCTCCAGCTCCACAGATAGAGGCCCAGCGGCGTGATCAGGAAGGCCGCGCCGGCGATCCACAGGGCCTTGTCCTGGAAGGCGTCGCCGACCAGGGCCAGCGGGGTCCCGTTGCTGGTGACCACGATCAGCCCGGCCAGGGCGACATTGAACAGGCTCTCGCCGACGATGAGGCCCGAGACCATCAGCACCCCCAGGCGCTTGGCGACGCCGCCGTGGGGCGAGCGTTCGACCAGCTTGTCATAGATCCAGCCGGCGACCGCGCCGATCACCACCGGGAAGGTGACGGTGGAGGGCAGGTAGATCGCGATGCCGACGCCGAGCGGCGGCAGGCTGAGCGCACCGCCGGGACGATCGCGGGTCACCGCGCGCAGGGTCTCGTCGATGGCCACCAGCACGGCGCCCAGGACGCCGCCGACGCCGAGCAGGCCCCAATCCAGCTTGCCGCCGATCACCCCGGTGGCGATGGTCGAGATCAGGGTCGCCTGGGGCGCGGGCAGGGGATGGGCCGAGATGCCGTGGGTCGCGCCGGCGAAGCCATAGGCGTGGTTGAGCAGGTCGAGAATCGGCGGGATGACGGCCGAGCCGGCGACTACCCCGATCACCAGGGCGACCTGTTGCCGCCAGGGGGTGGCGTCGACCAGCTGGCCGGTCTTGAGGTCTTGCAGGTTGTCATTGGCGCTGACCGCCACGGCCAGCAATATGCCGGTGACCAGCAGGGCGAAGGCCACCATGGGCTTGGGATCGCCGGCTCCGATCAGCGGCTTGGCGATGGCGGCGATGGTGAGCGCCGAACCCAGCACGGCCAGGATCGCCAGGCCGGACACCGGGCTGTTGGACGAGCCGATCAGCCCGGCCATGTAGCCGCAGACCGCCGCCACGGCGAAGCCGCCGACCACGATATAGGCCAGCGAGGCCAGGGTGAGCGGGGCGAGCAGCGGGGCCAGAGGCCCGCCGCCGATGAACTTCATCACCACCAGGGCGATGGGGACCAGGCAGGCCAGGGACACGGCGCCCACCCAGAAGATCGGCATGTCACGCTCGACCAGGGGCAGGTCGGCGGCCTCGCCGGCGCTGCGGCGGCTTTGTGCGGCCATGGCCGAGGCCAGGCCCTGGCCCACGGGCACAATCAGCTTGCCGAGCGTCCAGATGGAGGCGACGGCGATGGCGCCGGCCCCGATGAACCGGACCTTATGCGACCAGACGCCCGTGGCGATGTCGGCGGCGGGACCCACGGCCGGGGCCAGGTGGGTGAGGATCGGCACGGCCGCGCCCCAGGCGATCACCAGGCCGGCCAGCATGGCGATGCCGACCGAGATGCCCATCAGGTGGCCGGCGCCCAGGAGGGCGAGCGACATGGAGGCGCCGATGCCGGTGGCCGCCCCGCCGGTCCCGACCCGGAAATAGACCGCGACCTCGCCGGCGAAGACCCGCACCGCCGCGCCCGCCGCGAACAGGGCCGAGACGATCGAGCCCATGGTGATGGCGGCCAGGCCCGCCTGGCCCTCGGCCGCCGCCTCGCCCTCGTGGCCGCGCGCGCCGGAGCCGACCTTCAGCACCTCGGCGGCGGCGACCCCCTCGGGGTAGGGCAGGCTGGATTGGGTGACCAGGGCCCGGCGCAGGGGGATGGTGTACATCACCCCCAGCACCCCGCCGGCCGCGCAGATGCCGAACGAGGTCCAGAACGGGAAGCCCGTCCACCAGCCGATCATCACCAGGCCGGGCAGGACGAAGATCACCGACGCCATGGCCCCGGCCGCCGAGGCGACGGTCTGGACGATGTTGTTCTCGAAGATGGTCGAGGTCTTGAAGCCGCGCAGCAGGGCCATGGAAATGACCGCGGCGGGGATCGAGGAGGCGAAGGTCAGGCCGACCTTGAGGCCCAGATAGACATTGGCCGCCGTGAACACCAGCGTGATGAGAATCCCCAGGATCACGCCCCGAAGGGTGAGCTCGACGCGGGATG
>NZ_CANCLE010000090.1 GCF_947378715.1 Phenylobacterium aquaticum
GGCGAGCAGGTGGCCATCGTCGAGGCCATGAAGATGCAGAACATCATCCGCGCCGAGCGCGACGGGGTGGTGAAGGCGGTTGGCGCCAAGGCCGGGGACTCGGTCGCGGCCGACGAGGTTCTGGTCGAGTTCGGGTGAGACTGGCGGGCTGCTCCCCGCTGGGGGTGCTGGCCCGGAGGCCTGGGGGAGCGCCCTCGCTAGAGGGCGGTTGGGGCTGAGGGACGGTATCCGTCCCTTCGGGCCGGCCCCCTCAGCCGGCTTCGCCGACAGCTCCCCCAGCGGGGGAGCAGCACGGACCTAGGGTTTCGGGACGGGCGTCTCGCCCAACCCCACCAACTCGATCTTGAAGACCAGCAGGGCGTCGGGGGGGATGGTTTCCTTGCCGGGGTGGCCATAGGCGAATTCGGGAGGGAGGTAGGCTTCCCAGACGTCGCCGGGGCGCATGAGGCGCAGCAGGGCGACCCAGCCGGGGATCAGCTTGCCGAGTTCGAAGGTGGCGATCCCGTCGGTCGGGCTGACCTCCTGAGAGGTGTTGAACACCTTGCCGTCCAGCAGGCGGCCTTCGTACTTCACCCTGATGGTGCTGGCCCGGGTGGGGTGCGGGCCGTCGGTGGGGCCGGACTTCAACACCTTGTACTGGATGGCCGGCAGGCTGACGACGCCGGCCGCCTTGGCGTTGGCGGCCAGGAAAGCCGCATTGTCGGCCAGGGCGTCGGCGCCGGCGAGCCCAGGGGCGGCGGCGATCAGGGCGGCTAAGGCCAGGGCCAGCTTGTTCATCGGATACGCTCCCGGCCGTGACGGCCGATTGGTGGAATGACGGAGCCTACTATATTGTGCCCGCGAGTCCGATGGAGGCGTCATGAACGGCCAGATCGCGTGGGGAGAGCTGTTCTTCACCGCCACCGGGCGGCTGTCGCGGACGCCGTTCCTGATCGCCAGCGCGATCCTGTTCACGGTTGGCGCGATCTATGAGGCCAGTGTCGGCGCCACCCTGCACTGGCTGACCGGCTGGTTCATCTATCCGGCCCTGATCTATTGCGGCGCCTGCGTGCTGTCCAAGCGGCTGCACGATCGCGGGCGCACCGGCTGGTTCGCGGCGCTGATTCTGTTTTCGCTGGCGGCGCTCTGGCAACAGGCCGGCGGGCTGTTCGGGGCGGCGTTTGCGGTGGTGATGATCTGGGCGGTGGTCGAACTGGGCGTCATGCCGGGCGAACTGGGCGCGAACCGATTCGGCGTGAACCCGCTGCGGCCCCTGGCGGCCTAGACCGGCGGATCGGTCTCGACCGTGGGGCCGAACACCAGTTCGAAGCTGGCCTTGAGGGCCGCGTCGGCGTCGTCGAGGGTGACGGGGAGGCCGAGGTCGACCAGGCTGGTGACCCCGTGGTCGGTGATGCCGCAGGGCACTATGCCGTCGAAGTGGGAGAGGTCCGGCTCGACGTTCAGCGATATGCCGTGGAACGACACCCACTTGCGCAGCTTGACCCCGATGGCGGCGATCTTGTCCTCGCGGGGCGGGGCGCCTGGGACCCGGCGTTCGACCCAGACCCCGACCCGGCCGTCGCGAATCGCGCCTTCCACATTGAAGCGGGCGAGCGCCCCGATGATCCAGGCCTCCAGCGCCGCGACGAAGGCGCGCACGTCGCGCTCACGTCGCGTGAGGTCGAGCATCACATAGGCCACCCGCTGGCCGGGGCCGTGATAGGTGAACTGGCCGCCGCGCGCCGTATGGAACACCGGGAAGCGGTCGGGAGCCAGCAGGTCGCCGGGCTTGGCGGAAACCCCGGCCGTGTATAGGGGCGGGTGCTCCAGCAGCCAGACCAGCTCGCCCGCGCGGCCCTCGGAAATGGCCAGGGCGCGGGCCTCCATGGCGGCGACGGCGGCCGGGTAGTCCACAGGCCGCGACGAGACCGCCCAGCCGCAGAGCGCGGCGTCGGTCCGGGGGAATATCGCCGCCGAGGCGTCGGGATTTAACGAGCGGTCAAGCATGTCGGTCGCAATGTGGCCCTTCAGTCGGCGGTGCGCCATGGGCGCCCTGGTTCGTCAGTAGGGTTGAGGTATCGCGTCTTGGGTCAGGTCAACGCCGTCAATGTCGAGATCGCTGTCGTTCTCGGCCGATCGGTACTCCCCATGCAACAGCTGTTGCGCATGGGTCGGGGCGCGGTGATTCCCCTGGACGCCACGGTCAATGAGGAAGTCTGGATCCTGGCCAACAACCATCCGGTGGCGCGCGGCGAAATCCAGATCAACGACGATCGCATCTCCATCGCCGTCACCCGCGCCGCCAATGTCTATGACTACATGGCCGGCGGTTACGCCTAATTCTCCAGAGCGCTTGCGCCCGGCGTGGGGGTTTGCTACCCCCGCGCCTCACCACGCGCGGTCGTGGCGGAATTGGTAGACGCGCAGCGTTGAGGTCGCTGTGGGGCAACCCGTGGAAGTTCGAGTCTTCTCGACCGCACCAGTGAATCAGGGTCTTTCCCGAGGCTGAAAGCAGATATCGATCCGAAGCTGAGGGAGGTCCGCATGAGCCGCGAAACGGCCGACCTGACCGAAGCCAAGGATCAAATCCCGCCGGAAGCCGAGGAAGACCTTGAAGACCTCGCCCTGGGCGAGGACTACGCCCTAAACCCCGACTATGTGGCCATTGTCGCCGACGCACTGGATCGCGGCGACGCGGAGCGGCTGAGCGAACTGCTCGGCGCCCTGCGGCCCGCCGACGTCGCCGACCTGATGGGCTTCCTATCGTCGGGCGACCGCGAAGAGGTGATCGCCCACCTGGACCCCGAGGCCCTGGCCGAGGTGCTGTCCGAACTGGACCCCGAAATCCGCGAGGACGTCCTCGAACACGTGCCGGCGGCGATCCTCGCCAAGGCCCTGGGCGAGATGGACTCCGACGACGCCGTCGACGTGGTCGAGGACCTGGAGGACGACAAGCGCGCCCAGGTGCTGGCGGCCATGCCGGAAGGCGAGCGCGCCGCGATTGAGACCTCGCTGGGCTATGAGGAGGAGACCGCCGGGCGCCTGATGCAGCGCGAGGTGGTCTGGGCGCCGCAGTTCTGGACCGTGGGCCAGACGATCGACCACTTCCGTCGCGAGGGCGACGCGATGCCGGAGCTGTTCTTCGACGTCTATGTGGTCGACCCGAGCCACATTCCCGTGGGCGCCATTCCGGTCAGCCACCTGCTGAGGACCAAGCGCGAGACGCCGCTGGCCCAGATCATGGAGGCGATCACCGAGATCCCGGTCGATATGGACCAGGAAGAGGTCGCCTACATCTTCAACAAGTACCACCTGATCTCCGCTCCGGTGGTCGAGCCGGGCGGGCGGCTGGTTGGCCAGATCACCGTCGATGACATCGTCGGCGTCATCCAGGAAGAGAGCGAAGAAGACATACTGGCTCTGGCCGGGGTGTCGGACGCCGGTCGCGACGCCGACGTGGTCGGCATCGTCAAGTCGCGCCTGCCCTGGCTGGTGATCAACCTGGCCACCGAGACCCTGGCGGTCAGCGTGGTCGGCGTGTTCCAGGACACCATCGCCAAGGTCATCGCGCTGGCGGTGCTGATGCCGATCGTCTCATCCCTGGGCGGCAACGCGGGGACCCAGGCGCTCACCGTCGCGGTGCGCGCCCTGGCGAGCCGCGAGCTGAACGCCGCCAATGCGGCGCGGATCATCTGGCGCGAGCTGATCGTGGGCCTGTTGAACGGCCTGGTGCTGGCCCTGGTCATGGGGCTGGCCGTGCTGGCCTGGTATCATGACGCCAGGCTGGCCTGGACCATGGGCCTGGCGATCATCGCCAATCTGTTCGTGGCGGCCCTGGCCGGGATCCTGGCCCCGATCGTGCTGGAGCGGCTGGGGCGTGATCCTGCCGTATCTTCGTCGGTGCTTGTCACCTTCGCGACCGATTTCATGGGTTTCTTGGCCCTTCTCGGGATCGCCAGCCTAATCCTGCTGTAATCGGCCCCTATCTTGCCCATAGAGGTCAGGACGTACGCGTCCTTGTCTCAATATGGGTCAACTGGGCATGAAACCGCGTCATCAGGTCTCCAGAGCCGCCATCGAACTGATCAAGAGGTTCGAAGGCTATCGCAGGAAGTCCGCCCGGCTGCCCGATGGCCGCTGGACGATCGGCTACGGCCATACCCTGACCGCCCGGGAGGGCGCGGAAGTCTCGGAAAAGGACGCCGAGGCGCTCCTGATGTACGACCTCATCGCGGTTTCCCACTCGGTCAATGAGTGGACCTACACGCCGCTGACCCAGAACCAGTTCGATGCGCTCTGCGCCTTCGCGTTCAACATCGGGATCGACAACTTCCGTCGTTCCTCGGTGCTGCGTCGGGTCAATGAGGGCCAGCTGCTGCAGGCCGCCTGCGCCATGGAGCTGTGGCGCAAGGCCGACTTCGAGGGCGAGCGGATCGTGATCGACGCCCTGGTCCGTCGCCGCTCAGCCGAGAAGACCCTGTTTCTGACCCCGACCCACGGCTGGATCCCGGTGCCGTCACCGATCCTGCGGCCCAATGTCGACATGGACGCCTCCGGCGCCGTGCCGCGCGAGACGCCGACCGTGCTGAAGGCCTCCATGGATGGCCCTGAAGCCACCATGGTCCGCGAGGTCGTCACACCGATCCTGCCGGTGGTTCCGGACGAGGAGGGGCCGAGCCCCACCCAGACGGCCGCAGCGGCCGTCACCTCGCGCCTGTCGACCATCTTCCGTGAGGATCCGGCGCCGGTCGCTGTCGAGCCGGTCGTGCCTGTGGCGGTCATCCCTGTGGCGGTCGAGCCCGCGCCGGTCCCAGTGCCGTCCCCGGCGCCCTCGCCGGTCGAGACGCTGGTCGTTGCGCCAGAGCCCGAACCCGCGCCGGTTCCGCTGGTGATCGCCGCGCCGCCTGCGCCGGAGTCCTTCGCGCCGCCGCTGGCGCCGATGGCCCTGGCCTCGGGCGACCGGGTCTTCACCCTGACCCCGCCGGAACCGGAGATGGACGCCCCGCAGGTCGCGCCGACCCGCATGGAGTTGCCGACTGCGGCCAACGAGTCCGGCCCCAGCCTGTTCGATCCGCGCCCGGCCTTCGCCAATGACGAGCTGGCCCAGCCGGAGCCGCCGCGCGCCCAGGCCCCGGCCCGCCGGATCCTGATCGACGATACGGAGCTGGATTTCGATCCGGCCTTCGAGGACCTGTCGGCGGAGCAGCCGAAGCTCAGCCTGCTGCCCTTGCTGGCCCTGGCGATCACCGGCCTGGCCTTCTTCGCCGGTGGCCTGTTCTGGGCGGCCAATGTCCGTCCCGACGTGGACGGCGGACTGTTCAACCCGATGACCGTGGGCTGGATGGCGGGGATCGCCGGCATCGGCTTCTTCGGTGTCGCCGCCTATCTGATGCTGGGTCGCCTCGGCCACGCCGAACTGACCGAAGACGAAGACGGCGACCAGGATCACTGATCGACGCCAGGTCTGGGGGGACTTGGGAAGGGGCTCGCCGCACGGCGGGCCCCTTCGTCGTTTCCGGACCCTCTCGCGAGGCGTTTGGGTTGGTGCTAGTCGTGGCGGATGATCCCGAATTCTGGACCTTCGCTGGACTTCGCCCTGGGCGAGACCGCTGACGCCATCCGCGAGACCACGGCGCGCTTCGCCGCCGACCGCATCGCCCCCATCGCCGCCGAGATCGACGCGAGCAATCTCTTTCCGCGCCAGCTGTGGCCCCAGATGGGCGAGCTGGGCCTGCACGGGATCACGGTCGAGGAGGAGTATGGCGGGCTGGGCCTGGGCTATCTCGACCACGTGGTGGCGATGGAGGAGATCAGCCGCGCCTCCGCCTCCGTAGGGCTCAGCTATGGGGCCCACTCCAATCTCTGCGTGAACCAGCTGCGCCGCTGGGGCTCGGAAGAGCAGAAGCGTCGCTATCTGCCCGGCCTGATCAGCGGCGAGCATGTGGGGTCGCTGGCCATGAGCGAGGCCGGATCCGGCTCCGACGTGGTCTCCATGCGGCTGAAGGCCGAACGGCGCGGCGACCGCTTCGTGCTGAACGGGACCAAGTTCTGGATCACCAACGCCCCGCACGCCGACGTACTGGTGGTCTATGCCAAGACCGCGCCGGAGGAGGGGGGCAAGGGCATCACCGCCTTCCTGATCGAGAAGGGCTTCAAGGGTTTCACCGTCAGTCCCAAGCTCGACAAGATGGGCATGCGCGGCTCCGACACGGCCGAGCTGGTGTTCGAGGACTGCGAGGTCCCGGAAGAGAACGTCATGGGGCCGATGAACGGCGGGGTCGGCGTGTTGATGAGCGGGCTCGACTACGAGCGCGCCGTGCTGTCGGCCGGGCCGCTGGGGATCATGCAGGCCTGTATCGACGTGGTCCTGCCCTATGTCCGCGACCGCAAGCAGTTCGGCAAGCCGATCGGCTCCTTCCAGCTGATGCAGGGCAAGATCGCCGACATGTATGTCGCGCTGAATTCGTCGCGGGCCTACGTCTATGCCGTGGCGCGGGCCTGCGACGCCGGGCGCACCACGCGGTTCGATGCGGCCGGCGCGATCCTGATGGCCTCTGAGAACGCGGTGAAATGCGCGGCGGAGGCCATCCAGGCCCTGGGTGGGGCGGGCTACACCAAGGATTTCCCGGTCGAGCGCCTGCTGCGCGACGCCAAGCTCTATGACATCGGGGCGGGGACCAATGAGATCCGCCGCTATCTGATCGGCCGCGAGTTGATCGGAGCGTGAGGCGGCTGGGCGCCCTCGCGATGGCGATGGCGCTGGGCGGTTGCGCGGGCCTGCCCTTGGCCTGTCCGGCGGGGCAGGCCGGCGCGCGGGAGGTCCGGCTGGTGTTCGGGCGCAATATCGCCGGCCAGCCGGGGGTGTCGGAGGCGGACTTCCGGGCCTTTGTCGACGCCGAGCTGACGCCGCGCTTTCCCGACGGCCTGACGGTGATCGACGCCCAGGGCCAGTGGCGGGGCGCGGCGGCGACGCCGGAACGCGAGGCGTCCAAGCTGGTGCTGCTGGTCCTGGCGGCCAAAGCGGCGGGGGCCGACGCCAAGCTCGAGGCGGTGCGGGCGGCCTACAAGGCCCGCTTCCGCCAGGAGTCGGTGATGATCCTCAGCCAGCCGGTCTGCGCCGGCTTCTGACGCGCGGCGCCCGAACCGGTGAAAGGCCGCCGGGGGGACCCGGCGGCCTTCCCGCTGACAGGTCAGTCGCGGCTCCTAGGAGCCTCTCCAGACGCGGCCTGACCGTCAGCGCCCGTCCCTGGGCTCGCGAGGTCAGTGAGGACGGTTGACCGAGGTCTGAGCCGAGACGCCCGCGCCGACGGAAGCGTCCGCCTTGGGCGTCGAGGCCTTGGCTGAGCTATCGGTCGCGACGCCCGCGCTGACGCTGGACGGCAGGGCGGTGGCGGCCTTGGCCGAGGTGTTGACCGCGGCGTCCGTCGCGCCCGTGGCGGTGGCGGTCGCGGTGGTCTTGGCCCTGTGGGCGACATGGCGGGTCTTGCCGGCCGTGGTGGCGGCGGTCCCGGTCGCGGTCGTGGCGGCGCCGGTCACCGGGGCGGTGACGCTGGAGGTATCGCCGGACACCTGGCCCGTGGCCGAGCCGGTGAGATCGCCGGTGACGCCGCCCAGGGGGGCGGAGCCGGTCAGGCCGCCTGTCAGTCCGCCGCCGGCCGAGCCGCCGATGAGCTGGGCGTTGGCGGTCGCGCCGAAGGCGAGGAGGGCGGTGGCGGCGGCCGCCGCGAGCGTGATGGTCTTGCGCATTTGAAGCTCCAATTCCACGAGCCATGGGGGCGGCTCTGGGGAGTCAAACGCGCGAGAGGGGGCAAAGGGTTGCACCTGAGCCTGAGATTTGGCCGAGACCCGCCCGGCGCGGGGGGACGCCAGGCGGGCCTCAAGGCCTGGTCGGCGCGAAGATCAGGCGCTGACGTTGACGACGTCGCCGGCCGCCTGGACGCGGTCCTTGGGCGGGGCCGGCGGCGGCGTGGAGCCGCCGGACTGGGTCTGAGCCTGAAGCAGGGCCTGGGCGCGCGCCTGGGCCTGTTCGCGGGACGCGGTGGCCTCGGCGCTCAGTCGGATGGCGTCGGCCGTGGCCTTGGCGACCACCTCGGTCTGCTTCTTGAGATTGCCGCCATTGGCCCCGTCCTCGGGCTTGGCCGGGTCGATGCCTTGCTTGGCGTATTCGCGGTCTGTGGCGCCGCGGCACCTGAATCCGTTGACGACGTCCATGCGTGTCTCCGTCAGTTTGGAGCCGCAGAATGGCACGGTCGTCGATAAGGCTTTGTTTGCAAACGATGTTAGCGGAAATTCAGCATGCCAGAGCCCCCGAGAGCGGCGCCTGGACATGCGAAGGGCCGGCCCATTGTCGGGGCCGGCCCTTCCATTGTCGGACCGCCTGGCGGTCCCGTAATCCGTCGCCCCGAGAGCCCCTTTCGATCCATCGGATCGGATAAAAAGGGTTCTAAAGCAAATAGTTAGAGCGTCTTTGAATCCGAAAGGCGCGTCGCACCTTTCGGAAGACGTTCTAGGCTTTCGCCTCGGTAACGGAGGCCCAGATCACGGTTTCCACTTGCGGATGAAGACAATGAGACACTGGGTCACCTCCTTTCAGCTGTTGAGACAGGACCCCGACTATGTGCCCGCTTTGCGCAGCTGGCAAATGCGGTTGTCGGTCGCGGGGTGAGTTTCAGCGAACCGCCACGCCGGCAGGCGCCGGATCGCGGCGGCCCCGGCGACGGCGCAGCTCGGTGACCGGCCGCTTGAGCTTGTCGAGCGCCTCGATCATCGCCTGATAGCCATCGGCCACGGCGGGCGAATAGGCGTCCCAGTCGCGGATCTCGACACCGGTCACCTCGGGGGCGACCAGCACGTCGGTGGCGTCACGGGCGGCCACGTGGTCACGCCAGGAGGAGACGGTGGCGGCCCGCATCAGGAGTGAGACGATCGGTGGGCCCTTGCGCCACTGGCCGGAGAAAATCCAGCGCCAGACCGAGGCCGGGCGCGCCACGTCGTCGGCGGTGATCGAGCGGCCCCGGGTGACGTCGACGCCGACGATGGGGCCGATGTGGTAGACGCGCAGCACGTCGGCGGGGAAGTTCTTCAGCACCGCGCCGTCGACCAGCACGTCATTGTGGTCGATCGCCGGGGGCATGACGCCGGGCAGGGAGATGCTGGCCCGCAGGGCGTCGCGCAGCAGACCCCGGCGGTGAACCTGATAGGCGCCCTTGGTCAGGTTGGTGGAGACGCAGAAGAAGGGCAGCCAGAGGTCGGAGATCTCGACGTCGCCGAAATGGGTGGCCAGCCGCTCGCGGACCTTGATGCCCAGGGTCATGGCCAGGATCGGGATGGCGATGTCGTCGAGCGGGCTGGTGTTGACGAAGGCGTCCTGGATGCGGTGGTCCATCTCCGGACCGTCCCAGCCCATGGCGACCCCGGCGGCGATCACCGCGCCCATGGAGACTCCGGCCACAAAATCGATGGGCACGCCGCGCTCGCGCAAGGCCCGGATGGCGCCGACATGGGCATAGGCCCGCGCGCCGCCGCCTGACAGCACCAGGCCCACCGACTGGCCGGCCAGGGTGCGGGCGATACGCTTGAAGTCCTCTGAATTGTCGCGGCGCAGGTGGAACAGACGGGCCGGCTGGGCGGCGTCCATCCAGGCCTCGGAGCCGGTGGGCCGGATGCAGTCGCGCTTCTGGACCAGGATCAGGTCGGCCAGGTTCTGGGCCTGGAGGGGGTCGTTGCCGGTCAGCACCCCGCCAGGCGGCGGCGGAAAGTCGCCGCGCCCGACCCGGAACAGCCGGTCGACCTGGCGCGACACCACCTGCCGCCAGCCGAGCTCCGGGGTCTCGGCGGCGTAGAGCACGAAGTCATATTCCCGCTCGACGTCGGAGAACCATTCGGTGGGGGCGTGCTGGGCCTCGACGCCCAGGACCGTGACCATGTAGCCGAGCTTGCCGATCTCGCGGGCGATGCGGTCGACCAGGGGTCGGATCGGGGTGGGTTCGCCGACCCCGATGAAGCCATAGACCGAGGGTTCGCCCACAGAGGCCTTTGTGGCGGCCTGGCGGCTGCGCAGGATCATCAGGCGGGCCAGTTCGGTCATCACCGCCGGGTCGGACTCGCAGGCCTCGAAGAACACGTCGCGGGGCAGGGAGAAGATCTCGGAATCGCGCAGGGCGACGACGTGGCCGGAGTGCGGAACCCCGGCGACCAGGGCCATTTCGCCGGCCGGTTCACCCGGTCGGATCACCCCCAGGAACTGCTTCTCCTGGCCTTCCTCGCCGCGAAAGGCGCCCAGGCGGCCGGCGCGGACGAAGTAGAGATGGTCGGAAGGCTCGCCGGCGTCATAGAGGGTCGCGCCGCCCGGCAGGGAAAACCAGGCCGCCTCGCCCTGGGCCCGCTCATCCTCGAACAGGCGGGCCAGGGCCGAATCGTCGGGAATGTCCGGAAGGTTCGCCACGGCTACGGAACCTAGCCTGCGCCGCTCCGCCCGGCTATGCCTTGGCCATGCCCGTCATCAAGACCGCCATCCAGCCCCGCAGCGACGCTTATCTGGCCAATGAGAAGGTCAACCGCGCCCTGGCCGACCAATTGCGCGAGCGCGCCGCCCTGGCCGCCCTGGGGGGGCCGGAAGACTCACGCAAACGCCATGTGTCGCGCGGCAAGCTGCTGCCCCGGGATCGGGTCATGCGGCTGCTGGATCCCGGCGCGCCATTCCTGGAGGTGGCCGGACTGGCCGCTCACGGCCTCTATGGCGACGAGGCGCCGGGCGCCGGCGTGATCACCGGCATCGGCCGGGTTTCGGGCCGTGAGGTGATGATCGTGGCCAATGACGCCACGGTGAAGGGCGGGGCCTATTTTCCGTTGACGGTGAAGAAGCATCTGCGCGCCCAGGAGATCGCCCAGCAAAATCGGCTGCCCTGCATCTATCTGGTGGACTCAGGCGGGGCGAACCTGCCGCACCAGGCCGAGGTGTTTCCCGACCGCGAGCATTTCGGCCGCATCTTCTTCAACCAGGCGCGGATGAGCGCCGAAGGCATAGCCCAGATCGCCTGCGTGATGGGCTCCTGCACGGCGGGCGGGGCCTATGTGCCGGCCATGTCGGACGAGACGGTGATCGTGCGCGGGGCGGGCGAGGAGAGCCAGGGCACCATCTTCCTGGGCGGTCCGCCCCTGGTGAAGGCGGCGACCGGCGAGGTGATCAGCGCCACCGACCTCGGCGGGGCCGACGTGCACGGCCGCAGATCCGGCGTGGTCGACCATGTGGCCACCGATGACGAGCACGCCCTGCAGATCGTCCGGTCCATCGTCGCCAATCTGAATACGGTCAAGGCGGTCGAGCTGGACCTGGCCGAGCCCGAGGCGCCGCTGTTCGATCCGCAGGAGCTCTACGGTGTCGTGCCGTCGGACGTGCGCGCGCCCTATGACGTGCGCGAAGTCATCGCCCGGATCGTCGATGGCTCGCGGTTCGACGAGTTCAAGGCGCTGTACGGCACGACCCTGGTCACCGGCTTCGCGCGGATCTGGGGCCAGCCGGTGGCGATCCTCGCCAATAACGGCGTGCTGTTCTCGGAGAGCGCGCTGAAGGGCGCTCACTTCATAGAACTGGCCTGCAAGCGCAGGATTCCGCTGGTGTTCCTGCAGAACATCTCAGGCTTCATGGTCGGTGGGAAATACGAGGCCGGCGGCATAGCCAAGGACGGCGCCAAGTTGGTGACGGCGGTGGCCTCGGCTGAGGTTCCCAAGTTCACCGTGCTGATCGGCGGCTCGTTCGGGGCGGGCAATTACGGCATGTGCGGCCGGGCCTATTCGCCCCGCTTCCTGTGGACCTGGCCCAACAGCCGGATCAGCGTGATGGGCGGGGAACAGGCCGCCAGCGTGCTGGCCACGGTTCACCGCGACGCGGCCAAATGGACGCCGGCCGAGGAAGAGGCCTTCAAGGCTCCGGTGCGCCAGAAGTACGAGGACGAGGGCAATCCCTATTTCGCCACCGGCCACCTGTGGGACGACGGGATCATCGATCCGGCCCAGACCCGCGATGTATTGGGATTGTCGATCTCGGCGGCGCTGAACGCCCCGATCCCGGAGACGCGGTTCGGCGTCTTCCGGATGTAGCTCAGCCGCCGAAGCCGCCGCGGGCCAGTTCGCCAACCAGGACGCCGAGGCTCGCGGCGCAGGCCACGACGCCCATGACCAGGGCGATGCGGGCGGTCTTGCGACGCTGCTGATCAAGTTGGACGGCGCGACGGCCTGCTGCGCCGGTCGGGCGGCCCGTGACGGTGATCAGCTGGGTCAGGCTCGGAGCGATCGAGCCGTTGCGGTCCATCACGAGACGCATGGTGACATCCTCATATCGGCCGCGCGGCGCGACCAGCGATCGGTTCAACAAGAACGGCGAACGATCCCACCGGGGAGGAGGAGTTCGCGAGGCGCCGACGATTCGGGCGCGCAGCACTGACAGTGGGCGCTCGTTAACAGTATCGCGCACCCAAAGGTCAAGGCGCATTTGGTGGGGCGGGTTCTGGATCCAGGTCTTGACCCCCGTCACAGGCGAGTTTTACGCGCGACCCATGTGCAGCGCGTCGCTTCCGGTCTATCTGGGACGCCATCGTTCTTCGTGAGGCCTGTCATGCCCAACCCCATCGCCGACGCCCTGGTCGAGGGCGTCGATTCGGACGCCCATTCGCCCCTGGTCCAGATCGCGGCCACCTCCGAGGGCGTGGTGGAGCTGACCCTTAACCGGCCCGAGCGCCGCAACGCCTTCAACGCCGCCCTGATCGCCGCCCTGCATGAGGCGTTCCTGACCCTGCACGGGTCGGAGCATGTGCGGGTGGTGTTCATCCGCGGCGCCGGCGCGACGTTCTGCGCGGGCGCTGATCTCGACTGGATGAAGGCGGCGGCCGGGCACACCGAAGCCGACAACCGCGACGACGCCCTGCAGATGGCCAAGATGTTCAAGGCCCTGTGGGACATCCCGGCGCTGACCGTGGCGGTGATCGAGGGCGGGGCCTATGGCGGCGGCGCCGGCCTGGCGGCGGCCTGCGATCTGGCGGTGGCGACGGAAGCCGCGACCTTCAGCTTCTCCGAGGTGCGGCTGGGCCTGATCGCGGCGACCATCAGCCCCTATGTGGTGGGCGCCATCGGCCCGCGCGCGGCGCGCGGCCTGTTCGCCACGGGGCGAGTGTTCGACGCCGCCCATGCCGAGAAGATCGGGCTGATCACCCAGGTGGTCCCCGACACGGCGGGCCTGGCTGCGGCCTGCGAGACGATCGCTGGTGAGATGATGGCCTGTGCGCCCGGGGCGGTCGCGGCCTCCAAGGCCCTGGTCAATGACGTGGCCTTCCGGGCGATTGACCATGGGCTGATGGACGAAACCGCCAAGCGGATCGCCCGCGCCCGGGTCGGCGAGGAAGGCCAGGAGGGCGTCCGCGCCTTCCTGGAGAAGCGCAAGCCCAGCTGGGCGCAATAGGTCAAGCAGGCGGGGGCGCATGACGGGGGCCGATCTCGAGGTGGCGGCGGCGGACTCGGTCCGCGAGCTGTTCCGGCGCAAGCCGGAGCCCTTCACGCGCCAGGGTGAGCCCTGCGCCAACTGCGGTACGCCGCTGGAGGGCCACTATTGCCATGAGTGCGGCCAGAACAGCGACACCCACCACCGCTCGCTGCTGCATCTGATCGTGGAAGCCATCGAGGGGATGTTCCACCTCGACGGCCGGCTGGCGCGCACCGTGCCGCTGCTGTTCTTCAAGCCGGGGGTGCTGGCCAAGGACTATATGGAGGGCCGGATCGCGCGCCACGTGCCGCCATTCCGCACCTTCCTGGTGGCGCTGCTGCTGTTCATCTTCGCGGCCGAACACGCGATCCACGGCGTGCAGCATCAGGCGCAGGAGGTGGCGCGCAAGCGGGCCGAGGCCCTGCAGACCCCGCAGGGGCGGACGACCGAGGCGGCGCGGATGCGGACCATGGCCGCGACCGTGCGCGACGCGGCGCTTAAGGCCTTGGACGAGACCCGCGACGAGAACCTGAAGGACGGCGACATGCCGCGGGCCAAGGTGCTGGCCAAGCATGACTCGTCGCAGAAGTTCATCCAGGCCCAGTACGCCCGCGAACTGGCCAAGGCGGACCTGCTGGAACACGATCCCGAAGCGGGCAAGCGGGCGCTGGAGGCCAGCGAGCATGTCGGCAAGAGCGCCGCCGACCAGCTGCGTGGCATGACCGATGACGCCGAATCGGCCGCTGTGGCGGGCGAAAAATCGACGCTCGGGGTCGAGATCGCCGGGGTGAAACTCAAGCCCTCACCCCCGCGCAAGGGGGAGGGCCCCCATGACAAGGAATGGTTCAAGGCCCAGCTCGCCAAGGCCCTGGACAACCCCGAATACTATTTCATGGTGATGTTCGGCTGGGCCCACCGGCTGGCGGTGCTGCTGCTGCCGATCATCGGGCTGAGCCTGGCGCTGGTCTATGTGAACAAGCGCCAGTACTTCATCTACGACCACCTGCTGGTGGCGACGAACCTGTTGTCCTTCGCCTTCCTGACCAATGCGCTGGGCTTCATCCTGCCGGCCTGGGCGGCGGGATTCTGGTTCCTGATCCTGATATTCTGGACCCCGATCAACCTGTTCCAGACCCTGCGAGGGGGCTATGGTTCCAGCATTCCGGGCGCGCTGTTCAAGACCCTGTTTGTCTGGTTCAGCAGCGTGTTCGCCTTCAGCCTGCTGCTCTCCGGCCTGATGTTCTTCAGCCTGGCCCAACTCTAGGAAATCTCCGCGCGTGATCAGCTCCGTCCTTGTCGCCAACCGGGGTGAGATCGCACGCCGGGTGTTTCGCACCGCGCGGCGGATGGGGATCGCCACCGTGGCCGTCTATTCCGAGGCCGACGCCCTGGCGCCGCACGTGGCCGAGGCCGACCAGGCTGTGCTGATCGGCCCGCCCGCCGCCCGCGAAAGCTATCTGTTGGGCGAGAAGATCATCGCCGCCGCCCGGGCGACCGGGGCCGAGGCCATCCATCCGGGCTATGGCTTCCTGTCCGAGAACGCCGCCTTCGCCCAGGCGGTGATCGACGCCGGCCTGGTGTGGATCGGGCCGCCGCCCCAGGCGATCCTGGCCATGGGGCTGAAGGACGCCGCCAAGTCACTGATGATCGCAGCCGGCGTGCCGGTGACGCCCGGCTATCTGGGCGAGGACCAGTCGCTGGCGCGGCTGCAGGCCGAGGCCGACGCCATTGGCTATCCGGTGCTGATCAAGGCCGTGGCCGGCGGCGGCGGCAAGGGCATGCGCAAGGTCGAGACCGGCGCCGCCTTCGCCGAGGCCCTGGCCTCCTGCCAGCGCGAGGCCGCAGCCTCGTTCGGCGACGACCGGGTGCTGATCGAGAAATATGTCACTCGTCCGCGCCATATCGAGGTGCAGATCTTCGGCGACTCCTTCGGCGAGGTGGTCCACCTCTATGAGCGCGACTGTTCCCTGCAGCGCCGCCACCAGAAGGTCATCGAGGAGGCGCCGGCCCCGGGCATGAGCGCCGAGGCGCGGAAGGCCGTCACCGACGCGGCGGTCAAGGCGGCCAGGGCCGTCAACTATCGCGGCGCCGGCACGGTGGAGTTCATCGCCGACGCCAGCGAGGGCCTGAGGCCCGGCCGCATCTGGTTCATGGAGATGAACACTCGCCTGCAGGTGGAGCATCCGGTCACCGAGGCGGTCACGGGCGTCGATCTGGTCGAGTGGCAGTTCCGGGTCGCCTCCGGCGAGGCCCTGCCGCTGCGCCAGGACGAGATCGTGCTCAGCGGCCATGCGCTGGAAGCCCGGCTCTATGCCGAGAACCCGGCCGGCGGCTTCCTGCCCTCGATCGGGGTGCTGGAGCACTTCCGCATGCCTGAGGGAATCCGCGTCGACAGCGCTGTTGAGGAGGGCGACGCGGTCTCGCCCCACTACGACCCGATGATCGCCAAGCTGATCGCCCACGCGCCCACCCGCGAGGGGGCCAGCGACCGCCTGGCCCAGGCCTGCGCCGAGGTCGAGGTCTGGCCGGTCAAGACCAATGCCGGCTTCCTGGCCCGCTGCCTGGACCATCCCGACTTTATCGCCGG
>NZ_CANCLE010000091.1 GCF_947378715.1 Phenylobacterium aquaticum
GGCCGCATCGCCCTGGGCCTCCAGCACCACCTGCAAGGGCGCGCGCCAGATAGAGTTGGCCCTACGAGGCGGGGCGGATTCCATCTCGATCCGGGCGCGCAGGCGATCGACGCCCGCGGCGTCCAGGGCTGGCAGGATGGCGGCGAGGATCTCGCCGCCCGCCCCCACCCGCGCTGTGGCGAGCGCGTCGAGCACCGCGTCGGTGAGGTCGGGGATGGGCGCAGCGACCTGGGCGGCGACCGCCGACAGGTCGGCCAGGGCGGTCGAGAAGATGTCGGCCATCTCGCCCTTGGCGTCGGTCGCCCGCGACAGCAGGCCCCGCTCCAGGGCCACGAACTTCAACAGCAACTCAAGCGCCAGGGCCGGGTCGGCGGCGGCCAGAGTCTCGGCGATCATCCGACGCTGCAGTTCGAGGTCGCGCCGGAACTCCTTCTGCTTTCGCCAGTGGATGCGGCTGCGGGAGACCTGCAGGGGTTCGTGGCGCTTGAGGAGCTCCTCTTCCAGGGCCTCGGGGCCCATGGCGGCGGCGAGTTCCAGGCGCAGGCGGCCCTTGATCATCGGGCGGCCATCGGCCTCATCCATCAGGATCGCGGCCAGTCGCTCGGGGCCCAGGGCTTCGAGGTTGGCGGAATTGAGCGCCTTGCGGGATTTGGGCCGTTTGACGGGCGGTATCGAACTCATGCCCCACCTTGGCGATCTCGCCCCGCTTCGTCCATCGGACCCACGCGCGCAGGCCAGACAGCAAAACGGCCCGGAGCTTTCGCGCCGGGCCGTCCTGTCAGGTCGATAGGCTGGCTCTTAGGCGAACTGGCCCATGGTGTTGTGGACGCCGCCGGCCTTCAGGGCCGCTTCGCCCGCGAAGTATTCCTTGTGGTCGTCGCCGATGTCGGAGCCCGACATGTTCTGGTGCTTCACGCAGGCGATCCCTTCGCGGATCTCCTTGCGCTGGACGTTCTTCACGTAGCCCAGCATGCCCTGCGAGCCGAAGTATTCCTTGGCCAGGTTGTCCGTGGACAGGGCGGCCGTGTGGTAGGTCGGCAGGGTGATCAGGTGGTGGAAGATGCCGGCCCGCTTGGCGCCGTCCGCCTGGAAGGTGCGGATGCGTTCGTCGGCTTCGATGGCCAGCTCGGTGGTGTCGTAGTCGACGCTCATCAGCTTTTCGCGGTCATAGGCCGAGACGTCCTTGCCGGCCGCCTTGTAGGCGTCGAACACCTGCTGGCGGAAGTTCAGGGTCCAGTTGAAGGACGGCGAGTTGTTATAGACCAGCTTGGCGTTGGGGATGACGGCGCGGACGCGGTCCATCATGCCGGCGATCTGCTCGACGTGCGGCTTCTCGGTTTCGATCCACAGCAGATCGGCGCCGTTCTGCAGCGAGGTGATCGAGTCCAGAACGCAACGGTCTTCGCCGGTGCCTTCGCGGAACTGGAACAGGTTGGACGGCAGGCGCTTCGGACGCAGCAGCTTGCCATTGCGGTTCAGGACCACGTCGCCGTTCTTCATGTCGGCGGGCGAGACTTCCTCGCAATCCAGGAAGCTGTTGTACTGGTCGCCCAGGTCGCCCGGGGTGGTTGAGACGGCGATCTGCTTGGTCAGGCCGGCGCCCAGCGAGTCGGTGCGGGTGACGATGACGCCATCCTCGACGCCCAGTTCGAGGAAGGCGTAGCGGCAGGCGCGGACCTTCTGCAGGAAGTCTTCGTGCGGCACGGTGACCTTGCCGTCCTGGTGACCGCACTGCTTTTCGTCGGAGACCTGGTTTTCGATCTGCAGGGCGCAGGCGCCCGCCTCGATCATCTTCTTGGCCAGCAGATAGGTGGCTTCCGCATTGCCGAAGCCGGCGTCGATGTCGGCGATGACCGGCACGACGTGGGTCTGATAGTTGTCGACGGCGTCGAGGATGGCCTTTTCCTTGGCCTTGTCGCCAGCCGCGCGGGCGGCGTCGAGGTCGCGGAACATGCCGCCCAGCTCACGGGCGTCGGCCTGGCGCAGGAAGGTGTAGAGCTCTTCGATCAGGGCCGGCACCGAGGTCTTCTCGTGCATCGACTGGTCGGGCAGCGGGCCGAACTCGGAGCGCAGGGCGGCGACCATCCAGCCGGACAGATAGAGGTAGCGGCGGTCGGTGTTGCCGAAGTGCTTCTTGATCGAGATCAGCTTCTGCTGGCCGATGAAGCCGTGCCAGCAGCCGAGCGACTGGGTGTACTGCGAGGAGTCGGCGTCATAGGCCGCCATGTCCTTGCGCATGATGCTGGCGGTGTAGCGGGCGATCTCCAGGCCGGTCTTGAAGCGGTTCTGGACGCGCATCCGGGCCACCGACTCGGCGTCGATCGCGGCCCAGGGGCCCTTCTTGCTGTCGATGAGCTGGCTCATCTGGATGATGTGGTCTTGATAGGACATGTGTCTCTTCCGCGATCAGCCGGGGCAACTGGAGGGCCCGGATCTTGGCCGCTCCCGTACAGCGCCTTTGCCGCAGTGCGAAAGGCCGCGCGAGGTCTAGATGTATGACTTTACAGGAATTGATTGTAATGTTGTAATGTCTCGACAATACGGGATGTACAGCCATGGCCGCGGAACGCCGCCTCTATGTCGGACCCAGCCTGCGCCGGCTGCGCCGTGACCTCGGCATCACCCAGGCCGACATGGCCGCCGACCTCGATGTCTCGGCCTCCTATGTGGCGCTGCTGGAGCGCAACCACCGGCCGCTGAGCGCCGAGGTGCTGCTGCGGCTGTCCCAGACCTACAAGATCGACATGGCCACCCTGGCCGGCGGCGGCGGGGCCGACGAGACCGCCCGGCTGCAGGCGGTGCTGAAGGACCCGATGTTCGCCGACATCGACCTGCAATCGCTGGAAACCACCGACGTCGCCACCAATTTCCCGGGCATCACCGAGGCCCTGTTGCGGCTCTACACCACCTATCGCGAGGAGCAGCTGGCCCTGGCCGATCGCGGCGCGGAGACCCAGGCCACCGGCAGCCGCAGCTCCGACGCGCCCGATCCCGTGGCCGAGTCCCGCCGCTTCCTCGCGGCGCGGCGCAACAGCTTCCCGGTGCTCGACGACGCGGCCGAGCGCCTGGCCGAGGCGGTCAGCGGCCACGACAATCTGACGGGATATCTGAAGGCCCGGCACGGCCTGCGCACGCGTCGCCTGCCCTCCAGCGTGATGGTCGGCTCGATCCGCCGGCTGGATCAGCACCGCAAGGAGATCCTGCTCGACGACGGGTTGGACACCGCCAGCCAGACCTTCCAGCTGGCCCTGCAACTGGCCTATCTGGAGCTGCGCGGCGAGGTCGACGCGGTGCTGCAGGACGGCAGCTTCGACACCGAGAGCGGCGAGCGCCTGACCCGCCGCGCCCTGGCCAGCTACGCCGCCGCGGCGATCATCATGCCCTACACCGCCTTCGCCCGGGCGGTGGAGGCCCGGCGCTATGACGTCGAGGCCCTGGCGCGGCAGTTCGGGGCCAGCTTCGAACAGACCGCCCACCGGCTGACCACCCTGCAGAAGCCGGGGCATGAGCGGGTGCCGTTCTTCTTCATCCGGGTCGATCCGGCCGGCAATGTGTCCAAGCGCCTGGACGGGGCCGGCTTCCCCTTCGCCCGGCACGGCGGGGGCTGTCCTCTGTGGTCGGTGCACCAGGTGTTCAAGACGCCGCGCGAGATCGTCACCCAATGGCTGGAGCTGCCCGACGGCCAGAGGTTCTTCTCCATCGCCCGCACGGTGACGGCCGGCGGCGGCGCCTTCGGCACGCCCCGGGTCGAGCGGGCCATCGCGCTCGGCTGCGCCGCCGAGCACGCCGGGCGGCTGGTCTACACCCGCGACCAGCCGGGCCTGGGCGCCGACGGCGCGACCCCGATCGGGGTCACCTGCCGCCTGTGCCACCGCACCGAATGCACCGCCCGGTCCGCCCCGCCGATCGGCCGCCAGATCCTGTCCGACGACATCCGCCGCACCAGCCTGCCGTTCGGGTTTTCCGACAGCTGATCGCTGACCAAACAGGCGCCCCTGAGGGACGCGCGCGGCGGCGCGCCGACGGGCCTTGTCGAAAAATTCCTTGCCGATAGGGGCTTCAAAGCGGCGCGCTTCCGTGCAGTAAAGCGCCCGAGACTTCGGGTCGGTCGCCCTGGCGGCGGATCCTGGGACACCTTTATCGAGAGCCCGGTACGCGCATGAACATCACCAGCACCCTGTCCGTCGACGATCTTCTGGCCCGTTTCGTGGAAGCCGAGCTGCTGCCGGGCACGGACATCGCACCGTCCGCCTTCTGGGCGGCGCTCGAGGCGGTGCTGGCCGATTTCACGCCGCGCAACGCCGCCCTTCTGGCGCGCCGGGACGAGCTGCAGCAACAGGTTGACGCCTGGTGGCGCGACCGCAAGGGCAAGACCTTCTCGGTGGCCGAGGAGACCGCCTTCCTGCGCGAGATCGGCTATCTGCTGCCCGAGCCCGAGGCCTTCGAGATCGGCGTCGAGAACGTCGATCCGGAGATCGCCAAGCTAGCCGGCCCGCAGCTGGTGGTGCCGGTTTCCAATGGTCGGTACGCCCTGAACGCCGCCAACGCCCGGTGGGGCAGCCTCTATGACGCCCTCTATGGCACCGACGCGATCGAGCCGCCGACCGGAACCAAGGGCTATGATCCGGTCCGCGGCGGCAAGGTGATCGCCTATGCGCGCGCTCTTCTGGACCGCGTCGCGCCGTTGGCCGCCGCCTCCCACGCCGACGCCGCAGCCTATTCGGCCGTCGCCGGCGGGCTGGTCGTGAAGCTGAAGGATGGTCGCGAGACGACGCTCGCCGAGGCGTCCCAGTTCATCGGCTGGCGGGGCGCGGCCGAGACCCCCGAGGGCGTGCTGCTGCGCCACAACGGCCTGCACCTGGAGATCCTGATCGATCCGTCGAGCAATATCGGCAAGGACGACCCGGCCGGGGTCGCCGATGTGCTGGTCGAAGCCGCGCTGACCGCCATTCAGGACTGCGAAGACTCGGTCGCCGCCGTCGACGCCGAGGACAAGACCGGGGTCTATCGCAACTGGCTGGGCCTGATGAAGGGCGACCTGTCGGCCAGCTTCGCCAAGGGCGGCTCGACCGAGACCCGACGCCTGGAGGCTGATCGCGTCTATCAATCGGCGACCGGCGGCGAGGTTTCCCTGCGCGGCCGCAGCCTGATGCTGGTGCGCAATGTCGGCCACCACATGACCACCGACGCCGTGACCTTCGGCGGCGAGGCGGCCTATGAGACCGCCGTTGACGCCCTGATCACCGTGACCGCCGCCCTGCACGACCTGAAGGGCGCCCGGCGCAACAGCCCGGCCGGCTCGGTCTATGTGGTCAAGCCGAAGATGCATGGGCCGGACGAGGTGGCGCTGGCCGTGCGGCTGTTCGACCTGGTCGAGGACGCCCTCGGCCTGGCCCGCAACACCGTCAAGATCGGCATCATGGACGAGGAGCGCCGCACCAGCGCCAACCTCAAGGCCTGTATCCACGCCGCCCGCCATCGGGTGGTGTTCATCAACACCGGCTTCCTTGACCGCACCGGCGACGAGATCCACACCGCCATGGAAGCCGGCCCCGTGGTTCGCAAGGACGCCATCAAGGCCGAGCCCTGGCTGCCGGCCTATGAGAAGCGCAATGTCGAGATCGGTCTGGCCACGGGCTTCCCCGGCCACGCCCAGATCGGCAAGGGCATGTGGGCGGCGCCCGACATGATGCAGGCCATGCTGACCACCAAGGTCGGCCACCCCAAGGCCGGCGCCAACACCGCCTGGGTGCCCTCGCCCACCGCCGCGGTGCTGCACGCCCTGCACTATCACGAGGTCGACGTGCCCGGGCTGCAGGCCCAGATGGGCGCGGCCCACCATGTCACCGGCACGGACGAACTGCTGACCCCGCCGCTGGCGCGCTCCAACTGGAACGCCGCCGATGTGCAGGAGGAGCTCGACAACAACGCCCAGGGCATTCTCGGCTATGTGGTCCGCTGGATCGACCAGGGGGTCGGCTGCTCCAAGGTGCCGGACATCCACAATGTCGGGCTGATGGAGGACCGCGCCACCCTGCGGATCTCCAGCCAGCACATCGCCAACTGGCTGCACCACGGGGTCTGCACCGAGGCCCAGGTCCGCGAGACCCTGGTCAAGATGGCCAAGGTGGTCGATGGCCAGAACGCCGGCGACGCGGCCTACACCCCGATGAGCCCGGCCCCGGACCAGTCGATCGCCTTCCAGGCGGCGCTGGACCTGGTGTTCGAAGGGCGCACCCAGCCCAACGGCTATACCGAGCACATCCTCACCCGCCGCCGCCGCGAGCGTAAGGCTCAGCTGGCCGCCGGCTAGGAGACCGCACTGGGCGCCCGAGGATCGGTCTCCCGGCGCCCGGAACCGGACGGCCTTCGCCTATAGGGCGGATAAACACGCCTCCCCCGCGAGCGGCGTTGTGATTGAATCCGCCCGCCCCTAAAAGGTTAACAGGGTGTGGGCGAATATTCGTGAGTGGTGTTTTCGGAACAGGGCTGGAGCTTGACCTCGCGGCCCTGGCGGTCCGGGTCGATCAAGGCCTGCTAACCTACTGGTTGGCGCTAAAACTACTGTTAGTTGTGGTCGCGGTTCTGATCTGCCTGTCCTCGACCGACGACCTGTTCATCGACATCTGCTACTGGCTGGAGCGCCTGACCCGGCCCATCCGCCGGTTCGGACGACGCAAGCCGTCGGAAGACCGCCTGAGGCTGAAGCCCGAGCAGCGCATCGCCATCATGGTCCCGGCCTGGCGCGAGGCCGAGGTGATCGCCGACATGTTGGTCAATACGATCAACGCCTTCGACTACACCCGCTTCGACATCTTCGTCGGTGTCTATCAGAACGACGCGGACACCCGCCGCGAGGTGGAACGGGTGCAGAAATCGTTCCCCAATGTGCACTTGGCCGGGGTGGGCGCCGATGGCCCCACCTGCAAGGCCGACTGCCTGAACTGGATCCTGCGGGGCATAGCGGCGCGCGAGGCCGAGACCGGCGAGGTCTATGAGATCTTCGCCATGCACGACGCCGAGGACGTGGTGCACCCGTTTGGCCTGCGGGTGATGAACTGGTTCATCGAGGGCGCCGGCATGATCCAGCTGCCGGTGCTGTCGATGAACCGCCGCTGGAACCAGTGGGTCGCCTGTCACTATCTCGATGAGTTCGCAGAGTTCCACACCAAGGACCTGCCGGTCCGCGCCCTGCTCAGCCGCATGACCCCCTCGGCCGGGGTGGCGACAGCCTTCAGCCGCGAAGCCATGCAGGCGCTCAGCGAGGAGCGCGGCGGCCAGGTGTTCAACACCGCCAGCCTGACCGAGGACTATGATGTCGGCCATCGACTGAAGGCGCTCGGCTTCTGCTCCGACTTCATCCGCTACTACGCCCGCACCGCGCGCTTCCGCCCGGCCTGGTTCCGCAAGGGTCAGGTGCGGACCCTCAGGCGAGAGCTGGTGGCCACCAAGGAATTCTTCCCCCACACCTGGAACACCAGCGTCCGCCAGAAGGCCCGCTGGATGCTGGGCATCTCCTATATGGGCTGGGCGCAGCTGGGCTGGTTCGGCGACCTGGCCAATCGCTACTTCCTGTTCCGCGATCGCAAGGCGCTGTTCACGGCGCCGGTGGGGGCGTTGGCCTATCTGATCCTGATCAGCGTCCTGGTCATCGTCGGGCTCTCGCCGGTCTGGCCCGCCGCCCGCGACCTGCCGCCGCTGATCGATCAGCCCTGGGTGCGGACCCTGCTGATCCTCAACGCCCTGTTCCTGCTGAACCGCGTCCTGCACCGCGCCTGGTTCACTGCCCGCGCCCACGGCCTGGGCTTCGCCTGGCTGAGCCCGGTGCGGATCGTGGTCTCCAACCTGATCGGCTTCGCCGCCTTTGGCCGTTCCATGCGGCTGTTCATCGGCCATCTGATCACCGGCCGGCCCATCGCCTGGGACAAGACCCAGCACGCCTTCCCCGGCCTGGAGCAGTTGCGCCACCGCGGCACCCGCCTGGGCGAGTTGCTGCGCCACTGGAACCAGGTCAGCGCCGATGACCTGCACACCGCCCTGATCGTCCAGAAGACCCGCTATCGACCGCTTGGCCTGTTGCTGGTCGAGCGTCGGGCGGTGACCGAGGAGGCCCTGGCGGCGGCCTTCGCCGAACAGGCCGGCAGCCAGTCGATCGCCCTGGATGTCATGAAGGTCGAACCGCGCCTGCTGCACCTGATGACCGCGCGGCAGGCCGCCCGGTTCCGCGCCGTGCCGGTCGCCCGCCGCGACGGCGTCACCCAGGTCGCCCTGGCCGAGCCCCTCGACAAGTCCGCCCGCGCCGCCCTTGAGGCCCTGCTCGCCCCGCGCAACGGCCAGCGGGTCGCCTATGTCTATGCGCCGCTCAGCGACATCGCCTTCGCGCTGCGGTTCGGCTGGAAGGATGGGGCGCTCAGCGCCGCGCACGCCGCCATGGACCGGCTGGTGGATCGCGGCGCCCTGCACGCCGCCGACGCCGCCAAGGTCTGGAGCGCCGCGCGTCGACCCCAGGTGCTGCTCGGCGATCTGCTGGTGCGCCAGGAGGCGATAGATCACCGTGCGCTCGCCGCCGCCCTGCCCGGCTTTTGGGGATCTCAGCAGCGGCTGGGAGAATATCTGCTGGAGCGCCGCCTGATCACCGAGGCCCAGCTTCACGCCGCCCTGGCGGCTCAGCCTGCGGGCATCCCCGACCTGCTGCAGACCGCGACCCGGCTCAAGCTGCTGGTCCCGGCGCCCCAGCTCATGGCCGCGGAATAGTCGCCGGGTCGGGCGTCAGGCTCGACGGAGCCACGAACTGATAGCCCATCGCCTTGATCGGCGGCACGATCTGGGCCAGCTGGGTGGGCCCCAGATAGGCGTGGTAGAAGAAGCTCGCAAAGCCGTCGCGGACCACCAGATTGAGGCGCGCGGCCTCCACGATCTGCGCCGCCGTGCGACTGGTGTTGTGGTTGTAGCCCACCTGCTCGAGGTTCCCGAGATTCTCCGGGATCACCCACGAGCCGTACACATCACGCAGCGGATAGGGGAAGAACTGGCCGTCCTGGCGCCGCGCATCCGGATGGCCCGAGAGCGTGCCCCGGAAATAGATCGCCCTGTCGTAGCGCAGGCCGAACCGGGTCTGGACCGCCGCATAGTCGGCGGCCGAGCCGGCATAGTGTGGAAATTCGAACATCCGGGGGGCGGGAAGTCCCGCCGCCGCCCAGACGGCCAGGCCCTCGTCGATGCGTGACAGGGCCCACGGCGTGGAATCCTCGGCCAGCGGGCCGTCATAGCGGACATAGTTCTGGGCATCGACATGGGCCCGATAGAACTCGAAGTCGTCGCCGGTGATCGCGTCATAGGGATTGCGCAGCCGCCCCGCCTGATGGGTGTGGCCATGCATGATCAGGGTTCCGCCATGGGCGGCCATGTAGCGCAGGGCCGCCACCACCTTGGGGGCGTGGGCCAGATCGACATGCCGCGGCTTGCCGGTCTCAACGCCGAGCGGGTCGGCATAGGTGTCGATCAAGGCCACGGAGAACGGAACCTGCTGGGCGTAGAGATAGTCGGCGATGGCCTTGAGCTTGGCGGGATCGGACGCCGGGCTGACATCCTCGATGCGGATCAGGGCGCGATGCCGCTCCGGCGTCTTGGGCGCCACGAGGTCGAACATCAGGTCGGAGAGGATCAGATAGCGATCGGTCTCCGACATGTAGCTGAACGGGTTTTCGCCGATATAGGTCAGGTTGCCGGAGCGCACCGCCCAGGGAACCTCGCGCCCGCCGGCGCGCACGGCCTGGGCCACCACATCGACGCGGTCGGCATGCTCGATCTTCAGGGCCGTGACCCCGCCATCGTCGGTCGGCTGGCGGGTCAGGACCACGCCCTTGTAGCGAACCTGGGCCACGGCGGCGGGGGGATCATAGGCGGTCGGCAGCCAGCCGAAGCGGTCGGCGAAGTCCGGGGTGGCGCGGGCCAGCTGGTCGATGCCGTACTGCATCCAAAGCACCGGGCGCTGGGCGTGAGCGACAGCCTCCAGGAAGGGACGCGGCAGCTTTTCCTCGAAGGTCGAGCCGATGAAGATGGTGGCGGTGTGGCGGTCCAGGTCCCCGGGCGCAAAGGCGCTGACCGGCTTGGCCTCATAGGTCCCGAAGTGGCCGGCAAGATTGGCCGCGAAGATCGCGTAGAGCTCGCCCAAATCCCCCCAAGGCCCGGTGTTGGTGTAGAGGATCAGGGTGCTCGGCGCCGGCGCGGCGGGCGGCGCCAGACGCGGAACCGCCTCGGCGCTGGCCGGGTGTCGGCCTGCGGGCCGGCTCGGATCCAACGCCGCGACCCCCGCCAGCAGGGCCACCAGGAAGACCAGGGCCCGTCCCCAGCGGGCCGGCTTCCTGCGACGAACCCGCGCCATCAGGCCACCCGGGCGTCGCTGTGCAGGGCCTGCTCGGCCAGACGGCCGCGGGCCTGGAGAGTCGCCCGGATCAGGCCGGCGATACGCCCAGCGGCGCGACCGTCGCCATAGGGGCTGCCGGCGCTGGCCATGCGCGCATAGGCTGCCGGATCATCCAGCAGCCGCTCAGCCTCGGCGATGATGGTGGGCGCGTGCGCCCCGACCAGCCGCGCCGTGCCGGCGGTGATCCCCTCCGGCCGCTCGGTCTTGTCGCGCAGCACCAGCACCGGCTTGGCCAGGGCCGGCGCCTCTTCCTGGACACCGCCGGAGTCGGTCAGGATCAGGTCGCAATGGGCCATGAGATGCAGGAAGGGCACATAGGTCTGGGGCGACATCAGCCGGATGTTGGGCTGGTCGCCAAGGCGGCCCATCACGCGGGTCACCTGGGGATTGGGATGGACCGGGGCCACGATCATCACGTCCGGGCGACGCGCCAGATGCTCCAGGGCCTGGGCGATCTGTTCCAGTCCGCCGCCGAAGTTCTCCCGCCGATGGGTGGTCGTCAGGATAATCCGCCGCCCCTTGGCCTCAGCCAGGATCTCCCGCACCTCAGCGGTCAGGTGGTCCAGCCGGTCCATCTCGGCGAGGGTCAGATAGAGGGCGTCGATGACGGTGTTGCCGGTGACGTGGATGCTGTCGGCGCCGATATTCTCGCGGCGCAGATTGCCGGCGGCGATCTCGGTCGGCGCGAAATGCAGGTCGGCGATCTGGCCCACCATCCGACGGTTGGCCTCCTCCGGCCAAGGATGGTGCAGGTCGCCCGATCTCAGCCCAGCCTCGACATGGGCCACGGGGATCCGACGATAGTGGGACGACAGGGCGCACATGGCCGCCGTGGTGGTGTCGCCCTGAACCACGACCATGTCCGGCTGGAGTTCATCCAGCACCTGGCCAAATCCGGTGAGCAGGGCGGCGGAGAGCGCATCCAGCCCCTGGCGCGGACGCATGACGTCCAGATCCACGTCCGGCGCGATGCCGGCGATCTCCAGGGCCTGGTCGAGAATCTGCCGGTGCTGGCCGGTGGCGCAGACCGTCACCCGCAGGTCGGGGTCGGCCTTCAAGGCGCGGATCACCGGGAACAGCTTGATGGCCTCTGGCCGCGTGCCCACGGCGACCACCACGCGCGGCCGCGCGCCGACGCTCATCGCTCGCACCCGTTGGACAAAGCCACCCCCGCCTCGATCCTGACCGCCAAACCCCCTTGGCCGCCATCGATGGACGCCCGCTACAGGTCGGGCGGTCCAATCAACACCATGTCGATGGGCCGGATAAAGGCAAGCACAGGTCGCTCTCTGGGCGAGTTGAATCCAAATTCAGAGCCTTGATGACAAGTATGCGTCATCTCGAATGGCCGACCAATTCCCCTATATATTGTAAAATGCAATGCATGGTCGGAGCCGAGCGCCTTCATCAACCTAGGTTTTCAGGAACTGTCCGGTATTGAAAACCCATTTTGGGGATATAAACCCTGGGGCTCTGGAAGGACTACGCGGTGCGCATTTATCGACATAACGCATGTCATTATATTAGGCTGGTGAGGCGCTTCACCAGGACACTCCGATGACCGACATCCTGACCACGGCCGACGGCGTCAGCTTTCTGCGGGCTCCGGACACGAACTTCGCGGACATGCCGGACTTCGACCACGCGTCGCGCCACCTCGAATTCCAGGGGCTGAGGCTGGCCTATGTGGATGCGGGTCCTCGGGACGGGCCCGTCGCCTTGCTGATGCACGGCATGCCGACCTGGAGTTTCCTCAACCGGCACATCATCGCCCGCCTGGTCGCCGAGGGCTGGCGCTGCATCGCCGCCGACCACATCGGCTTCGGGCGTTCAGACAAGGTGATGGATGACGGCTGGTATTCCATCGCCCGCCACGTCGCCGCCCACCGCGCCCTGATCGAGGCGCTGGACCTGACCGACGTGACGCTCTTCGTCCAGGACTGGGGCGGCCCCATCGGCCTGGCCCAGGCCGCGACCCTGCCGGAGCGGTTTACGCGCCTGGTGATCCTGAACACCTGGCTGCATCACGAGGGCTACGACTACACCCCGGCGCTGCGCCAGTGGAACGGCCAGTGGCAGACCGACGGCTTGTTTGGCGTCAACATCCCGCAGCCCCTGTCGATCGGCTGGTTCATGATGCTGCCACTCGGCGGCATGCAACCGCGCGACCTGTTCGCCATCATCCAGTCCGGCCTCCATCCGGACCTGAGCGCCGCAGATGCAGCGGTGCGGCGGGCCTATGATGCGCCGTTCGAAGGCCTCGGCCGGGCTGGCATGGCCGGGCCGCGCCGCTTCCCGCTGAGCCTGCCCTTCGACAACCCGACGGGCGGGGCGGCGGCCGAGCAGGCGGTCTGGTTCGAGACCCTCAAGGCCTGGACGAAGCCGGTGCATTTCATCTGGGGCGGGACCGACGCGGTGTTCACCGAAGCCTGGGGTCGCGAATGGGCCAGCCTCTATCCGCAGGCGAGCTTCGACCTGATCCCGGACGCCGGGCACTTCCTGCAAGACACCCACGGCCGCGAGATCGCCGACATCTTCCTGCGCCGCCTCGCGGAGCAAGGCTGATCTCAGCGCCGTTCGCCCGCATGACCACGACGTCCATCCGCGCCGAGCTCGTATTGACATACACAATGCCATTTGTGAGCGTGCGTCTACGCAAGGGAGGCTTGGGATGGACAGTTTCTGGGTCTGGGGCATGGCCCTGGCGGCCTATGGCCTGTTCCTTGCCTGGTACGTCAATTGGCGCGGTCCTCTGAAACCGCAGGAGATCGACGATCTCATGGCGCGGATCACCGCGCACAATCCCGATGCCGGTCGCAACGATCCCGCCGTGGTGCGCCATTTCCTGGAGGGCGATGATGGTCGGGAGTTTTTCATGCTCAACCTAGTCAGGGTGGCCTCCACCGAGGTCGCCGATCCCCTGACCGGCCAGATGCGTCCGGCCCGCGCTGTGATGGATGGCTACACCAGGATGTTTCTCCCCGCCCTTTTCCGGCGCGGCGGCCACCCGGCCATCGCCGCCCGCAAGATCGGGCCCTATTTCGACGCCTGGGGGGTCGAGCCTGATCCGGAATGGACCCTGGTCGGCTACATGCGCTACCGCAGTCGGCGGGACCTGGCGATCCTGGTCGCCGATCCCCGCTTCGGCGGCGCCCACGATTTCAAGTTCGCGGCCATGCCCCAGACCTTCTCCTTTCCGACCCGGCCAGTGATCATGGCGCTCGCCAGCCCCAAGCTCTGGCTCGGACTGGCGATCGCACTGATCGCGGCGCTGACCCAGATCGCCCTGCTGCTCGTCGCGGTCGACTGAACCCCACCCGGAGGACACCCCATGGCCCTGTTGCCGGACAGCACCAATCGCGACTACCGCGGTGCGGCGATCTCCGCCTGGTTCCTGGTGCTGATGGGCATAGGCACGGTGGCGCCAGGCTGTATCCACTATTTCCTTCCGGACGGCGGGGCGGGCGTGATCGCTCACATCGACCTGGGCGCCCAGGCCCACACCATCATCGCGGTCTTCGCCTGGTTCGGGGCCTTGCAGATTCCCCATGGCGTCGCCGAGGTCGTCATAGGCCTCCGCTACCGCCCGCTCACGCCACTGTTTCTGGCCCTGATCATCGTCGAGCGCGGCCTGATGCTGCTGGACGGCTGGTTCCTAAAAGGCGCCGGAGGCCACCACCCACCGGAGCACTACGCCAGCGTCGTGGTGGTCGCCCTGACCCTGGTCTTCCTGGCTCTGTCCCTGCGGGGAAAAGCCTAGGCGAAGACGATGGTCTTGCCGCCCTCGACCAGCACGCGGCGCTCGACATGCCAGGCGACGGCGCGGGCCAGCACGGCGCACTCCACGTCACGGCCGATCTGGACCAGCCGGTCAGGGTCCTGGCTGTGGTCCACGCGGCGGACGTCCTGTTCGATGATCGGTCCCTCGTCGAGATCCGTAGTCACATAGTGGGCCGTGGCCCCGATGATCTTCACCCCCCGCGCGTGGGCCTGATGATACGGCTTGGCCCCCTTGAAGCCTGGCAGGAACGAGTGGTGGATATTGATGCAGCGGCCATCCAGGCTGGCGCACATCTGCGGCGACAGGATCTGCATGTAGCGCGCGAGCACCACCAGATCGACCTTGAGCTCCTCGACCAACCCCAGGAAGGCGGCTTCCTGTTCTGCCTTGGTCGCTGCGGTGATCGGCAAGTGGTGGAACGGCACGCCGCTCCACTCCGTGAAGGAGCGCATATCCTCGTGGTTCGACACCACCCCCACGATCTCGGCCTGCAGCAGGCCGGCGCGCCAGCGGTGCAGCAGGTCGAACAGGCAGTGGCCGAACTTCGACACCGCCAGCAGCACCCGAGGCCGCTCGGCCGCGTCATGCAGCGACCAGTCCATCGAGAACCGCTGGGCGATCAGCTCGAACCCCGCCCGCATGGCCTCGATCGGCGGCATGGCCCCGTCCGGCCGGAAGACGGTGCGCATGTAGAACTGGTCCGCCATGCCGTCGTTGAAATGGTTGGACTCCAGGATCGAGGCGTCATTGTCGGCCAGGAAGCCTGACACCGCCGCCACCACGCCTTTGCGATCCGGACATTTCAGGATGAGCACATAGCGGCTCTCGGGAGGTTTGGCCTTCACGGGGAGATCCTTTCGTCCGGCCACGTCTGACTGGGACGACAGGAGACGGTTTGACGGGGCCTTCGCGCCAATCGAATTTTGTCGGCCGCCGATCTAATTTTTGCGGCTGGTCGCGCGAGGCCCCAGGGCCTATCGACGAAAAATGGGCGCATCTGACGACAGCCGCGACAAGACCGCGAACGGGCGGGCCTAGATGGCGCGCTATTCGACGCTGGGGCTGCTGGGCGCCGGGCTTTCGGGCCACAAGTCCTGGCCCCGCGCCTGGCGCGCGCCGGACCCAAAGCCCCGCTACGACATCGTCGTCATCGGCGGCGGCGGTCATGGCCTGGCCACCGCCTATAACCTCGCCAAATATCACGGGGTGAAGTCGGTCGCCGTGCTGGAGCGCGGCTGGATCGGCGGCGGCAACACGGGGCGCAACACCACCATCGTCCGCTCCAACTATCGCCAGCCGCAACTGCAACGGATGCTGGAATACGCCCTGAAGCTCTGGGAGGAGATGACCGACGAGCTGAACTACAATGTCATGTTCAGCCAGCGCGGCGCGGTCTTCCTGGGGCATTCGGATTCAGACATGACCCGGCTGGCCGAACGGGGAGATTCCCTGCGCGCCCAGGGCATCGACGCCGAGCTGATGTCCCGCGCCGAGGTCGCCCGGCTGATCCCTGTGCTGAACATGTCGCCCGAGGCCCGGTTCCCGGTGCAGGGCGGGCTGATCCAGAAGCGCGGCGGCACGGCGCGTCACGACGCGGTCGCCTGGGGCTATGCGCGGGCTGCCGACGCCCTGGGCGTCGACATCATCCAGAATTGCGAGGTCACGGGCTTCGCCCTGCGCGGCGGCAAGGTCGAGGGGGTCGAGACCACGCGCGGCCCGATCGGCGCCGACAAGGTCGCCATCTGCGTGGCGGGAAACAGCGGCCATGTGGCAGGCCTGGCCGGACTGAAGCTGCCGATCGAAAGCCACTTGCT